>JBAWCO010000856.1:0-8697 GCA_049590315.1 Occallatibacter sp. | reverse complement strand
CGCAACTACGGTGCGGCAGGCTGTCGAAGGACGGTTCATGACACTCGGAATCGCGATCTACAGTCGCGAAGACCTGGAAATGCGCGTTGCGACTGGCAATCTCGCGGATATCCGGGTGGTGGGTGTTCTGAAGATCGACGATGACGTGACGCCGGAGCTGGCTCGCGCGGCCATCAAGTCCGTCTCGGTCTTCGGGAAGATCAAAGCCAAACCTGAGGTGGTTGCTGCCCTGCTCTTCCGCCAGCGGGGCGAGTAAAGGCACAGATACCAGACAATGAAAGGGGATCGCAATGGCCCGTTCAATTCAAACCTTCTACGCCATTTTGTTTGTCAGCCTGCTGATGTTGCCGCTTGTCGAAGCTCGTTGGAGTTGGCCGCGCTATCTGAAGAGACTGGCTTCTGGCGTCCCGGACGCGCGGCTGCACCACTTCCGCAATCTTCTAGTTTGGGAGTGGGTATTGACCCTTGGTTTTCTGCTCAGTTGGGCGGCTTCCGGAAGGCCCTGGGGCAGCATGGTGATTGGGCACGCCTCTCTCATTCAGTCGACACTTTTCCTGATCTTTGCGGCGCTATTCATCTTAGTGTTCCATCGCCAGCAGCGCAGCATTCTCTCTCGTCCTGCGGTGGTGGAGCGGCTGCGCCCCAGGCTCGAATATGCCAAGCCATTGCTGCCGCACACGATGGGCGAGAGAAGACTCTTCTGGGCGGTCTCAATAACCGCAGGCATATGCGAGGAAACGCTCTACCGCGGGTTTCTCACCTGGTACATTGCCAGTTTCGCTGGACCGTGGGCGGCGATCGTGCTCAGCTCGCTGATCTTTGGGCTAGGGCATATCTATCTGGGAGTCAAGCAAGTACCCAGAACATTTCTCGTCGGCCTGATTCTTGCATTGCTCGCTTACTTTTCGGGATCGCTCTGGCCGTCGATCGTGCTTCATGCCGCCATCGACTGGAACTCCGGCGAGCTTGGTTATGCGATATTGAACAGGCCACGCAGTGCGGAGTTGGATGCAGACGGCGCCGCCGAGAGCGTGTAGCGGATACTGGAATCGCGCTGCACTCGTCGTCACACTGAATTGCAAATCGAATTCGATCAAGAATCACAGGCTGTTTTGACCGCTAACTTGAGCGTGGCCTACCATCCAACCGGAATCAGGAGACTACGGAAAAGCTGGCCACAGCGCGAGTACGGGGCGGAGCAGTCAATTCAGCGCGGAAAGGAAGGCACGCATTTCCCGCAGCACCTCGATCCCATTTGACAGATAGACATAGTGATTCGCGCCCAAAAATGTGATCAGAAGCGCGCATCCGCTGAAAACCGCGCGAACTGCATCTCAAAGACGCCTCTAATCCGCAGTCTCTTTGCGCGGTTTGCTCAGCCTTTGCGGCGATAGAGGATCTGAAATTCGTAGCCGGGGTTTGTTGGGAAAAGCATTGCGACGTGGCGGAGGCGCTCAGCGAGAGCCGGGGCGGCGAGCAGAGGATACTCGCGCTCGCGCAGGTCGTGATAGTCGAAGTCGACGGCCAGCGAGAGCATGTAGACGGCAAGTGCGTCAGAGAACGACGACTCGAAGAAGTTGGTGCGGGCGCGCTCGTCGATGGTCTTCTGGCCGGCACGGGCGTCAGAACTACGGAGGTCCTGGGCGCGGCGGCGTGTCTCCCATGCGTCCTGGCTGGTTTCGCCACGAACCTGGGCCTCTGCCTGCGACCAGACCAGGGACGAAAAGCTTTCCGGAACGCCAGCGGCCTCAACAAAGTTGTGCGCAATGTTGATGAAGAACTCGAAGGCCAGGCCGAAACGGTCTTCAACTAAGCGTGTGGATACAAAGACAGCTTCGGTTTCGCCAAAAGTCGCGTTGCGATGGCAGATGGCCCGGTCGCCGAGATCGACGGTGTAGCCGGGGGCAATCATGATGTCGCCGGTGTCGGCAATAGCCAGCGGGACAAAAAAGTAGGCGCGGCGCTTGAGCGCTTCGGAGAGCGTGGCGGGCACTGCGCCCACCATCCGCTCCAGGTCGGTATCGGAGATGCGGTTTTCGCCCCATGCGGCGTAGTGGATGCCGTTGGGGGCCTCGATCACGGTCACCTGCGTGGCGACCTTCTCCGCATGCCAAAGTTCGATTTGTGCGCCCGCGCTCATTGAACTTGTATTCTAGACGAGAGAGGCCGCAGGTATGAAGGAATCCACATTGAATCAACACAGGCGCGGCGGGACGGTGCTTGGTTTTCCGCTCGAAGGCTTCGGACTTTTCTCGGGACTGCTGCTGTCGCTGGCGGCGGGATTCTTCACGTTTTTCGCGTCGACGTGCATTGCCATCTTCTCGCTGCTGGCATGGAATCTGATCGGCCATCACACGGTGAACTACGCGGACTCTTATCTCTATGTCGGCTTTCCCGCGGGGTTGTTGGTGCTGGTTGTGGCGCTGCCGATTTTCGGCACTTTGTGGATACGGGCCAAGACGCGGCGGTAAGTCGCCGGCGGCCACCGAAGCATTTTCGCTAAACCCCTTCAGACAAATTCCTGCGGTCGATACCGTCCGCTTGGGTGCCGTTCAGTATGCGCGGGGCGGCGAAAGGGCTCGCGGAGAGCGTGCATATAAGCGCAGGAAAAAGTGAAATATAAGATGCAAAACAGGGGAAATACATGCTGAAGTTGGGTGTAATTCACCACTAAAGGTGCCGTAATCAGCCTTTATCACCGAGTTCAACGCGCTTTGCATGCGTTTAGTTGCGCATGCGCGGGTTTTGAGCCGTTGCTGCGGGCTTTTGGAATGCAACCTCGCCCTGATCGAATTACCACGGCGTGTTTCATAAATAGCCGTTGTGTTTGTGCTACCGTCCCTCAGGGGTTAAAACCCTTGTCATTCTTGCACATTTCGGCACGACTGAAGTCGTGCCCTGATACAAAGCAGGTTTTTGAAACACGCTCTACGCTCTCAATGGCTCATGGTCTGGAATGTCGTCGTCTTCGTCTTCATCGGGTTCGTCTTCGGGGAGTTCTCCGGTCTCAGGGTCTTCGAGCGGTTCGATTGCGTCGGGATCTTCAATACTCGGATTGGGAAATTTCTCTGGATCTTTGGCTGGCGGGTACGGGAAGGTGGCCATCGTTTTCTCCTGGCAAGCTCTGATGCGAGGGGATTCATCCGGGCTGTACACCGTATGTCAAAGAGGCGACCGTGGTGGCCGGGGCGGCTCCCTTATCTCCGCATGCTCCCGCAACTGCCGGGCGATGGCCGAATAGAGGAGAAACAATTCCAGCGACTCCGAGTTAACGACCGACGACTCTGGCATTCCTTGGAATTGGGGTTGTGTCCTGATCGCCTATTCGGCCCAGCGACGACAAGGGCATTTTCGGGTCTCGATCCTGCTCTTCGTACTAAAGCCACGCTCAAGCCATCGCCAGCCTTGCGAGGGAAAACAGCCAACCCGAATTCTTCGCACAACAATCCCTGACCTCCCACCCGCAATCCATGCCAGAATGCTTACGGAGCAACTTGTCGGAGTCAAACCCATGTCTGTCGAACTCATCGCCAGCGCCATCACCGCCGCCATCGTATCCGGGGCAACCTCCGCCGCCTCTGACACCGCCAAAAAGGCCGTCGGCGACGCCTACTCCGGCCTGAAGGCACTGCTCGTCAGAAAATTTGGCGGCGACAGTCCGACAGTCAATGCGATGAACAGCCTCGAAGCGAAGCCTGATTCCCAGTCACGCCAGGGTGTTCTGACAGAGGAACTCGCTGCAGCAAAGGTCGAGGCCCACCCCGAGATCGTCTCTTCCGCCCAATCGCTGCTGGAGCTTCTCAAGGCGCTGCCTCAAGGCGGCAGCTTCAGCCAGACCTCGTACGGCGCCGGCAGCGCACTCTCCGGCCACGGGGGCACCTCGACCGTCACCAACAACTTCGGCACAAACCGTCCCCGAGGCGGCAGTGAGTGATTCGCAATTCAACCAGGCATCTCACGGCCCAGGCAGCGCCATGTCCGGGGACGGCGGTAACGCCACCGTCAACAACTACTTTGGACCGCAGCCGCCCAGCCCCACCCGCGCCATCCATCTCCCCCAGCGCAAGGCCAACTTCATCGGCCGCGAAGACGAGCTCGCGACTCTTGCGCGGCAATTGAAGTCGCCCGGCTCGCTCGTCTCCATCTGCGGCGTCGGCGGGCGCGGCAAGACCTCGCTCGGCCTCGAATACGCCCACCGGCATGCAGAGGACTTCGACTCCGTCCACTGGCTCCCCTGCCACCAACGCAGCCTCGCACAGATCGCCGGTGAACTAGCCTTCCAGCTCGGCCTCAATCCAGAGGGAGACACCGACGCCCTGGTCCGCGCGTTGAATTTCTATTGCGCCCGCAACCGCTGCCTGCTTGTCCTCGACAATGTCGACGACGAAACCCCGGCGCCCCTGATATCTACAGCCGGACGAGCCTCCATCCTTGTCACCACGCGCTATCGAAATATCGCTTTCCTCAAGTACGGGCAATCGCTTGCGCTACCCCTCTTTACCGAAGAGCAGTGCTTCGAGCTCTTCCGCACCAAGCTCGGCAAAGACGAAGTAGATCGCCATGCCGCCGAGGCAGGCGCCATCTTCAGGCGTCTGGAATACTTGCCCATCGGCATCTCTGTCGCCGCGGGCCTGCTGCGCGATGACCCATTCCTGACGATCAACGTTATGGCCCGGAACCCGCCTGCCGACGTCTACGCCCTGCTCGCCGAGGCCATCGCCACGCTCTCGCCTGCCGCACAGTCTCTGCTCGCGGCCATGGCCGTCTGCGCTCCCGAGGGCTTTCGCCTCGAGCTCGCGCAGCAGCTCGCCGAACTCGACGCGGAGACCGCTCGCGCGGCGACAAAGGACCTTTACTCTCGCAGTCTTCTCGAGCTTGTGGACAGAGACTCGCGACGTTACCGAATGCACGCCATGGTGCGAGGCGCAGCAGGGGCAAATGACGAGCTTCGCGCCCGACATGCCGCGTCCATTCAAGAAATCTTTGCGAGCTGGGAAACGGATTGGAGGGCCTGCCAGGAAGAAATGGCGGAATTTCAAGTGGCATTCCAGTGGCTTGTTCAACAATCGGATGAAGAATTTTGGTCTGACCTCAATATCCTTGCCTATGCAGCAGAATCGCTTACCGCACGCATTGGACGGCTGTCGGAGGCGTATGAGATATGCGAGAGCATGGCAAAGCAAGCACAGGCCAGGCAGGACGATCAGCGGCTGGGGTCTTGGTACGGCAACCAGGCGCTCATCCTCCAGGCCTGGGGGCGACTCGACGAGGCCCTAGACCTGCTCAAGAATCAGGAAGCCATCTGCCTCGAGCTCGGCGATCGCGACAGCCTCCAACGCAGCTACGGCAACCAGGCGCTCATCCTCCGGGACTGGGGGCGGCTTGACGAGGCCCTCGACCTGCTCAAGAAAACGGAGGCCATCTGCGTCGAGCTCGGCAATCGCGACGGCCTCCAACGCAGCTACGGCAACCAGGCGCTCATCCTCCAGGACTGGGGGCGGCTCGACGAGGCCCTCGACCTGCATAAGAAAGAGGAAGCCATCTGCATCGAGCTCGGCAGTCGCGACGGCCTTCAGGCCAGCTACGGCAACCAGGCGGTCATTCTCAAGGACTGGGGGCGGCTCGACGAGGCCCTCGACCTGCTCAAGAAACAGGAGACCATCTGCATCGAGCTCGGTAATCGGAGTGGCCTGGCATACTGCTCTTGGAGTTGGGGACTCGTGGCACGCCGGCAAGGAGACGCCAAGACCGGGCGAGAGAAGCTGGAGCACGCCCGCGCTCTCTTCACCGAGCTCAAGATGCCTCGCGAGATCGCCGTTGTCCAGGCCGAGCTCGAGAATGACCCCTCCGGCGAACCAGCCTCATGACCCGAACTTTGGATCCCGGAAGACTTTGGGATACTCGCGGACGGGGCCTGGCCCTAACGAGCTTGGGTAGAGAAGATAGAGAGCGAAGTGGCGGCCAGCGTTTACAAATCCAGTTCACGTGGCCGTAAACTGCCTAGCCGGACGCCATTTTATCGTCAGTAATCCAGCGGGCTGGCACTCAGTCGCCTATTTGGTCCGGGTTGTGCGGTCTCAGTTTCCTGCGGGCTTGGGGTTGGCGCGGTCGTATTTGGCCAGCTTGATTTTGCGGGCGAGGCCTAGTTTCGAGAGCAGCCAGATGCCGTAGTAGTTGGGATCGACCTCATACCAGCGGAGGCCGTGACGGGCGGAGACGGGATGCGCGTGGTGGTTGTTGTGCCAGCCCTCGCCACCGCTGACCAGGGCGACCCACCAGTTGTTGCGCGAGTCGTCGCGGGTTTCAAAGCGGCGGCTGCCCCACAGGTGCGTGGCTGAGTTTACGAGCCAGGTGGCGTGCAGGCCGAGGGTTACGCGCAGGAAGACTCCCCAGAGCACCCAGCCGATGGCGTTGACCGGCCCGCCGAAGAGCCAGCCGGCGGCGAAGAGCACCAAGCCGCTGGCGGTGAGGGGTATCCAGTGATACTTGCTGAGCCAGACATGGAAGCGGTCGCGGCCGAGGTCGGGCGAATAGCGATTGAGAACTTCAGACTGTGCGTGGAGGGAGTTGCCGAAGAGGAGCCAGCCGGTGTGCGCCCACCATCCACCTTCGCGAGGAGTGTGCGGGTCGCCTTCATGGTCGCTGAGCTGGTGATGCACGCGATGGGTGGAGACCCAAAACATGGGACCGCCCTCAAGCGCGAGCGTGGCACAGGTGGCCATGATGTATTCAAGCCACTTGGGAACCTGGTATCCGCGATGCGTGAGCAGGCGGTGGTAGCACATGCCAATGCCGATGTTGATGGCCACCACGTAAAGCACAGTCATGACCGCCAGCCTTTGCCAACTGAAAAAGAAGAACGCCGCCAGTGCGCCCACGTGAAAGAGGGCTACGACGGTGAGGGTCAGCCAGTTGATTCCATCGCCGAGGGTCGCGGCCTTGCCCATGCGAATTTCCTTCCATGCGGGAACGGCATGCGCCGTTGAGGCAGCAGTGGACACAGGGACGGCGATACCGGCTTGATCTGGAGTGACGGGTGCGATTTCAGGCGACGGGGCGACTACGATGGATGCCATACTTGGGGAAGTTCCTTGGAGGGTGGCGACATGCCCACCCATATCGCCATTGTATAGGAGGGAACGATCAGTCAAGGCCCACGCGGCGATAGTTGTAGTCAAAGTGATAAGAAATCGTGCACAAGTGAGCAGTATTGATCAGGTTGATTGGGCTCGGTGTGTTGCTGGCCTGGCGGCAGGGGTTTCCTGGCGAGAAGCTTGGAAAGCGTACCGCAGGGGCCAAGGCCCGACTTATTCTATTGGCTTGTCGGCCCGACTAAAGTCAGGCCCTGTTACAGAGCTTTTCGGAATTGAGTTTTTCGCAGCATGTACAGCGATGCCCTGATACAAAGCAGGTTTATGAGACACGTTTTATTCGATTTCCCTATTCGCTCTCGAGGCCGAATTCTCCGCCGCCACTGACAAAGAGCTTCTCCGCCTGGCCGCGCAGCACGCGATAGAGGGCAAACTGGCGCTGTGTTGCACCACGCAGTTCAAAGAGCAATTCGCCGCGATTGTCGGCCATTGCGTCTACAGCGTCTACGAGGCGCATGCGCGGAGTCTCGTCGAGATGAGAGCCGTCGGTGACGCTTTTCAACAGGATCAGCGGATTGCCGTAGAGATCGGGCTGCGCCACTATGGTCACAAATTTCTCCTGCGCCAACGGACCGCTGGTGTGCGCCTGCAGCACCATGGTTGCGCCCGAGCCGTAAGCAAGTTCAAAGACGCGAAACTGCTCACCCTCTAACGGCGTTGGCGGCGGTGGAGTAGCTGGCTTGGCAGTCTTCCGCGTCGCGGTCTTTGCCGCGGTCTTTGTTGCGATCTTTTTAGGTGCGGGAGGAGGCGCACTCAGGCCCAGGGCGGTGCGCGCAATGTCTTCAAGGGCCGACTTCATTTTGGCTTCGTCATCGGGGTTCGACCAGGCGTAGGCCCAGGGATGTTCAGGGCGAGTCTTAGCGTCGGAGACGGCGACGGCCTGCTGGAGATCGGGGGGAAGGCCCATCAAGCTGGGAATCACGTTCAGGGTGTAGCCTTCGGCCTTGCCGCGTTTGAGGCGCGGCCGATCGGGATCCGATGTATCCGGCACCGAGTCCACGTAAGCGGTGTCTGCCGGCTGCTTTTGCTGCTTCTTGGTCTTCTTGAGCACGGGCCGGTCGGGGTCGTCGGATGAGGCGCTGGTGCTTGCGGTGCTGGTTCCGCTGTTGTCGGTCGAGTCGTGGCGATGGAGGGTTGGCTGATCCGGGTCTGATGCAGGCGTTGACGTTGTGCCCGTTTTGCCTGAGCCGGTTGTGCCTGAGCCGGCTGTGCCGGAGTCACCTGCGGCGCCACCCGCCTTGTGCAGCGTGGGGCGATCGGGGTCGGGTGCTGGAGCCGGATTGCCGGAGCTGTCGCCGCTCCCAGAACCGCTGCCCGCGCCGCTGGCGGGTGCGTCGCCGGCGTGATGTTTGCGATGCAGCACCGGCTCATCGCTCGGGATATCATCCTCAATCTTGGGCGGTTGCACAGCTTTGGGCTTGGCCACAGGCATCGGCTTCCACGATCCATAGCCTACCCACGAACCCTGCTCCTGCCCTGAGTTCTCAATGTCATAGAGGCCGACTGGCTTGCCGTCGTTTTCGAGCTCGTACTCGACTTCGCCCGC
>JBAWCO010000855.1:0-3066 GCA_049590315.1 Occallatibacter sp. | reverse complement strand
TTTCCGAGCCGTCATCGAAAGCGCGTCCCAGTGTGTAAGAGGCGCGGAAGAGGAACTGGTGATTGAACTTGTGATCGAGCTCCGACCACAGACCTGAATATACGGAATCGTCTGAGTTGTCGCGGACAATGATGGAGCCGCGGGTGGGGATGGTACGCGTAAGTGAGAAGTTGTCGTTGAGGTAGGGGTTCAGGTTTGTGTTGCCGAAGAGATGTTCGCCGCGCTCCCCCACATAGCCCACCTGAACGGTGGTAGCCCATGGCAGTTCCTGTTCGATGTTCAGGTTCCAATGCATCGTGCGGGGTGAGAGCAGGTGATTGACGATCGGCTCGTCAGTGTTGGTGGGCAGGGGGTTCTTGTTCAAGCTGGCAAACTTCTCGTTCCAGAGACTGGTGCCGCGGTTTCCGTTGGCCGTGGCGCTGCTGGTGACGAGCGGCGAGGCAGCGTTGGGTGCACTGGCCTGGATATTGTCGATGATATTTGTGAAGACCACATCGTAGAAGACGCCGAATCCGGAGCGGATGACGGTCTTGTGCTGTCCGAAGAGGGTCGGGCTCCAGGCGATGCCGGCGCGCGGTCCCCACTGGCTGCCGTCAGCCTGCTGCTTGGTCTTGCATGTGGAGCCAGGTGTCAATGGGAAGCAGGACGGGTTGGTCAAATCGATGCCAGGGTAAGGAGTGCCTGTGGCGTTGAACGGGGCGCCGTTATATTCATAGCGGAAGCCGAGATCGAGGCTCAGCGTCGGGATGGGACGATAAGTGTCCGTCGCGAAGTAGTTTTGGCTTAAAAGCCTGGGTTGAGCGATGGGGCTGCCGAAGTTCTGGCTCACCGTTGGAGCCACATTATTGATCGTGGCTCCGCCGAAGTCATCGATCAGATTGGCCAAACCGGAGTAGGTGGTAGAACCAGTCCCAACCACAGTTGCCTTCGTATCCTTGCCGTAAGAAATGGCTCCGTAGAAATTGAAAGGAACTTGATCCCTCACGCGGATGTCAGCAATGTCTTCACCGAATTTCATGAAATGCTTGCCGTGTGTCCAACTCACGGTGTCCTGCAACTGGTAGGTATTGTGGAAGCGACCCTGCGGAATGCCCCCAGGAATGCCATAGCCCGTCATATTACTGACGGCAACGCTTGGCTGGTTGTAAAGAGGATTGGCCAGGGTGCTGGCGGGAATGCCGAAGGAGAAGCCGATGCGGCTATACGAGAGGCGGGCCTCATTGATCACCTTGGGCGAGAACACGTGGGTCTCGACCAGACCTGTGTTGTAAGAAGTACCGTCCTGGTCAGAATCGAAGCCCGGGAGCTGGCTGGTGAAATTGAACACATCGTACGGAGCGATAAAGCGGTTGCGAATGAAGCGGAGGTTAAGTGTGTCTTTGGAACTGGCGATGTAGTCACCCTTGAGATCGATCTCAGGGGCGTTGTCATCGGCGCCCAGGTTGCGCTCTACAGTTCCCATTTCAACCGTGCCGCGATCCACGCCGGTAAGGGGATTGGGGCCCAGGGGAATCGCAGGCGGTGTGATCTTATCGCCACCGTTAGTGCCCACGAGCCCGCCGTACGCCTTGACAAGGTTTGCCACACGCGGGTTCGAAGAATAGTTTGCGAGCGTCGCAAAACCATTTGCGGTCGGAACAGTCAACTGCGCGAGATTCGCAGTGGAGCGAAAGTAGTCCCACTGATACGATGCAAAGCCAAAAACCTTGCTATGAAGGATGGGTCCACCGATGGTGAAACCAGGCATATTCTCGCGGTATTTGTTCACGCTGGTGATGCCGTTGAGAATCTCGTTCTTGTCCACCGTGTCGAGCGAAGAGTTCTGCAGGCGCTCGAATGCGGAACCATGCCACTGGTTAGTGCCGCTCTTGAAGATCAGATTGGAGACCGAGCCGGCACCGTGGCCATATTCAGCCGTATATGCATTCTCGATGATTACGACTTCCTTGACGGCTTCGTCGTTGCCTGGCTGAAGTCCCTGACCTTGAATGCCAGCGTCATTGTTGTCCTGGCCTTCAATGAGGAAGTTGTTGGCGCGTGGACGGCCTCCGCCCACGTTGAAATCAACACCATTAGAGAAGCCACCGACCGTTGTATTCATCACGCCGGGAAGGGTGAGAGCGAGTTCATAAGGATTTAGGCTGGCAATCGGCAGGCTGCTGATTTCCTGTTCGCTGATGGTGCCGTCAATTTGGCCGTTATCGGTATTCAAAACCGCATTATCGGCGGAGACTACAACCTTGTCGGCGGCCTGACCCACCTTGAGCACCAGGCTCGCGCTCACAATGGTCGTGCCGGGGACAATCAAACCCTTGTTTTCCGTTGTCTCGAAGCCGACTGCCGAGGCCGAGAGGTTATAGGTGCTCGGCAACAGGGCTTCTATTCGGTAAGCGCCCTCCTGGTTGGTCGTTGTGGTCCGCGTTGCACCCGTGTCGACGGATACGACGGTTACGGTGGCGCCCACAATCACACGGCCGGTTGCGTCAGTAACCACACCGATCACTGTGCCATTGGACGTTTGTGCGCTGACTGTCACAACGCCAACCAAAGCCAGAACAAATGCAAATAGGGTTTTCCTGATTATCAGAGACATTCTTCCTCCAACAGCAATGGGTTTGTTATCAGAACGGCTACGAGACGTCGGGTCTCAGGCGCGGAAAACTTTAACGAAAGAGACAGTAGGCATCATGGGAACAGCCAGCACGTCCTCCATGAGCCGGAAGTCGAGAGGTATGATATCAATTGATATAGCAATCCACTTGCCAAATTGCGAGCTGCCTGTGAAATAACCGTAACGTACTGATTAAGAAGGCATAAATCGGTACAGCAAGGCGTCCTATTTGATACGCCTGATTGAATTTAGGCCATTTTTGGAACCCGACAAAGATTTATCTACATAATTACATATATCTCGGAAGCTAGCGTGAAGCGCAGCCGATTGGTGCCGCATAGGGTCGCCGCTCCTTGGGGGACGCGTCGACTCGACTGCATTTCCTCATGGCGACTCTACGGACGGCTCTTACCTCGCTACGGTTTCTGCATAACCGCGGCTCTTGCTTGCGAAGG
>JBAWCO010000854.1:0-6028 GCA_049590315.1 Occallatibacter sp. | reverse complement strand
TGGTGGTGGCGCAGGTGGCGCTCTCACTTGCCCTGCTGGTTAGCTCCGGACTGTTTTTGCGTACGCTCCGGAACATTGCCCATGCAGATCCGGGATTTGAGCAAGATCATGTTTTGACCGCGTCCGTGGGATTGCACATCTCCGGCTATCCGAATGACCAAAAGCGGTTGATCCGCGACAAAATTCTCCAGCGCGTGGGGGCGTTGCCGGGCGTGACCGTGGCTTCGCTTACCGACTGGGTCCCGCTAGCGCTGACGCGAAAGACGGAAGATGCGTATCCGGAAGGATATGCGCCACGGCCGCATGAGTCGCTGGAAGTAGGGAGAGCGGATGTATCGCCGCGGTACTTCGAGACCATGGGGATACCCATTCTGGAAGGGCGCGACTTTACGCAGGACGACAATGGGAATGCGCCGCGCGTACTGATCGTGGATCAGACAGCGGCGAACCGGTACTGGCCGGGGCAGGATCCGATAGGGAAAAAGCTGAGTGTATTGAGCAACCTGTTCACGGTGGTTGGCGTGGTGAAGAACTCGAAGCACCTGATGATGAATGAGCGGCCCGGGCCCATGATCTATATGAGCTATTATCAGCAATCGGGCCCAGAACTCATCGTGCAAATGAAGACCATGGGCAATCCGGCGGATCTGCTTCAGGCGGCCGAGCGCGCGATCCAGGGGGTTGACAGACAGCTCCCGGTTTATGACGTGCGCACGATGAGGGAGACCACCGCGATGGCGAGTACCTTCGTCGTCATGCAGAGCACGTTCGCGGGGATATTCGCGGTAATCGCGCTGGTTCTGGCGGCCACGGGCATGTATGGCGTGATGGCATACCGCACCGAGCTCAGGACGCACGAGATCGGCATCCGCGTAGCTTTGGGGGCTTCGCGAGCGGATGTGATGAGGCTGGTGCTGCTACAGGGAATTCGGCTGACGGCAATTGGGCTGGTGCTGGGACTGGCTCTTTCGTTCGGGCTGACCCGCTTCATTGCCGGTCTGCTGTACGGCATCGGCGCCAATGACCCAGTGACGATCTTTGCCGTGCTGATTCTGCTCGCGGCGATGTCTTTGCTGGCGTGCTATCTTCCGGCACAGCGAGCGATGCGGATGAATCCGGTGACGGCGATCCGCGAGCTCTAAGCAATGTAATCTGGAAGCTTCATCTACTTTCAGCGAGAGAAGCCGATGGCGTGAATGGCACAAGACCTTCGGTCCCGGCCAGGCGCAATTTCAGGATCTACCCCGGCAAGCGCCAAAGGCTCCGGGCGCACTTCTGGAATGACGCCAAATCTCTAGTGCGCATTTCCAGGTTGGATCAATCCTGGAGACGGCTACTGATAGCGCCAATGGAGAAAAGCCATGCTTCACTGGCTCAATTTAGAATCGAGACCAAGTATGCTTCCCTCCTGGGACGAGTGGGGCTGTCGCATCGTTCCCTAAGCAGAGCCCTTCTTTATGAATCAGAATTTCGCCGCAATTATCCTTGGTGGTACCGGACAAGTCGGGGGTGCAGCCGTCGCGGAGCTGCTGGCAACTACGGAATGCCGGGAAGTGGTGATGGTGACCAGAAAGCCAATTTCGCCGCGATCGCGGGTGCGCAACGTCGTCCTTGACACCGGCGCTCAAGACTTTGCCGAGCGCACTGCCGCCCTTGCCCGTGAAGTTTTGAGCCAAGGACCGGCGAGCGCCGTGAGCTGTGTGGGTGTCGGTTCCGGATCGGCGCGCTGGAGCGAAGAAGAATTGCGACAACTTGAGGTCGGCGTAGTCGGCGCCTTTGCGCGTGGTTGCCATGACGCCGGAATCGCCCAGTTTTGTCTGCTTTCCGCGGCAGGCAGCGCAATTCGCAGCCGGATTCGCTATGCGCGAGTAATGGGCATGAAGGAAGACACCGTGCGTAACGTCGGTTTTGTCCGCCTCGCCATATTTCGCCCCGGCATCATTGTCGGCAACGCTCATACCCCGGCCTGGGCCGGTTGGCTGGGAAGCCTCGTGCCTGGGTCGTTTGGCAATATCGATCAGCGAATTCTCGGTCGCTCAATCGCCGGGGAGATAGCTCTCGACAGTCGAGAGGCCGGCGAAGTGATCCGCGAAAATGCCGCAATGAAAAAGCTCGCTGCGCAGTTCAATAGCGTCCCCTAGTACTCGGAACCGGCTTAGCTCGACGAGATCTATAACGCACGCTCAGCCTCCGTGATGGCAAGGTCATTGATGCTGGCCTCACGGCGTTGCATAAGGCCCGATGGTGCAAACTCCCACAGCTCGTTTCCGTACGACCGGTACCACTGACCGTCGTCATCATGCCATTCGTATTGGAACCACACTGCCATGCGATTGCCGCGAAAGCCCCATAGCTCCTTTTTGAGCTTGTAGTCCAACTCGCGTTCCCACTTTCGCTTTAGAAATTCAACCACTGCCGCGCGGCCGGAGAGGAACTCAATTCGGTTTCGCCATTGCGTGTGCTCCGTGTAGGCAGCTGCGACGCGCTCGGGATCCCGGGTATTCCAGAGATCTTCCGCAATTTGCACTTTCTGGGCTGCGAGTTCGGGATCGGTAAATGGCGGGGCGATGATGGTACTCATAGGAATTCCTTTCCGATTGTGGGTTACGACGAAAGAGTAATGGGGTCGCTCTCACGAAGCAAGCCTGGGACGGCAACGGCGCAATCGAGAGCCAACTTGCCGTTTGCCTCCTTGACGATCTTTCGAAGAACGCGGAGGTCCTGTTCGAGTGTGTCAGGATCGAACGTCGTCATCACGCACCGCATTCTCAACTGCGCTACATGGATGGCGAGTTCGCCGCTGCGAAGTTGAGCGCCGGGCCAACCTCTCTCTGCCTGACCTTGGACACCCCCTATTACGACATTCGGGCGCAGGCGTCGCAGGTCCATGCCCAGCTCCTCAATCGCACCGTCGGTGGCAACCAGCAAAGGCAACACGTCGAAACGTTCGGTGTGCTCGCAAGCATCAACAAGCCGCACCAGTTCTCCGGCCGCCTTGCAGGTCAAGGCAAGCGCCTCCGGGGAGTGCCAAAGGTGCCCTTCGATCGTGGTGACACCATTCGCAGAGACCGATGCCTGGAGTCCGAGTAGGCCGGAATGGGTACGAGCGGTCACGATATTGCCCCTCGATTCCGAAACAACCACAATGTTCCTGTCTCCCTCTATACCGCTTTTTTACAGATGGGCCTCGGTAAGCCATTCGCCACGCATGCTCTTCACGGGATAGCGCCATAGTGCTTGTACATACATATCAACACCTCACCGGGGCGCACAGATCCTTCGCCCCGGAGCATTGTCTTTCGCGTCAGGCGACATTCGAATGCGATACGTTCGGGAAGTCGATATCGACACCGGCCGCGATGTTGAAGTAGTTGGTGAAGACGTTGAGTGCGACATGCGCGATGATCTCCGCGATCTCTCCGTCAGAGAAACCCGCGTTGCGCACCACGGCAAGCTCGTCTTCGCTGATCTGGCCCTTCGTGTCCAGGACCTGCTTCGCGAAGGTCAGCGCGGCAGTCGTCTTTGGACTGTTGCCATTCCCCTGGCGGCTGGCGACGATCTCTTCGTGCTTGAGCATCTTGCCAATAGCCGTATGCGCGGACAAACAATAGTCGCAGCTGTTTTCCTGTGCCGTCAGAAGCGCGAGCTTTTCGCGCGTCTTGGCGTCCAACAAGCCCCCGGCCAGCGCTCCACTGAAGTTGAGGTAAGATTCCAGCACCACCGGCGAAGTTGCCATCGCTCTGGTCATATTTGGGACAAGGCCGAGTTTGCCCTTCACTGCGTCCAGCAGTTCCTTGGCTTTTCCGGTGGCGGTTGACGGGTCTACCGTTTTCAAACGCGACATGCTGTTTATCCTTTGAGTTCCGGCCGGCTCTTCCGAGCGCGGTTTTTTTGTTGTATTCATAAAATTGCCGAACGTTCGGTAAATATACAAATTAATTCTAAATTTCCGACCGACATGAATCCCCACCGAATGTTCGGCATATATAAATAGAAGAGGATCTACCCGATGGCACACCGTATCGTCAGCGATGAAGTCTTTCTCGCAACTGCGTTAGACCTGTTTCGTACTTACGGGTTCGAAGGCGTAAGCCTGAAGCAACTTGCGGACGCGACCGGACTGGAAAAGGCAAGCCTGTACTACCGCTATCCCGGTGGTAAGGATGCGATAGCGATGGCGGTTGCGGGCGAAGCCGTCAGGTGGCTTCAGGCCAACGTGCTCGCCCCACTGGTCGGACCCGGGCCCCCACGCAAGCGCGTGTCTCTTGTCGTAGAGAAACTGCGGGAGTTTTACGCTGCGGGATCAAAGGCCTGCATCATGGAGGCTCTTTCGATTCGCGGAAGCTTCGAGGAGCTTCAACTCGCGCTCAAGGGGGCAATGCATGCCTTGTTGAGTGCTTTTGCGCAGGTTGCAAAGGACAGCGGACTTGGTTCAGCGGCGGCGCGGTCTAAAGCTGAAGAAGTCATCGTGCGCCTCGAAGGCTCCCTGATCCTCGCGAGAGTCTTGGGAGATACGGCTTGCTTCGAACGCGTGCTCAAAGGGTTACCCGATTTGTTGACTGCGCTGTAACAGCATCGCCGTTCTTCTCAAGTCGAATCTCTGCGAGTACCTGTGTCGGCTCAGTCACGCCGGTTAGATGGAACGGTGCAAGTAGATGTGGAACGTCCATTCAATCGCCACCAACAGCAGGGTGACAACGGCAATAGCTATCTGGATTGACTCAGCGCGCCTCTTCTCGGCACTCACCGGCGCAATTCTCCATTGAGAAGAAGGTCGAGCGCGTAGCGACCTTACGTGCCATATCGTAAAGAGGTTTACCACCGACCCGACGATTGCCAAAATCTCCATAGGGATACGAATCGCCTCCCCATGGATGGAGTCGAGCAAACGTAGACCGGTTGTCGCGGCGGCTAGGGACCCGATTCCAATAAGCAGTCGAAGGCCACTGATCGCCATAAAGGCTGTGCATGCGCTCTGGAGCAAAATAAAGAATAGGCTGGTGAGTCCAACGATCCAAGCACGGCTCTTTACATCGTTCCGTGAGCGAGTATCGACGGGCGCATCCTCTTCGAGCAAGGTAATTCTCCATCAGCAATGCTAAATCTTTTGGGGCTGCCGTTGGCTCGTATATGAGGCGCAGTCAGACGATCGCGCCCGGATATCCTGATGCTGCGCGGTTCAAGAGAGCGCGGGATAGCTCGTGTAGCCGGCAGCGCCTCCGCCGTAGAAGGTCGTTGGGTCCGGTTCATTCAGTGCGGCTCCGAGTTGCAGCCGCCTTGGTAGATCCGGGTTGGCCAGAAAGTTGCGGCCGTACGCGACAGCGTCGGCATGCCCGGTTCGTAATGCTTCCTCCCCCCTGGGCCCGTCATACCCGCCATTCACGACGTAGAGGCCATTCCAAAGTGTTCTTAGGTGAGCCGACATGGCGAGATCCGCCTCGCTGCTTCCTTTGCTGTTCTGGGCAGTTTCAACAATGTGGAGGTACCCGGGTCCATAGCCATTGAGTCTTTCAACCGCGACCGAAAAGGTTTCGAGCGGGTTGTCGTCGTGCATATCGTTAAAACCACCCGTTGGGGAGATTCGCACACCCACATGCTTGCTATCCCAGACTTCGAGGACTTGTTCGACTGTTTCAGTGAGAAAGCGGACTCGGTTCGACGCAACGCCTCCATATTCATCGGTTCGCCGATTCGATCCTGTTTTGAGAAATTGATCGATCAAGTATCCATTCGCCGCATGAATCTCGACCCCGTCAAATCCGGCTGCCTTCGCGTTGGCGGCTGCCCGCCGATAATCGTCCAAGGTCTCTTTGATCCCGCTGGCGGTCAGGGCAACGGGCTCCGAAACCTTTGCCAAACCCGTGGCAATTAGCGTCTGGCTATTGGCACGGATTGCGGATGGAGCAACGGGTTGCGAGTTGTTTGGCAACAAGGACGAATGAGAGATTCGCCCGACATGCCACAACTGAAGGAAGATTCGGCCTCCGCTCTTATGAACGGATTCAACGATCCGGCTCCACCCTCGCAC
>JBAWCO010000853.1:0-3916 GCA_049590315.1 Occallatibacter sp. | reverse complement strand
CCAGCCTGCAGTAGCGCACCATCAACGCTTTAGGCCGTTATTAGAAGTGAACAGAATTCTCCCTTGTCTATACGCGCAAGGGAGGATTTTTCACATTTGCGCTGCAATTGCAACGTTGCCGCTGACTCGCCAGTTCCCTGGCACTTCCATCCGCTGGATTAGCTGGTTATTGTATAAGTCGTCGTGTGGTGGGCGAACTGGAACCCGCCTGCGAATGGAGATGCAATTGTCCGGAACCGGGAGGTCAACCTTTACGCGTTGGGCGGATGTCGAAGTTGAAAAGCTTAGTTCGTTGATTGGACGCCAGTTTCTTGTCGGCACCGACACGATGTTAGCCCGCGTGCTGCTGAAGAAGGGCGCGCATGTGCCCTTGCATAGTCACCATAACGAGCAGATCACGTACATACTTGAGGGTGCGCTGAAGTTTGCTATCGAAGGCAAAGAGATTGTTGTGCATGCGGGCGAGGTGCTCTGTATTCCTCCAAATGTGCCGCATGAGGCGTTCGCCCTGGAAGACACGGTAGACCTGGATATCTTTAATCCACCGCGCCAGGACTGGATCGACCGCGACGACGCCTATCTGCGAGGAGAGAACGCTGCAGTTGTGACGAAAAAAGGGTGAGATCGTGAATCTTGGATTGAAGGACCGCAGCGTGATTGTCTGCGCATCCAGCGAGGGAATTGCGCGCGCGGCCGCGGAAAAATTCGCGGAAGAGGGTGCGCGTGTCGCGATGTGCTCACGCGACGCCAGGAAACTGAATGCAGCCGCGGATGAGATTCGAAGTCGGTACGCGGTTGAGGTTTTCGCCGAGCCGCTCGACGTGACTGATGCTACCGCAGCGGAGCAGTTTGTCGCTCATGTTGCGGGAAAGTTCGGTGGCGTGGATGTCTGTGTGACGAATGCCGGCGGCCCTCCGCCACGGATGTTTCTTTCCACTAACACCGAGGAATGGCATCGCACGGTTGAGCTGAACTTCATGAGCGTGGTGTACTTTGCGCGTGCCGTGTTGCCCCACATGCAGAAGAAGCGCTGGGGGCGGCTGGTTACGCTGACGTCTGTCTCGGTGCGCCAGCCGATTTCCGACTTGATTTACTCCAACGCGGTGCGTGCGGGCGTGCTGGGATTGGTCAAGAGCTTGTCGAATGAGTTTGGCAGGGACGGAATCACCGTGAACAACGTTGCGCCGGGTTACACCGCAACCGATCGACTAAGACAGCTCGTACGCAAACACGCGGCGGAGGCCGGCGAGACTGAAGAAGCGCATATGGAGCAGTTGGGTCAGCAGGCGGCCTTACAGCGCGTGGGTCGTGCAGAGGAAGTTGCAGACGCCATTGCCTGGCTTGCATCCGACCGTGCTTCGTATATCACCGGCCAGACGCTGCTGGTGGACGGTGGCCTATTCAAAGGCATCTGAGCGCACTTGCCGCTGCAGGTCTCAGTGTGCAGCGGCGATGCGGACACCCATACCATTGAGTTTGCTGCGCGCCTGCGCCGCCTCAGGGGTCTGCGGATGCCGCTGGATAAGCAGACGCAGTTCGTGGATGCCCGCGTCCTTCTTGCCGAGCTCAATCAGGGCAAATCCCTTGCGCAGTTGCGCTGCAGGGGCCTTGGGGCTTCCGCTAAAGCCTTCGAGGACGGCATTGTACGACTTTACCGCAGCTGCATAGTCGTGTTGGTGATAAGAGATTTCGCCCAGGTAAAACTCAGCGGTGCCAGCCAGATCGTCGAGCGGATAGTACTGCAGCACGGCCTGAAACTCGCCCGTAGCTACATCATAGCGAGCGGCGTTGTAGTCGCGAACACCTGCCTGAAAGGTCTCCTTGAGCGGCGGCGCTTGCGAGACAGCCGGAGACACGGCGGCAGGAGAACCAGATCCGGGGACAGCACCGCCATCGGCCGGGGGAGCGGTCGGAGATCCGGGGGCGGTGGCCGGAGAACCGGGTGCAGCGGTCGGAGGTGGATTCTGGACATTCTGCAACTGGGTCTGCATTTCCTGAATCGACTTGTCGAGCTTGGCGATGCGCGATTTGAGCTCGTCAACGGAATCGTTCAGGGACTGCACCTGGCCGGAGACAGTGTCAAGCCTGCCATTTCCCGCATCGTTCTGCACATTGATCTTTTGCTGCAGAGCGTTGACGGTTGCAGTCATCTGCGTGGCGTTGTCAGCGGTTTGTTGCGCCAGGTTTTGCAGTACGCCAAAGCGGGTATCCATCGTAGACTGGAGGCGCTGCACCATGTCCAGCAATTGCTGAACCTGCGTCTGCAAGGCGATCATCTCCTTGGATGCTGCATGCGCGGGCATAGGGATGGAGACTAGAACCGCAGCTAGGAGAGCTGCGGGGAGCAGATTTTTACGGACTTTGCCAATCATCATCAGCATTTCTCACCAATAAAGAACTACGAACTGCCAGCAGCCGATAACTCAGTCTTGTCGGCAGGGTCAGCATCGCCTTGTTAAGTTTTTTGAGGTATCCCAAGTCCTAACATTTGGACATGGGTACCCAAGCTTTGCGGTATTCCGCTGAAATCGATTCTAAATACTACCGGTCAAGAGTGAACCCGGCCCGGCGGTTTTGCTGCCAGCACTCTTCGGTCGACTCGGAGCAGAACGGCTTCTCCTTGCCATAGCTGATTACACGGATGCGGCTTGCGGCCACTCCGGCGGTCACCAAGGCGTTCTTGGCGGCGTCGGCACGATTCTGGCCGAGCGCCAGGTTGTACTCGTTGGAGCCGCGCTCGTCGCAATAGCCACCGATGACGATCTTGACATCCGAGTGGCTAACCAGATAGCTGGCGTCTTTCGAGAGTATGGCCTGGGCATCGGCGCGAATATCGTAGGTGTCGTAGTCGTAGAAGATGTCCTGGACATTGGCCCTGAACTCTTCTTCGGCGCTCATGGTGCTAGTGGGGACAGAGACCGCGGGCGGCGCGCTGACAGTGACATGCGCGGTTGCGTCCGCAGATCCGCCTTCGCCGCGAGCCACCAGGTGATAGGTAGTAGTCGTGGACGGGGTGACAGTCTTGACTCCAGTGGTAGGTACGTCGCCGATGCCGTCGATCGATACAGTTGTAGCGTCAGTGGTGCGCCATGACAGCTGTACCTGATCTCCGGCAGAGACCACTGTAGGCGTCGCGGTGAGCTTCGCGGTAGGCGCGAGCGCCGTGGTAGCAGGTGGGGCGGTCTCCGCAGCAGCGGGCGTCTCTTTTTTCTTGCAGCCTGCAAAGGCAATCAGAGCGACAAATAACACAACGGGGACAAGAATATGCTTGTGATTGATCAATGGATTGCTCCTTCCCAAAAAAATCGTGTGCGGCAGAGAACTTTCCGTTAAGGCCGCGTCTGAACCTGACCGGGTTCAAACGCGGAGCCAGAGCTTCAGTAGACCGCAACCTTCCAGAGTTTATGATGCTGGGGTTTCGGCAACGAATCCATCATAGTTCAGAAATTCGACTTGGCATGAGCTAACAAGCACACTCTGAAACGGTTCCGCCCCTCCCAAGGTCACTTCCAGCTCCAGTTGGGCATGAAGTTGTTGCCTGTGGTGGTCAGCTGATGCTGTTGCGTCCCGTCAGCCAGCATGGTCCAGATCTCAGTTTTTCCACCGATCTTTCGCTCGAAGACCAGATGACGGCCATCCGGCGCCCATGAGGGGTAGTCATTGCTGCCGGACTCGTGGGTGAGTTGGAGATACTGCTTGCTGGCAATGTCGATAACGTGGATGTCCACTCCGCCTGGGTCGCCAGGACCGTACTTGCGATTCCAGCTGAAGGCGAGCAACTGTCCATTGGGCGACCATGAGGGGGAGACAGCATAACCGCCGTCGGTGATCCGCTGGATGTTGCCGCCGTCCAGATCCATCGTGTAGATCTGCGGGAGTCCTGTGCGGCCGCTGACCCATGCCAACTGTGCATTGG
>JBAWCO010000852.1:0-3766 GCA_049590315.1 Occallatibacter sp. | reverse complement strand
GACCTCTTCCATGCCATGGAAGCGCGCTCCCAGCTGCGCCACAGGCCCACATCGGGAGGGAGACAACTACTCCATTGTCAATGCTGGTGAGCAATTCGTCAAACATGGTCGGGTACAGAGGGCGGCCATGCTGCCATTCCCAGCACGATCAGGCGCACACTGTCGAGAAAACGGGTGTCTTGATCTGCAAACATTTCCGCTCCGGCCGCGTGAGCTAGCGGATATTTCTCCTTGTCGATACGCCCGTCGCGGTCTGACAAATCATACTTCGGATCGAGTTCGCCAGGAGCTGGCTGGACGGCCTGCTCTTCAATTACGAAGCCGACCACGTAACAATAGAGGGCGCCGAGGCCAATCACGGATTGGTGCAAGCTGAACCCCGCGCCTGTAAGCTTGCGCAAACTAGCGTCCATCGGTGCGTAAAGAGTGGCGTCGGTGAGATAAGTTCCACTGAACATCTTCGCGCCCTCGCGGTAGCGGAGCAGTGTTTTGCGCAATCCAAGGCAGTAGCTTATCGCCCAATCCTGCCAGGTTTGCGCGGGATCGAAGACGGCGGCTTCCTCGAGCGCCTCTCGAAATACCTGGGTGCCCATTTCATCCAGAAGTTCCTGCTTGCCTTTGAAGTGCCAGTAGATGGCCGGTGCCTGCACACCGAGCCGAGCGGCGAGCCGCCGGAGCGTCAGTCCCTCTAGGCCCATTTCGTTAAGGATGCAGAATGCATGGCCGAGAATGATTTTTCGGTCGAGCGGGGCGCGTTCAGCAGGATTTCGTGCTGGGACCGTGGACTTGGCGGGCATAAAAAAGTGTAGCATTTCCGATTTAACAATGTTAAATTAGTGATTAACTAAGTTAAGGAGGGCATTCCCCATGCATGCAGCCGTTGTGAACGCTTTAGCTCAACAACCGCAATATCAGCAGTTTACGGAGCCGGTCCCGCAAGAGAATGAAGTTGTCATCCAAGTTCGGGCCGCCGGCTTGCATCCGATTGTGAGGGCACGCGCGAGCGGAACTCACTACTCCAGCGACGGAGTCGTGCCGTTCGTTCCTGGTGTAGACGGGGTGGGGGTGTTGGATGGGGCCCGTGTTTTCTTCGGATTTTCCCGAGCGCCATTTGGATCGATGGCTGAGCGGACGGTTGTTCGCCGACCGATGTGCGTTCCCTTGCCGGACGGCATCGACGATGCGCGGGCAGCGGCGATTGCCAACCCGGGAATGTCAGCGTGGGTTTCAATGAAGGAACGTGCCCACATCGTTCCGGGGGAAACGGTGCTGATCCTCGGGGCCACCGGTGTGGCGGGGCAATTAGCTATCCAGGTGGCTCGGCATCTGGGGGCAAAGCGCATAGTCGGGGTGGGAAGGAATGTCGAGGCGATCACGGCTTCAAACGTGGACGCGGTAATCGCACTGAGTCAGCCTGAGGACGCGGTGCGCGATGCTTTGGCCCCAGAGGTCGCAAACGGGATTGACGTCGTAATCGACTACCTGTGGGGCCGGCCGACGGAGTTGCTTCTGGAGGCATTGGCAAAGGGGTTCAAAGCCAGTGCGACCCATGCCACTCGCCTGATCGAAGTGGGTGAAAGCGCGGGCAAGACGATCAGCTTGCCGGGCGGGATTCTGCGCAGCGTGGACCTGACGCTCAAGGGGAGCGGATTCGGTTCTGCGGCGATGGATGTAATCCTTGCCGCGATTCCGACTCTGTTCTCGCTCGCCGCGGAAGGCAAACTGAAGATCGACGTAGAACCGGTCCCGCTAGCGGACGTGGAGACTGCCTGGTCCCGCTCAGACAAGGGGCGAAGGATCGTTTTTACGATTTAGGCAAGAAGCGACGGTTCATCAGGGGCCGATCCGCACAGTCCGGATTCCCATTGTCGCGCGAGTTATCTGTCGTGACCGGGAACACTTTGGGTGGGGTCCGGTGTCTAAGACAATAGAGAGCGTGGGACATATGGTTCTTTCACCGGTGTTCCGTTTCCCGCGCACTCGGTAGTAGATGTCCAGGGCAACATTGGAATTCCGGCAAAAGTTTCTGATATGGCCGGACGAGTGGTCGCAACAAAATTGGGAAACTGGTCATGGGAAGTGGCCTTTTTGAGACCGTTTCATGTGCCAAGTCCGAATGAGTTGCGATAAGGTGGGAGGATACTGATTTGCAGGCGGACCTCACCATGGGTAATGTTGCCAGCGCGCTAACGCTTCAATCTGATGAGGCGGCTCTGATTGCGGAACTTCGAGCCGGCTCGGAGGAAGCTTTCGCGTGGTTGATTGCGCGCTTCCACCAACCGATATACTCCCTGCTGGCGCGCACTGTGCATGATCGCGCCGACGCCGCCGATCTGACCCAGGAAGTCTTTGTAAAAGTCTTCCGGGGCGTAGGCAATTTTCACGGCGAGTCCTCGTTGCGGACGTGGATTTATCGGATCGCGTTGCGCGAGGCCTCAAACCAACGGCGCTGGTGGATGCGGCACAAGCAGCAGGAGATTCCCATTGAGCAGGAGATGACCAATGGGGATTGTGGATCGCCGGTGCTGCTGAAAGACATGCTGGTGGACCCTGCCGAGGGGCCCTATGAAAATGCCCTTCACGGGGAAAACCGGGTGCGAGTCGAAGAGGCGCTGAAACAGGTGCCGGAGCCATTTCGCACCACGCTGATCCTGCGCGATATTGAGGGGTTCGTCTACGAGGAAGTAGCTGAGATGCAGGGTGTGAATCTGGGAACGGTGAAGTCGCGATTGGTGCGCGGACGGGCTTGTTTGAAGGCCCTGCTGACGGCTCCAGCAGCCCAGGTTAATTCTGTGGAGCGTTCGGAATTTGAAATACCTCTCGGAGAGGAGGCGCGATGAAGGGCTGCGAAGCAGTGCAGGCAGGTTTTACCGAGTATCTAGATGGGCGGCTGAATGGACGTGATATGCAGCGAATCGCCGGCCACCTGGAGAGTTGCCGCGAGTGCCGGCGCGAGTGGGAATGGCTGCGCCAGACGCAGTCGTCGCTCTCCGAACTCGGTCCAATTCCGGAGCCCGAAGATTTGCTACTGCGGATTCGTGTTGCTGTGAGCCAGGAGCGGGCCCGCAGTCATCAGAGCCACTTCCATGGCCTCAATATGGCCTGGAAAAATACTGTCGGTCCGTTTCTGCTGCAGGCAAGTGCCGGTTTCGCCAGCTCTGTGCTGCTGCTGGGCACCGTGATTCTGCTGGTGACTATGTTTGCGCAGCCCGAGGCGGCGCAGGCCAGCAAGGACGAGCCGCTTGGTAATCCGACGGCGCCACGCCTGGTTAGTAGGTGGGCTACGGCTGCCGGCAATGCTCAGATCGGAGACATTTCCGGCCCGGTGGTGGTGGAGGCATATGTCAACGAACAGGGCCATGTGTATGACTATCGCATCGTGTCAGGCCCCATCGACGAAGTGACCCGTTCGCAGGTGGAGAATCTGTTGCTGAACAGCATCTTTGAGCCGGCGCGCTTCTTCGGCCAGCCAGTGCGCGGGTTGGAAGTGCTGTCGTTCTCAGGAGTCTCGGTCCGGGGATAAAACGTCGCTATCTCGAACTTCTCTTCCAACTGGTTTTGGGCGCTGTACTCAGCAAGCCGCCCCATCCCGGGCGGATTCGAGCAGATGTCAAGACAACCCTGTTTCGCGGACCTTCCTTCTTCAATTCTTTAGCCTTCCATTCAATCCAAAGTCTTTCGATCGAAGACCCTGAAGCCTCTTATGCCGCCGGGTTGCCGACCTCACAATCATGTTCTGCCCCCCATCGCCGATAAAGTCCAAGTG
>JBAWCO010000851.1:0-2258 GCA_049590315.1 Occallatibacter sp. | reverse complement strand
AGCAACTACTTGTCTGGATGAAGTTTAAGATCACTTTCGGATGCAGCCTTTATCTCGCCTCAATATCTATTCCCATGCCGTCATCTGTGACAAGGAATCCGACATCCTGAGGCTTACGATCCAATTGAACGGGAACCTCTTTTTCATGAGCAAAGACCTTCCCTTGTTTTGGCGACCACCCGTAAATCTCGGTGTGGATCTCTTTCCACCAGGCTGGATAGGATCCTTCGTGCGGGCTCACCGTCACGCGGAGACCTTCCGCGGTCTTTTCACAGCCAAACTTCATTCTCAGATAGGCGCCGTGCTGGAACGCATAGGTCTTACCATCGTCCAGGTAAAGCTCGCCCGAGCAATGATCCCCCACATAAACCTTGAGTGTCAGAGCCCCCTTGGGGGTTTCACTTGTGCTCTGAACCAAGGGCGCGATAGGCAAGATCGATCCGGCGCGAACAAAAACGGGAAGCTGATCAAGGGTGGGGGTCACATAGATTAGAAGCGGCGCCATACTGCTTGCACTCGCCGACGGATCAGGAATCGCCGGGGACTGGGTTTCAGCATGCGGAACCTTTTTGCCGGTCCAGAAGTCATACCAATCCAAGGTCGGAAGCTCGATGGCATAGTCTTCCTGTTCGTCGGGATACGGCTGAGGCGCCACCAGCAGCTTCGATCCAACCAGGAACTCGCTCGCGGCCTCTGGATCGATGTCGATAGGATGGCGATCAGAGGTCGCTGCGGGAAAGTCAAGAAACAACGGGCGCAGCATCGGCACTCCCGTACGCGAAGCTTCATCGGCCAGCGTGTAGAGATAAGGCATGAGTTCATACCGAGTCTCGATAAACGTGCGCCGGATTGCCTCCTGCTCCGGCCTGCCAACCCATGGCTCCTGATCGCCGGTTCCCTTCTCTGAGTGATCGCGATCGATGGGCTGGAATGCGGCTACTTCCAGCCATTTGGTCAATAACTCCGGCGATGGAGTTCCCGCATATCCGCCCGCATCAGCCCCACTGAATGCGAATCCGCTTAGTCCCAGGTTTTTCAGCATGGGCGTAGTAAGGCGGAGATGATTCCAACTGCTGCTGTTGTCTCCCGTCCAGGTAGCAGCGTATCGCTGTCCTCCCGCATAGGTTGCCCGCGTAAGTACAAAGGGACGCACGTCCGGGTCAAGCGCTTTCAAGCCCTCATACGTTGCCCGCGAGTTCTCCATGCCATAAACGTCATGGATCTCAGCGTGGGTTGCGGTTCGGGTTGCGAATCCAGGCTCATCGATCCGATGCACAACGTTTTCAGGCATTGTGAAAGTGGGCGCCTCAAAAACAGATGGCTCATTCATATCGTTCCAGAAACCATCGACACCGTCGCCGCGAAGTCCGCGATAGAGTGTGCCCCACCATGCGCGTGTTTGTTGACGCGTAAAGTCAGGAAAGACACTTGGGCCCGGCCATACCTTGCCGGTATAAACCGTTCCGTCGGGATTCTTGACGAAGTGATCGCCCTCAATGCCGCTGTCGTATGGAAGATAGCCCTCCCGAGGCAGGTTCGCGATATGCAGATCGGTGATTGCCACAACGTGAAAGTTCTCCGCCTTGAGCTGTGCCACCATTCCAGCAAGATCGGGAAAGGCCGCGCGATCAACGGTAAATGGTCGATTCTTTTCCTGATAATCGATGTCAAGATAGATCGCGTCCGCCGGAATTGAATCGGCCCTGAAGCGATTCGCCACTTCCAGCACGCGAGCCTGCGACATGTAGCTATAGCGCGATTGCTGGAAACCAAGAGACCAGAGTGGCGGCAGCGGAGGAGTTCCAGTCAACCATGCGTAGGTTTCGACCACCTGCTTTGGCGAGGGACCATAGAACAGGTAGTAGTCAAGCGGACCCGCTGCCGCGCCGAAAGAGTAAACGCCCGCAGACTCTTTGCCGAAATCAAAGCTTGTGCGCCACGTGTTGTCGAGCAAAATCCCTGTTGCGCGTCCCGCTCGGAAAGTCATGAAATAGGGAATACTTTTGTAGATTGGATCGGTCGACTCCTGAAAGCGATAAGCGTCGGTATTCCATAGAGTGAACGCCTGGTTGCGCCGGTCAAGCGGCCCAGTCTTGTCTCCCAGACCGAAATAGTGCTCGTCCACCGGCATCGCCTTATAAATTCGAAATGCATCACCGTCAAAGCGAACCGGCCGGGCATCCTGTTGCAATACATTCCGCTCCAGATCGCGCACTGTGAGTTCGTAGTTCTTCCTGTCCAATTCCACGATCAGCGCG
>JBAWCO010000850.1:0-2065 GCA_049590315.1 Occallatibacter sp. | reverse complement strand
TGTCCGAGTTGTGCGGCTTGTACGCCGAAAAGGACGTGACGCCGGAAGACACTGTGTTGCCGTACGTGTATGACCAGGAAGTGGAAGGCGGTCTGCAAGCCAGAGTTCAGTCGACGTACTGGGACGGCCTTGATGTCATTCCGGCCCACACCGAACTGATTGGTGCTGAGTTTCATCTGCCGGCCATGCAGAAGATGAGACCCGGCTTCAAGTTTTGGACTGTGTTACGCCAGGGTCTCGAACCTCTGCGCAAGCATTACGACTACATCCTGATGGACACGTCGCCCTCTCTGTCCTACATGAACCTGAATGCTTTGCTGGCAGCAGACGCCATGGTGATGCCGATGGTCCCAGAGAATCTCGACTTCATTAGCTCCCTGTCTTTCTGGAGACTGTTTTCGGATGTGTCCAAGAGTTTTATCAAGTACGAGCAAGACAAAAAATATGACTTCATTTCGATAATGCTTTCGAAGGTCGATTATGGCCGTACGTCGTCGGCTCCTATTGTTCGCGCGTGGGCACAAAGCGCGTACGAGAGCTGGCTTCATTCCATCGAGGTGCCGGCCAGCTCGGTAATGAGCACCGGAGCCTTGGCATTTTCAACGGTTTTTGACGTGAGCAGTTCACACAGCGCTGCCAAGTCGCTGCAACGGGTCAAACAGCCACTGGTCGATTACTGTCGCTGGCTGGACGAAATCTACGCAGAAAAATGGAGGAAGGCGCAATGAGCAACATGCGTGAACAATTGCTGGCCAAGACGGCTGGTATTCGTGCCACTTCCTCGATCAAGGAAGAGGAGGTTAAACGCAGCAATCGTACGCAGACGGCGCCAGGCCTCGCGGGCGCTTTGGCGGTGGCGCAACTCCGAGTGCAGGAACTGGAATCGACCGGTGCGGCATCGCAACTGCCCGTGTCTGAGATCGTGCCGAATCCGTGGCAACCTCGCAGAGTGTTCAACGAGGAGAAGCTGGTGGATTTGGCTGAGTCCATTCGTGAAGTTGGACTGATGCAGCCGATCGTGGTCCGGCGATCTGATGAAATCTACCAGATCATTGCGGGTGAGCGGCGCTGGCGGGCGCATAAGATGATCGGCCTGGATGCTGTTAAGGCGGTGGTCGTCGAGTGCTCTGACGAAGACATGGCTGTGTTGGCGCTCGTTGAGAATATCAGCCGAGACGATTTGTCCGATTACGAAATCGCGATATCGGTGCGTCAGACGGAGAACGAGTTTCCAGATCGCAAGCGGATGGCCGAGGCGCTTGGGCTATCACGGACCGGGCTATATCAGTATCTGTCCTTTGACAAGCTGCCAGACTTCATCAAGAAGGACTTGGATCTTCATCCGCGGTTGTTGGGCGGGAATGCAGCGGATGCGATTGTTGGAGCTATCCGCAAGCACGGTGAGGTCGGTCTCGACGCCGCTAAAGAGATTTGGCCGCTGGTGGTCGCCGGAGACATGGATCAGGGGAAGGCTGCTGCGGCGATCAAGGCGCTGGCGACGCGCCGTGGAACGACCGGTTCGGCGAGCGAGCGTAGCATTGACAAGTTCTTCTCTGGCAAAGAGCACGCAGGGTCGATCACGAAAGACATCAACAGCTTCACAGTGAAGATCAAAGCGGGTGTCCTGACCGAAGCGCAAGAGACGCAGATTAGGGAATTGTTGAGCCAGATGTTTCGGGCGCAGCCGGACTGAAGAATCGTTTCGTTCAGAGTGAACCCGCTTCGTGCGGGTTTTTTTTCGTTCATCAGATCGGTGAGTCTTCTTGAGATCGTGTGTACATACTATGGACGCGGGGCCCGGCATTGAAGTCGGGAGGTGCTGCGGATGGACGGGATGCCCGGCTTGTGCCGAGGCGAGCCGTCGTGTCCATACTATGTACACGAAGATCCGGACCGTGAGTGCATCGATGGCTTGGCTAGACTTAATCGCCGTGCAAGGTGGAATGGCCTGACGAAAGTGCTCACCACGATGGTCAAACCCCGGTCAGCTAGCGCGTAATACCGAACGGATTGTAGCTCGACAGCACGCGACTGGATTCGACGTTCAATTATCCAAGGCGTGTAC
>JBAWCO010000849.1:0-3434 GCA_049590315.1 Occallatibacter sp. | reverse complement strand
TTATCGAGGCGGACGCCATCATGGCTCCACTCATCTCCGGAATCATCACAGGAATGACCACGCCGCTCTGCGGGTGAGCATGGGGGCCTTTCTGGTCCTGATGGTGGCCGCACAGCGACTTCTGAATCTCGAACAGAAGGTCGGCGATTCCCGAACTCGGCTTGCGCTCCCATGACAATGCGAATCCCTGCCCGCATACACAGCAATGCGTATTGGCGTGCAAATCTGTGCTCTTGAAAAACACCTTCATATCTATACCTCCACGCTTGAGGGGGATCAAGCCATGACTGAACCATAGTCGGCTGACACGGTTCACGGGTATTCCTCATACCGGCAGCTCAGCTGGACTTTGGGGGCACGGCCCATGGCCCGTTTGTCATCACGCGTCCATCGCGGACCTTGCCCGATGGAAGCTGAGCCGAGCGTGTGAGTCGTCTTGAAAAACGGATGTGGCTCGACTTGAACGCCTTCGTCCTTCTATCCTCAGTGTGTCGGCCGCATTTGATTCCCTTGCGGCCCAATTGGACTTCAATCAATCATGAGCACGCAAACAATCGCCGTACATCTTCCGGACGGGGCCATTCGTGAAGTGCCTGCCGGCACAACGCCCCTTGATATCGCCAATTCGATTTCTCCGCGCCTTGCCGCGGCTGCCGTGGTGGCGCGCCTCACTCCGCTGAACGGAGCTGCGAGCTCCGGGACCGTCCACGATGGCGAGTCGGCGGAAGCGGCAATGTATTCCGCCGAGGACGCAGCCAAACCGCGCCTGGTTGACCTGACGACACCTCTCACTGCGGATACGCTCCTGGAACTGGTCAAGGAAAATGACCCTGAAGCGCTGAATGTGGTGCGTCACTCGGCAGCGCACGTCATGGCGACAGCGGTGCTGGAACTGTTTCCGGAGACCAAGCTGGGTCACGGCCCGGCCACTGACTCAGGCTTCTTCTACGACTTTTATCGCGAGAAGCCTTTCACGCCCGAGGACCTGGCCGCGATCGAAAAGAAGATGGGTGAAGTGATTGCGCGCGATGAGAAGTTTGTGCGCGAATATGAACCGCGTGAGCAGGCTCTGGCGGAGTTCGATCGCGACGGCGACTTCATGAAAACGCACTTCGTGACCAAATTCACGGAGCCGGGCTCTGAGGTCAGCTTCTATCGCAACGGCGAATTCGTCGATTTCTGCCGCGGTCCCCATGTGCCTTCGACTGGCCGCGTCAAGGCCGTAAAGCTAACGGCTCTTGCCGGCGCATACTGGCTTGGCGACGAGAAGAATCCGCAGTTGCAGCGCATCCACGGGACTGCCTTCTTCTCACAGAAGGATCTCGACGCCCACTTTGCGCGCCTGGAAGAAGCGGCCAAGCGCGATCATCGCGTATTGGGCAAGCAGCTTGATCTTTTCAGCATTCAGGAAGTCGCCGGTGCGGGCCTTATCTTCTGGCATCCCAAGGGCGGCATCATTCGCAAGATCATGGAAGACTGGATGCGCGAAGAGTGCCTGCGGCGCGGGTACTCACTGGTCTATACGCCCCACGTCATGCGCCGCGAGCTGTGGAAGATCAGCGGGCACGAGGGATTCTACTCCAGCAATATGTATACCCCGATGGAATTGGACGATGCCGAATATCGGCTCAAGCCGATGAACTGCCCTGGCCACATTCTCATCTACAAGAACTCGCCGAAGAGCTACCGCGACCTGCCGGTGCGGCTGGCGGAGCTGGGCAACGTCTACCGCTATGAGCGCTCGGGCACCATGCACGGGCTCTTGCGGGTTCGCGGATTTACCCAGGACGATGCGCACATCTTCTGCACACCCGGCCAGATTGAAGACGAAGTCGTGGCCTGCATCGACTTTGCCGAGGCGGTGTTGAAGACCTTCGGTTTCAAGGAATTCAAGGTCGAGCTCTCGACGTGGGATCCGAACGATCGCGCCCACTATGCCGGCTCCGATGACAACTGGAATCTGGCAGTGAACGGACTCAAGAGCGCTTTGGACAGGAAGGGCATCGCCTACAAGACGATTCCGGGCGAGGCTGCATTCTACGGGCCCAAGATCGACGTGAAACTTGTCGACATCCTCGGCCGCTTGTGGCAGTTGTCTACGGTGCAATTCGACTTCAACCTGCCTGCGCGCTTTGAGCTTGAATACGTGGGCGAAGACGGTGAACGGCATCAGCCGGTGATGGTCCACCGGGCGCTCTTTGGCTCAGTGGAGCGGTTCTTCGGCGTGCTGATCGAGCATTATGCAGGGGCCTTTCCGCTGTGGCTGGCGCCGGTGCAAGTGGGCCTGGTGCCCATCAGCGAGCGGCACCACGAATATGCGAAGAAGGTTGAGGCGGAGTTGAAGGCTGCGGGCATTCGTGTCGAAGTGGATGAGCGCAACGAGAAGATGAACGGCAAAATCCGCGACTTCGCCAACCAGAAGGTGCCGTATATCCTCGTCTTCGGCGACAAGGAAGAAGCGGCCAATTCAGTCAGCGTGCGAGCACGCGCCAAAGGCGACCAAGGCTCCATTCCGTTGGCCGAATTCGTCGCAAAGGCAAAGGCGTTGGTTGCGAGCCAGTCGACTGAGCTGTAAATTCAGAGCCGTTGTCCTACCAGCAGAGACTTCCATGCGACATCTGAAGCCTTTGCTGTTTTCTACCCTGTTTGCGCCATTTTGCGACCAACTCCCCCATGTTATAAGACGCACAGAGGGACAGCTCGATGGATTCCTCGCAGCATACAGACACGACCCGCCGCGAATACCGCATGGATTGGCGGAAGCGAATTCTGTTCTTGTTTATCGGCGCAACCGTGAACCTGGCGTGGTTCCTCCCGATAGTCGACAAACAGAATATTTATGAGAACTACGGAGTTCCAGGACAACTCGTCGGTCTAGTTCTCTGCTTGATCGGAGCTTCGCTTTTCGCGAGAGCAATCCCTTCAAGGCTTGTGATCGACGGCCAGCGCATCGAAGTGCGCAACCTCTTTCGACTGCAGATCGCGGCACAGAGCGAGATCGAGGGCTATATCAAAGACGATTCAGGTATGGGGGAGCGGATCGTTCTACGTCTGAAGAATGCCCATGGAAAGATTCGGATTCCGCAGTCTTTCGACATTGACGACGAGTTCCATCGATGGATCGAGCAGTTGCCCGACTTGAATGACGAGAATTACCGGGAGCGTACAAATGCCCTGGCGGCGGAGGGCCTTGGCGCCACTTTCGAAGAGCAGGAAAGAACACTTAAGCGGGCGAGGAGCCAACGCGCATTCTTGTTTCTGACAACAGCCGGCAGCGCAATCGGTCTTTGGCAGGCAGTCGGGCCGTTGCAGGCTATTTTTGCATCGTTCCTTGTCGTTGCGCCGTGGATCGGGTGGTTCTGGCTCAGGCGTTCGCCAACAGTTTTCGCCTTCAATAAGTTGAAGCAGGATCCGCGTGTCGACCTCTTCTATTC
>JBAWCO010000848.1:0-1947 GCA_049590315.1 Occallatibacter sp. | reverse complement strand
CAACGGAGATGTGTCAATTGCTGCCGGGGAGTCTGAAGTTGAGGTTGCCGATGTTCTGGATGAAGTCGACAATTCCGACGCCGCCGAGTTGATGCAGTTAGACCACGCGGTTGCTGTCCACTTCAAGCTCGGCACGAGACCCGGTGAAGAAGGATCATTGCCACTGCGATTCGAAGACATGAGCGAGGAGTTGCAGTCCTCGATCTACGAGCGAGCATACCCGGTGTACAACGAGGTCCGCACGAAGCCGGACCCGTCGGTCAAGGAGCTGACCAAAGCCCTGGAACACGAGAAGAACCCCATTTACCGAAAGGCGCCGGAGCCGTCTTCCAACCCCGAGGTTGCCGGCCTTCAAGATGAACTGCAAATGCCCCGAGTTGTGCTTGAACATCTGGCTGGGCGTGCAGCGGCAACCGCAGGGATCCCCGGGGAGATTTCGGCCGAGGTCATCAGAAAGATGCTGTGCAACCCCGTTTACTGCTTGGACCGGGTTGCTCCCTGGATCGCTCAACCACCGGGACAGATGGTTCCCGTCGAACAATGGGTTGCGGCCGGCGCCAAGCTGATCGAGGAAATCGGCCCCGAGGCCTACCTACATCTGCTTATCCAGAACCTCAGAGGAGAATAGCCAGATACGGATGTGAGCCTTGCGAACCTGTAGGGGGCAGCTCACGAAACGGAGTTTTGAGGTCGAATCAGAAAACGGGCTGCGGAGTACGTTAAGCAGAGCCGACTTCGCGGGACCAATTCCTGAATGGATCCTCCAAGTTCTGGCGGTCCAAGTGGCCCCCCGTCTGTTTTTCCAGCTGTGGCCGAACGTCAGCTGATCGGCTTGTGCGATGGCCTGTTCATCAATCGCAATCGACCCTCCACCTTGAGCGTGGCAGCAAGAGAGTGGCCCTCGCTAACCAAAATTGAAGGATTGCTGAGGCGGCTGATAGACGTCTTGGCGTTTGAAGGGAACCAACGATTCTGATGGCGCGAGAATGCGAATGCTCTTCGTGGCCCTTGTCAAGGCCACATACCAGTCCTTGTTGGTCATTGTTGGTTGATGGACAATGACCGAATGGTCGAATTCGAGGCCTTTGACGAGCAGTATGCTTCCAACGCTAGACCGTCCAAATCTCCTCCCAATATGGCGAATACAATTCTGCACTTCCCAGACCCTCTCTGAGAGAGGCTTGTTTGGATCATCCGCATTCAAACGCATCGCCGCTTCCATAGCGGAGAACATCTCCGGGCGGTAAAGGCTTGTCTTTGTTCGCGAATTAATTGCGCGAAGGAGTTCAAGCATTGAATCTCTCGATCCAGTTTCTATGACGCGGTCAGTCAAAGGAAATAGGTCTTGGAAGGCCTTTCGCCCCTGTCTCCCACCTTGAATGTGAGACTTCACTGCCTTCTCCATCGCGGTCCTATTCGTGCCAGTCTTGCACTCGCAGGCGAAGTCTAATAAAGCTACTAGGCGGTCCCATCCGGCGCTAGCATCGATGCGTTTAGCAGCGCGCGTTAGGCATTCGCAGTCGAGGGGTTCAATGTTGCGGAACCATCTGCTTGAGAGATTCCTCGCCAAGAGTGCTCGCGACTCTGGAACCGCAGCATTTTCCAGGACGATGATTTTCTCGTCCTGAGGCGCACCCAACGCCCATTTGCAGGCGCTCTGGATGACCTTTTGTCTTTCCTGGCCCGATTGTGGCAAGTCAACATATTTGAGACAAAAAGGGCGAGTCGATAAGTCTACCGGCCTATGAAGTTCAAGTTCGGTACGAACATGTTTGAGCCACTCGGCGAGCTTCGGATTTTGCGCTCTGATCCAGCGGTGTGGGTGGGTAAGCGTCGCTTCTTGGCGGAAAATGGGAAATACATTTTCTTCCCAATCGACCGGAGTTTGGCCGGAAAAGTCGAAGATGCCTTGAAGGGGGTCACCGAAGACGAAGCACGGCAGTTCCT
>JBAWCO010000847.1:0-2380 GCA_049590315.1 Occallatibacter sp. | reverse complement strand
AGCTGGAATACACGAATGCTCCCGCGGCACAGGTGCCCGTTGGCGGCATCGTTCTCGACGACTCAATTACGCCGCTTGTCGATCAAGCGTGGGAGATTCTAGGAACCTCCGAAGCTATGGAGGCGCTGGCCGTCGCTTATCGCCCTGGTCGGACCTTTGCCCAGGCCTTTGCGGATTTTTATTCAAAGGTTTTTGCCGCGCAGGGCCTTTTGATTCTGGACGCAGGCGGGCGCGAAGTTCACCGCATGGGCGCGCATGTGCTGCGTGCGGGCCTGGAACGGGCAGACGAACTGCACGCCGCGCTCTTGGAACGCAATCGCGAACTTGAAGCGGCTCGCTATCACGCCCAGGTAGCCGTCGGGGGGCAAAATAGTTTGCTCTTCCTTATCGACGAAAGCACAGGCGCGCGGCTGGCGTTGAAGCGAATCGCGCCCAATGTCGAGGAGCCAGCAGGCTTGTGGCAGGCGGGGCGACAAAACTACTCCACTGCCGATCTGGTGGGGATTCTGGAAGCCGAGCCGGAGCGGATTTCGCCCTCAGCGCTGTTGCGTCCCGTCTTTCAGGATTATTTGCTGTCGACGTCGCTGACCGTCGGCGGCCCGGCGGAACTTGCGTATTTTGCCCAGTCCGCCGTGCTCTTCGAGCGAATTCTGGGCCGGACGACGCCAGTCGAGCCGCGCTTTTCCGGAACGCTCATTGAGCCACAAATTGCCGAACTGCTGCGCCAGCACGAGCTTACGCTGGAACAGGTGTTTGAAATGAGCGGCCAGAAGAATGGGGCCGGGACTGCGGAGGCGCTGGCGCAACTGCTCGCGGCCCGGGCCATGCCGATTGAAGGGAAACAGAAATTGGCCGCGGCGGGCGAAGCCTTGGATGCTGAATTGACGACATTGCTGAACTGGATGCAGTCCCTCGACGAGGGACTAGGACGGTCCGCCGAGACCGCGGCCAGCAAAATTCGCTACCAGATGAGCCGCCTGCGCACCCTGGCCGCCAATTTTCAGTTGGAGCGCGAAGCATCGTTGGGACGCCACGCTGAAGCCATCAGCCGGGCACTCGATCCGGACGGCGGACTCCAGGAACGGCTACATGGCGCGGCATATTACTTTGCCCGCTACGGTTTTGGACTTGCGGAAGAACTGACCGTGCAGGCAGCCAACCCCTGTCCGGGGCACACGGCGCTGTGGCTGTAAAGGAAATGGACGGCAGCAATCTGAGTGTTGAGGCAGGTTACCTGACACCTGATCTCTGACCTCTGATCGTATAATCCTCGCGAAGCGTGAGAGGCTCCAATGAGACGGTTGATTGCACTGTTGATCTGTGGATTCGTGGTTTCGCAAACGGTGCAGGCGCAGACCGTATCGTGCGGAACCGCCGGGACGAACAACGATTTCCTTGGTATTCAAACCATCCGTCTATGGCCCGGCGACGCTCCTCAAGCCAAAGGCAAAGCCTGCGAAGACATCCCCACTTTGACCATCATGGGACCGCGCCGCGGGGCGGAGAACGGTTCGTCGGTCATCATTTTGCCCGGAGGCTCTTATCGCAATCTGGCAGGTGATCTTGAGGGCCGGGAGATTGCCGACTGGTTTACCGCGCGCGGCTTTCGCGCCTTCATCCTCAGCTACCGGCTCACCTCGAACGGCTACGTCCTTCCCATTCCCTTGCTCGACGCGCGCCGTGCCATCCAGACCGTCCGCGGCCGCGCCGCCGACTACCACGTTGACCCTAACCGCATTGTGGTCATCGGCTTCTCAGCCGGCGGTCATCTGGCCGCATTGGCCGGCACCCAGTTCGTGCCCGGCAAACCCGAAGCCGAAGACCCCATTGAGCGCTCCTCAAGCCGCCCAGACTACCTGGTGCTGGGCTACCCGTGGATCGGCGCCATCTCGCTGGATACTTCGCATCTGAACTACTGCAAGCTCTACAACCTGATGGACCGCTGCGAGACGCTGCGCACAGCGTATTCTCCCGATTTATTCGTCACCAAAGACACGCCGCCCACCTTCATGTATCACACCTTTACCGACCAGACCGTTCCGGTAGAGCAGGGGCTGCGCTTCTACGAAGCACTCATCAAGGCAGGCGTCCCGTCCGAGATGCACATCTTCGCCCACGGCCCCCATGGCACCGGCCTGGGCAAGGGCGATGCCGCTCTCGATCAGTGGCCCGGGTTGCTGGAAACCTGGCTGCGCGCGCAAGGGCTACTGGCGCCAAGCGTTCCCGCCGTGGGCACCAAGCCATAGGCATGCAAGGAGATACCTTGGCAGTTGAATGGTACCTGGCCGAACTCGTCATGAAGATCACGGTTGCCGGGGACCCACGCAACGTAATCCATCAGAATCTCGTTCTCGTTCGCGCTAGCTTTCCCGATGAGGCA
>JBAWCO010000846.1:0-2269 GCA_049590315.1 Occallatibacter sp. | reverse complement strand
AACGCTTGCCGACCTGAAAGGGTTACCGCTTCACGTTCAGGGAATATTGTTACTGAAACGGCTCGCATTTCATTTTCCGATCGATTCGTTCTCGCCCTGGAACCTGTCCAGGCAGGGAAATGGCATGTCCGATCCAGGATCGCTCGCTACGGGCTTCCCGGACCACGAGATCGCCGAGACTGTACTGTACCTTCTCGACGCCCCGCTGCGCTATCTCCAAAGAGAGGGCTATATCTCCGAACGCCTGTCTCGCGACGGGTTTTTCGACTTCACACCGGAAGGGCGTGCGGAAATCAACCGAGACATCGGAGTCTTCGTGCCAAACCGAACCATCATAGCTTCGCTGAATTTTCTGCATCCAGACCTACGGGGCTATGAGCATTACTGCAGAGAGAACAAATTGAAAGACGCCGTCGCGGCGGCATTCAAACACTTAGAGAATCGATTGAACCAGATCCGGGATGCATCGACGTCGGCAGCAAACAAAGGCGTGAGCGGCGTGAACTTGCCCTACAAACTGTTCGAAACTGGCGAGCTCAAATTTCCGTACCCGAACCTTTCACCCGGAAACCAGCAGGCCCAAGACGCATACCTCAAACAGATCAAGGGGCTGATAACTAGCGGAATCGGTTGGTTTCGCAATTCCTTCGATCATGAACCCCATAATTTGCCCAAAATTGACGAGGTCGAGACGTTAGAACATTTGTTCGTTGCGAGCTACATGCTTCACCTCATCGATCGCAGCGTCTAGAAACCTAGTGTTTCAGCTCGCGCGGGTTACCGCTCCGGCTACGGAGCAACCGGACGAAGATCAAATTTCTTGATCAGCACCTCCGCAAGTCCGAATATCTCCACTGCTCATGTGTCCGGCGCGTGGTGCCATAAGCTTTAGCGTTCAAACGTGGCACAACCGCTCAGGATTCGCGCGCGAGGGCGGTCTCGGATGACATCTTGTCAGACTTCGCCGGAGGCAACAAGCAAAGCAGTTGATAATTGCCGACTACATACGGGTGACTGAAGGGTAGCCCTGATCCCCGAAATAGCGCCTGCTTCTCTTGCCCTAATTCGATCGGTGCCACTGTTTCCAGGCTGTTGCGCACCGCTGCGACGTCCATGTCATGCAGCGCGGCGGAGGCTTTGGCGAATGCGATCTCCACATCCATCTTGTCCGCGATGGCGATGTAGAAGAGTTGCGCAAAAATGTACGCCGCGCTATCGAATGTACCCCACGCAGTTGCGATGACCGCGGCCATTCGATTCAAGAGAAACATCGACGAGAGCCCGATTTGCTCGCTTGTTCTAAACCCTTCCATGGCGTTCCAGTTCAAGGTGTCTGCGCTGAAACAGCTGTTGAGAAAGACGACCTGGGACCGGCTCTGTGTGGCTCGCCACTGGAGTCCATAGAAATTCGACAGGGGCTGGCTGCCGCTGGCGTGGCTGAAGAACGCATCGCGGAGGTTGGAAATTGGAGTCCCATGCGCAGCGATGTGGAGAACGTCGTTCTCAAATAAGGATCTGGTGGCAGATTTACTTGACAGTGTATTTCGCACGGTCTTGGCAGGAGCCAGAATGCGCGCAATATTGGCCAGTTCTGCATGATTGAGCTTTAGAATATCGTTGTCGACATCACAAGCGGAAATGGTGCGCAACTGGCCATCTCGGATTCTGCCAGTGTGGACAATTGGACAAGTTCGTATGGATAAGCGCCCTGTGCCCATCAGTGATCTCACGCCTGCATGCGCAGTCACTGACGCCATAACCGGAAAGAATATGGGTTCGGGAAGAAGAATGAGACTATCCAACCCACTTGCGCACGCTCTGTCGAGCGGTTCAAGCAACAGTCCAGTCAAATCATCTGTGAAAATGGTGAGACTCTCCCGGAAGTTCTGCGCGGACTCCATGCCCGCCTTGTGCATTGCAAATTTGGCGCTGAGGTCGAATACCTGCTGCATTGGGAGATCAATTCGTTCGTATCGGTCGGAACTAATCAGATAAATGCTTGCGGCGGCACTCGTAAACGCCATCGCGAGAACACGCCCTTTCAGTCCCATCGCTTGCAGCAATTCGTCGGACCGCCTCTCGGACGAAGCCGCTTCCCAAGGGCCTCGGTCTCCGGTCTTTGCGCAGATTTCCGCAATGGCAGTGTTGAGTTCAACCCACGGAATTACGGGCGCAGATGAAACCGAACTGAGGGTCTCCTCATCGGTCGTCCAAGGGGACGACCATGGCTCATCATATTTTTCTCTGAATCCATAGAGAACCGGTGCCC
>JBAWCO010000845.1:0-3889 GCA_049590315.1 Occallatibacter sp. | reverse complement strand
GTACAGGACCGAGCGCAAATCCGGGGGATGGAAGGAAGCGATTTTGGCCGCGCCCATCGCGCGCTCCAGCATCAAGCGATAACCAACGCACCCGGTAAGGCGCGGTGCCCGAGACGGCGCGACAATAAAACCTTGTCGCGGTGTCGGATTGACCAGACAGACCCCGCCCTGTGAGTAGCATTCAAGTAGCTCAGGAATCCGGTGAGTATGCAAGTAGCTCAGGAGTCCGGAAAATGAAATCGACAACCGTTTACAAGGGAACCACTAGCCACTTTTACCATCGGTCGAACCGGGACGGGAGTACCGATTCCATCTGCTCTCGGTGCTTCGTGAGAGTCGGAAGGGAATCACATGTCTCCGAACTCGGTAAGTATGAGACTGTCCACGTATGCGACCCCGAGAAGGTCTTCGAAGTCAGCCAACGCGCCCACAACTTGCGCTTCAATCTCTCAAAGCGGGACGAAGAGTTACGCACGCGCCAAGTACCGCGCCGCGCACATTCCACTCCACGCAGCCCTTCGGGAGTTCTGTGATCTCAGGCTTGCGCTTGTGATCAGAGCGACCCACACTCGTTCAATGTGAGACCTGAAGCGAGGTACGCCTGTAGGTAGCTCGCAATCTTGGTGCGGCCGCGCCGTGCAGATTGGGCATGGAAAATCCCACGAGGAAAGGTGCATACCAATTTCATATCGGAGTCGAGTCAGAGATTTTGGTCAGTCCCGCACACAAAGTGTCCAAGAATTGGCAATGCTCAATCAGAACCGAGGCTGCTGCTTCACCACTGACACCCTCTGCACGTCGCACAGAAAGATTCGAGCTATGAGCAAAACTGGTTAGAATGCTGCACGTCAAATAAGCCAAGGTTATGTGACCCCAAACCTAGCACCCGAAAGGGAGAATCATGTACGAGGGAAGCGGTCATCGCTTTCACCATAGGGACAACCGAGACGGAACCCACGATTCCATCTGCGCCAGTTGCTACCTCACAGTCGTGTCCGCCTCCGCGGAGTCTGATCTCGCCCAGCATGAAAACACCCACATATGCGACCCATTGCAGCTCTACCATGTCGGCCAACACAGTTACACGACTGGAGGGGGCGAATGAAAGCAGTGCACACCGTGTAAGTGATAAGTTCAAAGTTGAAGTAGAAATCTGGAGTAACAGTATTTGCAGCGCATGAGTAATGAGAGTAGCATTAAATACTGAGCGGATCTTATATCTTCTCTTTCAGGTTTTCTGAACTAAGGCAGTTAGTCTGAAGTATCAACTCTCTTAGCCCTCCCTTCCCATGAGGGTGCCCAATGATAGTTTCCCATATTCAAAAACAGTCAAAAGCCAAAACCTCGCCTGCGAGTAAGTCGGCAGCTCCGGAAATCAATGCTTCGCACGACCAGGTCAGGGAGCGAGCATTCAATATCTATCAAGACCGTGGCAGCGAACCTGTCCATGAAGTGCAGGACTGGCTTCGCGCCGAGCTTCAAATCCACGAGCGCTGAAGAACCCGTATCTCAGTAATCGCAGGCCTGACCGAAGGCTGGAAGGGGAAGTTATGGGTTGCCCAGTTTGCAAGCGTCTTGAACGAACTTTCGAAGGTTGGAATACCGAGTGCATCCGGGCTCGTTCGTCTCTGTATGGCAGCGTGAGCAGCAGATTTGCTGCCTATGACGTTGTGGAGATGGAGCGGGCCAGAAGCGATCTCCAGATGCACCGCGCGGTTTGTGTTCTCGCCCAGACCAAGGCTGTTGGCAGGGCCGTCGCTCCGCGTCCAACCCGATTGTCGTTGAATCGTTAACGCGGTTGTCTTTGCGATCGAACCATGAGACGCCCGCTGATGGCAGCGTGGCGGCGCCAAATGATGGCGGACGGTGCAGCCAGTGCGGAATTATGTAGAATGCGATGCATGTTGACCGCTGCGCCTGACCTGCCGGAGTGCTGGCCTGCATTGGCCTTGGAATCGTGGAAGGATACTTACGCCACGCTGCACATGTGGACGCAGATTGTGGGTAAGGTGCGGCTGAAGTTGACGCCGCTGGTGAACCATTGGTGGAATGTTCCGCTGTATGTGAGTGCGCGCGGGTTGACCACGTCGCGTATTCCGTATGGGGAGCGGTCGTTTGAGATCTGGTTCGACTTTCTGCGGCATCAACTGGTGTTGGAGACGAATGACGGGGTGCAGAAAACGCTGGCGTTGACGCCGCGGACGGTGGCGGATTTCTACCGGGAGTTTATGGAGATGCTGCGGGGGGCGGGGATAGATGTGAGGATCTGGCGGATGCCGGTGGAGATTCCCGCTCCGATTGCTTTCGATGAGGATCGGGTGCATGCCTCGTATGATGCGGGGGCGGTGGAGCGGTTCTGGCGGATATTGCTGTCGGTGGATTCAGTGTTCAACGGGTTTCGAGGGGAGTTTCAAGGGAAGAGCAGCCCGGTGCACTTTTTCTGGGGAAGCTTCGATTTGGCGGTGAGCCGCTTCTCAGGGCGGCGGGCTCCGGAACGGGCGGGCGCAGATGCGGTGACGCGCGAAGCGTATTCGCACGAAGTTTGCAGCGTGGGATTTTGGCCGGGGGCTGGATATGCGGACGCGGCGTTTTACTCGTATAGCTCGCCTGAACCGCAAGGGTTCAAGGAGGCGAGGGTGAGGCCGGATGCAGCGTTCTATGAGAAGAACCTGGGAGAGTTTGCGGTGATGTATGAGGATGTGCGGAAGGCGGCGTCTCCCAGTGACGCGTTGCTGGAGTTTTGCCGGAGCACTTATGAGGCGGGGGCCACGCTTGGGGGATGGGATCGGGAGGGGTTGGAGAGAGCGGGAGGGAAGTAAGCGGAGGAGTTTTGGTCACGCTACACCGTCGATTCGTCACAATTCAGAGACAACCGGCGGCCTGTCAGCCGGTATACTGCCCGCAACGCGATTCCCCTTGAGGATACTGACTATGAAAAAGCTGGCTTCCCTGCTTCTGCTTGCCGTTCCGCTTGCTGTTTGCGCTCAGAATGGCCCGCCACCGCCTACTACGCTGCGCGGCGTGCTGCTGGAACAACTGCACCAATCGCACGATGAGGAGGATTGGTATGTGCCGGCGAAGATTGCCGTGCAAGGGCTGACAGCGGAGCAGGCGATGTGGAGTCCGGGGAAGGGGAGTCACTCGGTGGGGCAGTTGGCGTATCACTTGTGGTACTGGGACAGCCGCTCATTGCATCGGTTCAAGGGCGAGAAGCAAGAGCCTTTCGACGGGAATAACAATGAGACGTTCGATAAGTTCACGGCCGCGCAGTGGGACGACCTCCAGAAGAAGCTGGACCAGGTGATGACGGATTGGGAAAAAGCGGTTGAGACGGCGGACGACAAGAAGCTGGCCGAGAACGCCTCGCTGGTTGCGCACGTGGGCGCACACAACGCCTACCACATAGGGCAGATTCTCTATGTGCGCAAGCTTCAAGGCGTTTGGGATCCGGCAAAAGGCGTTAAGTAGATTACCGAATGTGGTCCGAATTCAGGATGCGGTGAGCGGCCAGGAGTTCGGCAACGGCAATGCCGTTGATGGTCATGCCGTCTAACAGGCTGTCTTCGATCACGGCGTGGCGCAGGTCGGCGGTGCTGATGTGGAGCCTGCTGAGATTGGCGTTGCGAACACGCCAGCGGGACAGGTCAGCGTTTTCAATAATGGCGCCAGCCAGGTTTACGTCAGTGAATGTTGTCCCGGAGAGATTCACATCAGTGAATGCGGACCCGGAAAGATCGGCGTCTATGGCCTCGACGCGCCGCTTGGTTCCGTGAAGTTGAATTGCTTCTTCTGTTTCCAAAGGTGCCCCCCCAATTGGTTCCCCTGTCCTGTGTAACGCAAGGGAAGCCGCCTTTCCTTTGAGCAGTTTACCCGACCGTTGGTTGTATAT
>JBAWCO010000844.1:0-2971 GCA_049590315.1 Occallatibacter sp. | reverse complement strand
CGCCAGCCATCCCTCTCTTATCAGGATAGGCACCGCAGCCAGAGCAGCAATCGAATCGAACCATCCAATGTGGAACACCGCATTCATCGCCAGCCCAGCCAATGCAATCAGCGCGATATACGCGCACGTTGCCGATTGCACCGCATCGGCAGCCAGTGCCGCATTCCCGCTCCGCCGAGACTCGCGCCTCTTCAGCGCAGCCAGAATCGGCATCGCAATCAGCGCTGCGATAGTAATGCCTATCCCCGAGCAGCTAGTCTCCGGCCGCACCCGCAGCGCCAGCGCCCCCACCCCGATCACCGTCACCACTCCCGCCAGCACATACAGCAGCCCCCCCGCAGCCCGGCCCGCCGTCCGTTCCGAAATGCGCATCGCCGGTGTCCACTGCAACAGCACAACGCTGGCCGACAATAACTCCACCAGACTATCGGAGCCAAACGCCAGCATTGCCGGACTGTGCGCTGTCACCGCCGCGTACACTGAGATGCCAAACTCCACCAGCATCCACGCCAGTGTGATCCCCTGCAGCCAGAACACCCTCACACGCGGCTGAGGAGTGCAAGCACTCACAGGATTGGAAGGCTGACCGCCAATGTTAACCAGTTCCGGCATCGCGTTCCAATCATCATGTCAGGCCTTCGCCTCAGCCGCAAGCCTGCGGATACCTGAAAACCTGCTCGAACCGGAAGACATCCCATCTGCTTCGTCATTGCCCATCGATTCCCGTCTTGTTGCCCACATGAAAGAATCGCTTCAACTCCGGAGAAAATTCCTGCACCATGTGAATGGTTGCAATGAAGCCCATCTCAATATGGCCCACTTGCACTCCCTGCACCAGCGGGCTGTAATGACGCGGATACCAGAGCGTGCCGATCATGGCCCCGCCATACGCCCCTGAAAGCTGCGCCAGATCGGGAACCTTGTGGCCGTCGCGGTCATAGGTGAGAAAGGTCATTTCCAGCGCGTGTCCGCTGCGGCGAAACAAGCCTGAACACCCGCAAGGAAAGTAGCGTGGATCGGTGCCGAACACGGCCGCCAGGCCCTCATGCGTCGCGTTCCCAATAATTGTCCGCCCGTACGTGCTACCTACTCGGCGCTCCATGCCGCCCGTGCTCCTACCCCACTCAGGCGGATCATTCCTCAATTGGGCCACTGAGGCAATCACTGAGACATTCAGGTGAATCGAGGGCGTGCCGCCGTCCTCGCGCCACCAGCGTTGCCATCGCTCTTGCCCATCGAGCGGCTTGTATGTAGCTGGATTGAAGGCGCTGCTCACCGCGTAGGACTGCGAAAGCCCCATCGATGGCACAATCAGAAACATCAGCATGGCAAGTCGCGGTAAGGTTTTCACGCGCTCAGTTTGCCTTGAGCTTCGTGAAAATAGGGATAATTACCCGGAAAATTAGCGGCCCCGCATCAAGAATGCCGACAGTAAAACTCCTGCACCTTCCCCACCCACATCCGAATCCAAACCAGCACAGGAGATACACCCTCATGTCTCAGAAAATTGCATTTATCACCGGCGGCAACCGCGGACTCGGCTTCCAGACCGCGCTCGACCTCAAAAACGCCGGCGTAAAAGTTGTCATCGGCTCCCGCGATCTGGCTCAGGGCGAGCAGGCCCTCGCAAAGCTCCGCGCCGCCGGCGTCGATGCCGACCTGCTCAAGTTCGACATCACCAATCAGGCCGACTACCAGACGGCTTATGACTACTTCGACAAGAACTACGGCCGCCTCGACATCCTTGTCAACAACGCCGGTGTGGCTGCCGGCAAATTCCCCGGCACCGGCCCTGAGCACTCCGCCTCCGAAGTCCCCGCAGGCGTGTTACAGCGGGTCTTTGAGACCAATTTCTTCGCCCAGGTCGCGCTTACTGATACCCTGCTCCCCCTCATCAAGAAGAGTCCCGCGGGACGCATCGTCAATCTCTCCAGCATCCTCGGCTCGCTCACCCTGCAGGCCGACCCCAAATCGCCCATCTATAACGCCAAGTCCTTCGCATACGACGCGTCGAAGACCGCGCTCAACGCCTTCACCATCCACCTTGCCTATGAGCTGCGCGACACCAAAATTAAAGTCAACTCTGCGCATCCCGGCTGGGTTAAGACGGATATGGGTGGCGACCAGGCCCCAATGGATATCAGCGAAGGAGGCAAGACCAGCGCCGCCCTCGCCACGCTTCCAGACGACGGCCCCACAGGCGGATACTTCCACCTTGGTCAACCGCTTCCCTGGTAAATTTCTTCAATTGGTTTTAGCAACGGCCCGCTTGCCCCATGCTCATTGGCCGAGTATGGGGTGGGGTCCGTCCACGTTGAGCCGTGTGGCGCGTGTCATTCTCCATGCCACGCTTAAACCGACAAACAGGATCACCAGCCCGATGATCCCTGAAAATCCATTCATCATCGACAAGAACGGCGACGCGAGCCCCGAAATCACAAACGTGCCCATGTTGTCAGCCCAGTCCACGTGCGCCGCGGGCGCAATTTCAGCAATGCGAATCGGAATTGCGGACATCGAGATGGCTGCATAGGTAAGCACCACGGCGGCAATCTGGTATCGCCGTCCGCCCACGCCATTTGAGCCGGACATCATCGCCTTGCCCACCATCCATCCCACTGCCAGCGCCACATAGGCAAGATAGAAGTGAGTGACGATGGTAAACGCCGAGTAAATAATCAGTCCCACTGCGGCAGCCATTATGCCTAGCATCAATGCTTGCGAGAACAACGCATTGCTGTTGAGCGTTTCGCCGGAGCGTGCTACCGCCGCGCAATTGCCACACGCCAATTGCCCGTTTACTCTGAAGAATTCCTTCATGATGGCGCTCTTGCACAAGCTGCAGTGTTGCGCTCCGGTCGCATAACTTGCTGATGCCTTCGGATCCGGAGTTGTCTTGATCTCCTGCAACGCTCGTGCCGACGGAGTTCCCCAAACTGATTTAGGCACCGACGGTGGCGCGGAGGCGGCC
>JBAWCO010000843.1:0-1676 GCA_049590315.1 Occallatibacter sp. | reverse complement strand
TTCTGCGGCGCTGTTGGCACGTCGATCGCGGGCACCGTATGGAGTCATCGGACGGTTGTGCATCATGTGCGACTCACCGAGCAGGCGAGCATCGACAATCCAGCTTTCAACCAGGCCATTGCGACTTTGCAATCGCAATTCCATCTGGATGTGGGCGCTGCTTACGCATCGTTTGAATCGATGGTCGCGAATCAGGCGGCGGTCATGGGTCTCGACGATTTCTTCTATGCGTCCACGTTCATCTTCATTCTGATCATCCCGCTCATCTGGATTACGCGTCCGACAAAGAGTGGGGACTCGACAGAAGCGTCCGCAGCTCATTGAGGCGACCGTGATCCCAGCATGCTCAGAAGATAGGGATTGGTCACTTTTTTCCATTGGGAGATGCCTTCGACGAACGCATCTCCCCAGCTGTCAACTTACGCGACTATTTGCTCGGATGGTGACTCATGTGCGCCAGCGCCGTTCTCGATTGGAGACGGGTTGGTTGCTGCGGCCTTCCGGCTGGCGGCTTTTTTCGCCACTACCCTTTTGCCCTCAGCCGTTGCTCTTACTTCCTTGGCCGACACACTTTTAACTACCGCCTTCTTTACTGTAGCGAGTTTTTTCCGCGCAATCTTTTCGCAGCGACCGCATTTTTACGAATCGCCTTCCGCATGACCTCCTCCTTCGACCCAGTTGCGTCAGTGCCTACCACCGGATTGATCAGAAACTTGGAGCGGTCCTTTGCCTTAGCCAACCAAGCCGGTGCGCGTCCGCGTCCGCTCCAGGTGGCGCCCGTCTTTCGGTCGATGTACATCGCTGGCTGCGCGCCCTTGGGCTGCCCGGTTCGTACAGCGCCCTTCGCAGCACCCGCCGATTTTTTTGCTGTCGCAGAGACCGCTTCAACTTCGCCGTGAGCAAGGAATTTCGTACGGTCCTTGGCACCTGCGATCCAGGAGGGCGCTCGCCCATGACCGGTCCAGGTCGCACCGGTTTTCGGGTCGAGATACTTCGGCACACCGGCGGTTTTCGCCGCCTTGGCGTTGATCCCGGATTTGCGGACGGCTGCGGTTTTCGCTGCACGACGGACCGTCGTGCCTGTTTCGATATCGGCCGTCGTCAGACCGTGCCTCAGCATCAATTCACGAATCTGATCGACTACCACCTGTGCCTTCTTCGCGATCAACGCGTCAGCTTGAGCCTGCAATTTCTTCAAACGATTCTGAATTTGCTCTAGCGTTGCCATATTGAGCCCCGTGTGGTTAGGAGAGTGATCGCACTATGCCATGCACACATCGCCTAGCGATAGTCTTCCGAGAACGCGATAAAATTCGCGACTATCCGAGCAACGGCTTTGACCTACGAACGGCCGTCATCTTCGTGTCAGTGTGCGGCAGGGGCGGCCATTGCGGACAAGCGTCAGGGCTGACGCATGGTTGACTGAAGGGAACAATTGAATTGCCACGGACCACGATGTTTTCGCGTCGAAACACGCCCAGAATCGAATGCATCCCCGACGGCCGCAAACAACCCTTGACGCACGAACGTCGCCTCGGCCACAGGAGACGACTGCTTCCGAGGTTCAACGGCCATTTGATCGAGTGCGCGTCAAACCCGTCCCTTCAGGGGCGGGAAGGATAGCGCGGACGCCAGAGGCGTCCTTCCAGGGCGCTAGTGCGGCGTCTTCTGCTGTT
>JBAWCO010000842.1:0-5076 GCA_049590315.1 Occallatibacter sp. | reverse complement strand
GGGTGGTTGTCGTACACGAAGCGGGCAATGGACGCAACAGCTATCAGTAGATGAGCTTGAGCGAAAACTGGATCTGACGAGAGGTGCCGGCGGTCTTGCTGATTTCGCCGAAGCCGGAACCCGTAACAATGTTGGCAGGCAAACCCATGTTGACGATGTTGAAGAGGTTGAAGAACTCTGAGCGAAATTGCAGGTCCATGCGCTCGGCTCCGCTGGGCCGACGGCCGAACGGCGTGCTCTTGATCAAGGCGAAGTCGTAATCGTAGTACGCGGGACCACGGAAAGTGTTACGGCCGAGGGTGCCGAAGCGGCCAAGCTGCGGCACAGGTGCGTTGGGATCGTAAGCCGGAATCGAAAAGAACTCGCCGTTGAGGTTCTGGCCACCGACGTTTCCCCGGCCAAAGTAATCCTCGCGGACGTTGCGGGATGTTGAGAGATGAGGCTTCCCGATTTGATCGGGTCGGTCGACGCCGTTTGAGCCGGCGCCAGTCTGTTGCTTGCCGGAGAAGACTGTGAAGGGCGCACCGGAGCTAATGCTTGAGATACTCAGTAACTCCCAGCCGCCAGTTACTTTCCTCGGAATGGAGCGCAGGAACTGCGCGCTTTCCATGTGGAGGTCTTGAGCAAGGCTCAGGCCGAAGGAGTTAGTTACGTCGAAGGCAGATGGGCCTTTTTCCGGTCGTGTGTCATAGGGATTCTGGGAAAAGCCTGAAGCTACAGCTCCTGTGGAACCGGTGCCACCGATTACCTGGCTGGTATCGTCGATGGACTTACCCCAGGTATAACTTGCCTGAATTCCCGGACCGCCATGGCCCACGGTTCCGGAGAGCGAGGTTTGCAGGGCGTGATAAGTGGAATGGGCGCCGGCTGTGATGACGTTTTCTACGCCGAAGCCGCCGATCACGTTTCCGGCACTATCGAACTGTGTGTGTGGTGCGAAGGCGGGCGTTGCGCCGGGATAGGCATTGGGAAAGCTATAACGCGGAAGCTTGACGCCGGCGGTGCCTACATAACTGGCGTCTGCGGTGAGGTTACCGAGTTTGCGCTCCAAACCAACTGTCCATGTATAGAGACTACCGTTGCCGAAGGAGCGGTCGATGCCGCTGAGGTTGAGCGCGCTGACCACGTGGCTCGGCGTGAGAGCAGCCATGTCCTTTTCGTAGCGATCGACATCCATCACGGTGTTGGCGGGGATGTTCTTGGTCCCCTTTGCCAGGATATCGACGCCCGTGGGTGTGTAGGCTATGGGAACCTGCGCTGGAGTTATCTGGAACACTCCGTAGTTAATGGGCGCATTCGATGCGGAAAGTAGACGAGGGTACACGGCGAACGGCGTAGATCCGGTGAGGAAGTTATCCTGCCAAATATTGGGCGGGATGACCGTGATACCCCCGCCGGCGTGAGCGGATAACTTGCTACTAACTTGCCATGCTGCCTGAACGCGCGGACCCCAGCCATTCCATTGCTCCTGGTAGCCGGGCTGAGGGTTCACCACAAACTGCTGCACGCCATTGATGGTGTCGAAGCCGGATGTGCGGTGGGCGCGCTCTGTGATGGGGCCGTAATGCTCCCAGCGAACGCCATAATCCAACGTGAAGCGCGGATTGATCTTCCAGGTGTCCTGAACGTAGAAGTTGATGTTGTTGCGACTGATGGCTGCGGGGCCCATGTGCTCGCCGCTCGAAACCTGCGGCGGCGCCACCGCGATGGTGTAGGCGAAGGGGCTGCCGGTAAGAAAGCCGGAGAGCGTGTCAGGCAACAGGCCGTTCTGCGGCACGTTGTGATTCCCGGAGGCCGACTGGATGGCTTGCGTTCCGGCGTAGTAGGCCGCGCCGCCGCCGAAGTCGTATTCGCCGTTGGGGCTAATGCCGAAGTAAGTGGTGTCGCGATTGAGACGGACTTCTACGCCGGCTTTAAATGCATGCGCGCCAGAAGTGAAGGCGACGTTCTGACGGCCTTGGAAAAGATTGCCGTAGGCCTGCATGACTGAGCCGGCAGCGGAGTTAAACGCTTCAAAAAGTCCATCGTTGAATTTGAGCGCTGGATCGGTGTAGTCGGTGGTAGGAAAGCCTGGTGTGGAGCGGGTAATGCTGATCGAGGACTCGAGCGTGAGGCGCGGCGAGACAGCGCGGGTGTAAGTTCCAATCACATTGCGCTGGCGGTCGACGTACTGAACGCCAAAGGCTGGGTCGATAGCGGTCTGGTCCGGATTGGTGGTGGGCCCGGAAAGATTGTCGAGGTTGAAGCGGGCGAAGAACTGGTCTTTGGAAGAGAATTTGTGATCAAGACGCAGCGAGAACTGGTTGGCGTCCGTGGCGACCTTTGAAGCCGTCGCATACGTGTTCGCGCCGAACGGGCCGGCGGGATAGTTGGGCAACGGATAACGCGCCAGGACAGAAGCGATGAGTGGATTTACCGGGACGTACAGAGTGTCGCTGCTCGTTGCGTTAGTGTTCTTGTCGACGTAGGTGACCAGATCGCAAACGTAACCGCTGCGGGAGCAACTCGTGTTATTGGGTCGTTGGTCTGCCGCGGGCAGTGGCATCACCTGCGTGGTCCCAAGGACCTGACGGAAGCCCTGGTATTGAGCGAAGTAGAAGGTACGCTTGCGGCCATCGTAGACGTGCGGCAGAAACACGGGGCCGCCGTTGGTGAATCCGAATTCATTGCGGCGGAAGGGGGGAATGCGGCCGGGATACGCAGGGGTTGCGTGATCGAAGTAGTTGCGAGCATCGAAGGCGGAGTTGCGAACGAATTCAAAGATGGACCCGTGAAAACCGCTGGCGCCTGAGCGGGTAATGATATTTGTAAAGCCAGCGGCGCCTCGACCAATCTCGGCAGGCATCCAGCCGGAACTGGAATCGATTCTCTCGACGGCATCGACGTTGAAGTTTGGGAAAGTGGAGCCGCCCATCTCCGGGTCGCTAATGTCGGCGCCGTCCATGGCGAAGGTGGCTTCAACGCCACGCTGGCCGTTGATGGCGAATTGCGCCGTGAAGTTGGTGGCGCCGTTGGCATCGGTCATGGTGCCGGCGGCAAGGAGCAAGAGAGTCCCGAAATCGCGTCCGTTAAGGGGGAGCTCAGTGACCGCCTGATTCGACAATTGCTCACCGCCGGTGGCGTTCTGATTCTTGAGGGAAGATACGAGAAGTTCGCCACGTTCTGAAAGAGTGAGCTCAACTGGCGGGGCGGCGGGCGCGAGGTCAATGACCTCGGAGTAATCGACCTTACGACCGTTGGCTTCGACAGTGAGACGGTATTGACCTGGGACAAGCGGCGCAAGGTGGAACTGTCCGTCGGCAGCGGTGCGCGCTTCGGCCTTGACGCCGGCCTTTGAGACTAAACGGATCTTTGCAGCGGGGATGGGAGCACCGGCTGCGTTGCGAAGGATTCCTTGCCATGCAGATTGCGCAGTCTGCTGTGCCGATATCGAGACTACGGATAAGAGGAGGGCGACGAAGATGGGGGTCTGGAATGCTTTTCGTCTACGAATCGGCGTTGAAGCGGCTAGTTCAGAGCAAAAGTTGGTTTTCAAGAGAATGCGGCTTTCACGAGACGTTGTAGACAGCTCTAAAACAAGCGTTGACAGCCAGGAAATTCCCCTCGCCGCGTCCGCACTGATTATAACTTTCCGACAGTTGAACAGGCACTCAGCGGGAAGCTTCTACACTAACTACTTATGGACGGGACGGAGATGACAACCGACACGATTGCCGCGATTTCAACGCCGCCGGGGCGCGGTGGAATTGGGATTGTGCGGCTGAGCGGGCCGGAGGCGACGGCGATTGCCTCGCAACTGGTGAGGCTGCGGCAACCGCTGGAGCATGGACGGGCACGGTTAGTGGATGTGCTGGATGGGGCCGACGAAGCGGGAAGAATCGACGAGGCGCTCGTGACTTGGTTTCAAGCGCCCAACTCATACACGGCTGAGGATGTGGCGGAGATTGCGGCACACGGGTCGCCGGTGGTGCTGGATTTGCTATTGCGGCGAGCACTTGAGTTGGGCGCGCGGTTGGCGGAGCCGGGGGAGTTTACCCAACGCGCCTTTTTGGCGGGGCGGCTTGATTTGACGCAGGCGGAGGCGGTGCGGGATCTGATTGAGGCGCAGACTCTGACGCAAGCGAGGCAGGCGGCAAGCCAGCTGGGCGGGGCTCTCAGCCTGCGCGTGGCACCGACGAAACAGGCGTTGGTGGAGCTGATTGCTCTGCTCGAAGCCGGGATCGACTTTGCCGAAGATGACGTGGATGTGACACCGCAGGCCGAGATTGCGCGGCGGATTGGCGAGCTGACACCGGGGTTGAAGGCCCTGGCGGCGTCGTACGGTCGTGGGCGAATTGTGCATGACGGATTAACGCTGGCGATCGTGGGGCGGCCAAACGCGGGAAAGAGCTCATTGTTCAACCGGCTGGTAGAGCGGGAGCGGGCGATTGTGACCGCGACTCCGGGAACCACTCGGGATACTGTGACGGAACGGATCTCTCTGGATGGGATTCCGCTGGAACTGGTGGACACAGCAGGATTGCGCGAGGGGCACGAGGAGGCGGAAAGACTGGGAATTGCTCGCAGTCGCGAGGCATTGGCCGACGCAGGGCTGGTGCTGGTGGTGCTGGATGCGACGCAACCGCTCAATGATGAAGAGCGACGATTGCTGGAGGCAGTAGAAGGGCGGCCAGCGCTGGTGGCGGTCAACAAGAGTGATTTGGCCGCTGAGGAGTTTGAGGACGTCACGGTCGCGGATGAGATGGTGCGTACTTCGGCGCTGACGGGCGAAGGGATTCCGGAACTGCGGGCGAGGATTTTGGCGCTGGCGACAGGTGGAGCGGCCGCAGAGCCGGGGATGCTGACCAGCTTGCGCCATCATCAGGCGATCACGACTGCGCTGGAGGCGCTGGGTGACGCGGCGCAGGCGACTGCAAACTCAATTCCCCATGAAATGATCCTGCTGGATCTTTACCGGGGACTTTGGGCGTTGGATTCGCTGACAGGTCAGACTACTTCCGACGATGTATTGAACTTGATTTTTTCCACTTTCTGCATTGGAAAATAGTGGAACTGAAGACGCATGGGAGAGAGAAG
>JBAWCO010000841.1:0-6032 GCA_049590315.1 Occallatibacter sp. | reverse complement strand
CCCTAAAAGCAACCGCAGATCCTTCGACTCCGCTGCGCTCCGCTCAGGATGACAGCTTTGTGGTTGGTGCGGTGGTCATTGGATGACCTGTGGTGATCGTCCCGGTCCACCAAAGCATATCCCTCAGGGGCTAAAGCCCGGCGTTTTTCTGCCTCTTTCGGCACGACTGAAGTCGTGCCCTGATACAAAGCGCGTCCAGGAATGAGTTCTGCAGCAAAGGCTAGATTCGCATTCTTGCACAATCTTGGACTTTAGATCGCGCTTTAATCCAGCTTTCGAACGCGCTCCAATTCTACCGGCCAAATTTCTGTTTGCCGCCCATGCCCATGGCGCCCAAGCCGCCGCGCATCATTTTGCTGGCCATGCCGCCTTTGCCCATCTGCTTGAACATTTTGGCCATCTGGGCGTATTGGCGGAGGAGTTGGTTTACATCCTGCACGCTGGTGCCGCTGCCGGCGGCTATGCGCTTGCGGCGGGTGCCGGAGATGATTTCGTGGTTGCGGCGCTCGATGGGGGTCATGGAGTTGATGATGGCTTCGAGACGCGTGAACTGCTTTTCGTCAATGTTCTGCGAGGCTTGCTGGAGGCCGGCGAAGGGGCCGACGGAGGGGAGCATTTTGAGGATGCTTTCCATGGAACCCATCTTCTTGATCTGGCGCAACTGGTCGCGGAAATCTTCGAGCGTGAAGCCGTCGCCGAGGAGGGCTTTCTTGGCGAACTCCTCTGACTTTTTGCGGTCGAGGGTGGATTCGGCCTTCTCGATGAGGGACATCATGTCGCCCATGCCGAGGATGCGCGAGACGATGCGGTCGGGATGGAAGGGCTCGAAGGCGTCCGGCTTTTCGCCGACGCCGATGAACTTGATGGGCTGGCCGGTGACGTGGCGGATGGAGAGGGCCGCGCCGCCGCGGGCGTCGCCGTCCATTTTGGTGAGGACGACGCCGGTGAGGCCGAGGCGCTTGTGGAAGTCTTCAGCGGAGTTGACGGCGTCCTGGCCGGTCATGGCGTCGGCGATGAAGAGAATCTCGCTGGGGTTGAGGAGCTTTTTGAGGCGGGCCATCTCGTCCATCAGGCCTTCGTCGATGTGGAGGCGCCCGGCGGTATCGACAATGAGGGTGTCGCAGCCCATGATGCGGGCTTCGCGGAGGGCTTCTTTGGCGAGGCGCTCGACGAGAGCTGTGCCGGCGGACTCGCCTTTCTGGTCGCCCTCATAGAGCTTGGCCTCGATGGATTTGGCGACGACCTTGAGCTGCTCGCGGGCGGCGGGGCGGTAAACGTCGACCGAGACGAGCATGGGGCGGTGCCCACCTTTTTTGAGCCAGGCGGCGAGTTTGCCGGAGGTGGTGGTTTTACCGGAGCCTTGCAGGCCGGCCATGAGAATGACGGTGGGCGGTTGCGAGGCGAATTTGAAGCGGGCGGTGTCTTTGCCGAGGAGATCGATCAGCTCGTCGCGAACGATTTTGATGACCTGCTCGGAGGGGGAAAGCGCGGTGAGGACTTCAGTGCCGATGGCTTTGACGCGGATGTGCTCGATGAGGTCGCGGGCGACGTTGAGGTTGACGTCGGCTTCGAGCAGCGCTACGCGGATTTCGCGCAGGGCTTCAGCGATGTTTTCTTCAGTGAGCGTGCCTTGGCCGCGGAGGGTTTTGAAGGCGCGCTGCAGCTTGTCTGTGAGGTTTTCAAACATAGGTCAAATACCAGTATATCGGCACCTGCCCCACGTGCTGTGGGGCAGGTGGGCTGTGTGCCAAGCGCTTGTCAAAGAGTGGAGAGATGACCGGTGCGCGTATGGAGCGCCCATACAACCCATTCGTTCATCAATTGTGCTTCTAACCTATCTTCACTTGGGTGGCAAAAATGCTCCGACGATAGCCAACGCTACTACCGATCCGCCGATGACGACTGTAATCCAATTCCAGAAGGTGAACCGTGAATTCGGTTTGTGCATGGGCGTGTCTGCTGCATTAATTCGGTTCACGTAGAACTGTACGGGAAGCAAGAAACCTACTTTGAGCAAGGCCAACAGGAAGAACGGGTCGGGCAATCTCCAAGCGACCCGGAATAGTATCCATAAGATTGCCAATACGCCGAACGGAGGAACAGATTCTATGCCTTTGGCCGCACCCGCCAGCTTGATGCGCACAAAGCAGGGGTAGCAATAAAATATCGCAAAGAAAGCACGCCAGAAAGGGCTAATATGCGGTTCATCGCGAGCCCTGATCAGATTCCAGTTGCTATAGAACCAATAAAGGTCGTAAATCCCAAACGTACAGACAGAAAGGGTAGTTAGTTTCAACAGTGACACCGCGAAAAATGGAGGCGGCACGAACTGCTCTTCGACAGAAAGAGGCAGTTGCGTTGAAAGGAGAGAATAACTGGCGATGCTGGCAGGAATCGCCGATCTGCAATGGATACATATGCTGGATGCTTCAGGTATGCTCAGCAAACAATTCGGACACTGTATGAGTCCCATTTCTTTCTCGATGCCTTTCTTACGGGCGAAGGGAGTTCCCCGCACCTCTGGCAGCCCAGGTTGAAAAGTAGCAAATCTTTACTCGGCGGGCGCGATCAGGTACTGCTCTAGCTTGCCGTCGGGGTAGGTGTAGGTGGTGAGACGCAAGTGCTTGCTGGGATACACGATGTCAAAGACTCGGAAGGTCATGCCACCGCGCAAGTCCTCGTGAGATTGATGGAAAGTGAGAGGCTCGCCGAGCGGCGAGAGGCTTGACTGGAAGTCGCCAATGGTCTCGGGAGAGAAGTAATCGTTCAGGTTTGGCGCCAACAAGGAGCGGTCGATGCGGCCCTGCTGGAGGCCGTGATAGATGTCGATGGCTTGCTGCTCGGGCGCGGTTGGTGGGACGCTGAGGACGACCGGAGCTGCGAGGTGAGCAATGGTTGAGGCTGCGTTGACGGCCATCTGGTTGGTAAGTACAACGACTGCGACGCCATCGTCGACGAGAACTTCATTGTCTGACACGAAGCCGGAAACCTCGCCACTGTGTTCGATGGACCGGTGACCGGCGCGGTCGCGCACTTCGACGCCGAGGCCGTAGTGGGTGCCTTTGCCGTCGTTGAGTTTGACCTCAGTGAACATCTGTTTATAGCTGCCGGGCTTGAGGATGGATTGAGCGATGAGGCTTTCGTCCCAGAGCGCGAGGTCGTGGGGGGTCATGGCCAGTTCACCGGCGGCAAACATCCAGCCCCGGCCCTCTTTGGGGGCGACGCGCAAGGGGCCGAGGGCATTGCGAACATAGGGTGTGGCGTCGACGGAGGTGAGCTTGGCTTCGTCGGAGTTCCATACGGATTTCATGCCGAGGGGGCGAAAGATGTGTTCGACGAGGAAATCCATGAGGGGTGCGCCGGTGACGGTTTCCACGATGCGGCCGGCGATGACGAAGTTGGTGTTGGAGTATTGCCACTGGGTTCCCGGTTCGAAGTCGAGCGGCTTTTTGGCCCATGTGTCGAGGATTTGCTGCGAGCTCTCGGGACGCAGCATGGGAGTCATCACGTAGTCTTCGGGCCAGTAGTCCTGATAGCCGGAGGTGTGGGAGAGGATCTGACGGATGGTGACCTTGTCTCCTTCAGTGAGGCTGGGGATGTACTTGCCGACGGTGTCGTCGAGGGAGAGCTTACCTTGCTCCTGGAGCAGAAGGATTGCGGCGGCGGTGAACTGCTTGGAGATGGAGCCGATGGAGTAGCGCATCTGCGGTGTGGCCGCGGTTGCCGGGTCGAGACGGGCGTGGCCGTAGGCATGGGTATAGACGAGCTTGCCGTGCTGAACGATGGCGACGGAGGCGGAGGGGACGCCGGTCTGGTTGAGGACTTGGGTGGCGATGCGATCGACACGAGCTTTCAGGGCGGGGTCGATGTTGTCCGCTGTTTGCGCGGCAAGGACGAGCGGAGCGATGGCTATGAGAGCGAGAAGGGCGATTCGGGACGTGATTTGAGACATGGGCGGTAGGAAACTCCTGTCAATCGGCATGGTAAACGATTGCTCCGGTCGGTGCGTTTGTCGAATTGGGAGAGAAGAGCATTGCGAGGATGTTCCGGTATGACTCATTTGCAACGCGGTGCGATAGGCTGGTGCTGACACCAGTGTGATGCGGGGGGTGACTGTAGGATGGATCGGCTAATTGCGGGGCACAAGCAGTTTTTGGCGAATGTGTTTCCGGGCAAGCGGGCGCAGTTCAAGCTGCTGTCAGACCGGCAGGCACCGGAGTGGCTTTTTATTACGTGCTCGGACTCGCGCGTAGTTCCGGATTTGATTTTGGGGACCGGGCCGGGGGACTTGTTTATTACACGGAATGCGGGGAACGTGGTGCCGATGACCAGTCACGACGTGGACGGCGTGACGGCAACGATCGAGTACGCAGTTGAGGTGCTGAAGGTGAAGGCCGCGATTCTGTGCGGGCACTCCGACTGTGGGGCGTTGAAGGCGGCGCTGGACCGGAAGGGACTGGATAAAATGCCCAAGGCGCAACGGTGGCTTAGTCACGTGGAGTCGGCATTCGCGCACCGGCAGCCAGTGAATCCTGCCGAAGGGGAGCACGCGGAGTTGGCGGCGTTGATCCGGGGGAACGTGGTGGCACAGTTGTGGAACCTGAAGGCGCAACCGGCGGTAGGACGGGCGATGCAGGAAGGCAGGCTGACGGTCCACGGGTGGTACTACGATATTTTGAACGGACACATTGAGCAGTGGGACGAGCAGATGCGACGGTTTCTGCCGCTGGCGGAATAGACGGAACCCCCGGAGGTGCAATGAAGCAAGTCCGGGCTAGCGCATGTTTCTGCTCTAAACTTAGGAAGTGCATGAAGACCATTGAGCCAGCAAAAGGAACAGCAAGCTCGTCCTCACAGCTGAGCCTCGATTGGGGCCGGAGCCTGGGCTGGCTCGCGCTTTTGCTTTTCTGCGGGATTTCCCTGGTTGCGCAGAGCCCGGCGGTCGCTGCCTCGAGGCCGGCAAACGGAATTGGGAGCGGGTCCATTGCCTTGCAGGTCCACGGCACCATGATTCTCGAGGGTCCGTGGCGCTTCCAAACCGGGGACGATCCGCAATGGGCTGATCCCGGCTTCGATGATTCGAAATGGTCGACAGTGACGCTGGGCAAGTCGCTTGCCGACCAGGGAATGGATCCTTACACGGGTTATGCATGGTACCGATTGCGAGTTCAACCGCAGCAGCTTGCGCAATTCAAAAATTTGCCTGGCAATCCACCGCTGGATTTGCTGCTGACCAGCGATTCAGTCGGACAGCTCGGTGTGTATGTGAATGGGTTTGAAGCCGGGCACATGCGCGGCATGAAGGATGAGCCGAACATGTATCGGTCGCCGCCTTTGGCCGTGCGCATTTCAGGGCTAGCGGCCGATGGCTCTGTTGTGGTGGCGGTTCGAAGTTGGGCCGGGCCCGATGTCTCCAGTGGAGGCGGTCTTCTCGACAAGGTTGAACTGGGTACCCATGAGGACGTTGCGGACAAGCTCGCCATGGCCACGGAGCGCCTTTGGGATGAGCATGTAATCTCCGGCGTGATTTTGGGCTTTCTCTTCCTTTGTGTAGCCCTGCTGGGCGCCACACTCTACCTGGCGCAGCGCCATCATTCGGAGTACCTGTGGCTGGCGTTGCTCTGTCTCTCTTTCACGGTTACAGTAGCCGTCGAAGCCGCCTTTGCGCTGGCACTCATGCCCTTGTCGGTCTTCGGTGTGGTCCATATGTGGTTGGGCCGCGCCTTCATGGCTATCACGCTCGAATTTGTTGTTCGCTTTTCCGGCAACCAGTTTCGCAAGGTTGTTCGCATTGTCCAGATATTCCTGCTGGTGCTGCCTATTGTTTTCCTTTTGCACCTGCAGCACCTCCACGATTACTTGTCCGTTGCTGCGGAAGTGGTCTTCTGCGGCCTGATCTCTGTGATGTTGTTCCGGGCCTGGCGCCGGGGGCTCACCGAGGCGGGCGTCATGCTACTACCCTTCTTTCTGGCGGCCACGGCGGACTCCATCGATACTGTTCTTGATTACTCTGCGAGCCAGCACTGGATCGC
>JBAWCO010000840.1:0-10017 GCA_049590315.1 Occallatibacter sp. | reverse complement strand
CGTTGCAACGTCGCCTGCATGCGCTTGCGAATCGTCTGCCGAATCACCAGAAACCGCCCCTTCTTCGTCTTCCCGCAGATGTGCTTGAAGCCGAGGAAGTCGAAGGTCTCTGGCTTGCCCAGACCAGCACGCTTCCGGTTGGCCGCCGCATGGCGTCCGAACTCGATCAGCCGCGTCTTCTCCGGGTGCAGTTCCAGTTGGAACTTTTCCATTCGTTCTTTCAGTTCCGCCCAGAACCGTTCGGCATCCTCTTTGAACTCGAACCCAACCAGGGCGTCATCGGCGTAACGCACCACGATCACATCGCCGTGCGCACGCTTCTTACGCCATGCCTGAACCCAGAGATCGAAGACGTAATGGAGGTAGATATTCGCCAGCAGCGGCGATGCACTGCCACCCTGCGGCGAACCTGCCTCCGCGAACGTTCGCACTTCCTTTTCCAGCACGCCCGCGTTCAGCCATTTCTGAATGAGCCGCAAAACGCGCCGGTCCGCTATCCGATGCTGGAGAAACCGGACCAGCCACTCGTGCGACAGCCGGTCAAAAAAGCTGCGCACGTCCAGGTCCAGCACCCAGTTCACACGTCGCTCATGGAGTCCGCACCACAGCGCATCCAGCGCTTTATGCTGGCTGCGTCCTGGCCGGAACCCATAAGAGAAGCCGAGGAAATCGGTTTCGTAGATGTTGTTGAGTACTTCCACCGTCGCTCTCTGAACGAGCTTGTCTTCGAGCGCCGTAACGCCGAGCGGTCGCTGCCGCCCGTCCGCCTTCGGAAAGTACACCCTACGGACCGGTTTGGCCCGGTACGCTCCGCGCTTCAGTCTATGGGAAAGGCTCTGGAGATTCTCCTCAAGAGCCTCGCCGTAGTGCCGCCACGTCTCACCGTCCACACCGGCTGCCGCTTGCCTCTTCAACTGCGAATAAGCAAACCGCAGGGTGTCGATCCGGTAGATGTGATGCATCAGAGCGGTGAACTTTACATCCTTGTTCGATTTTGCCGTTTGTCGTATCTGCGCCAGCTCACTTGGCGCGCCGAGAGACCCCTGCGACGGAGACCTGTCGCCGGGGACCCCCTTGATCCGGCTCTGAGTCCGGGGCGCGTTTTGCTGGCCCAGATTCCCCTTGGCCAGACCCCTTCCCTCCATCTCCTCCGCCACCGATACTCTGGCTTTGTTCGGAGACTTCCCCGGTACTATGGGTCTGTCCGACTTCCCGTGTTCGTTCATCATCGGCTCCTGTCCTTGGACTTCCCGATGCGTCCCGGAAGCGCTGGCCGCTCACGGGTGAACCCGGGATCTCCCAACTTCCGTGCAAGATGTGTCCCTACGTGCCAGGGTCACAGACCGCGCAGGACCCCGGTGAAGCTCGCATTAACGCTCCACCGAATGTTGCCTTCCGCGTCGTGTCAGGGCGTCGGCGTCCTGAAGTTAGGGGTATTTCGCGGCTCGATAACCTGGCCCGTAGTTCCTCCTGTCAACGCTTCGTATCCGGCCTTGCGACCGTGCCCGCATGACTCGGAGCCGGTGTGGCTTGCTAGGCCCTCACCGTACGACTCTTTCATTCGCTACATCTTGCCGGCTTGCCCGGTGCGGTCCGCATCGCGCTCCTTGAAGGTGATTGCTACTGCCCTCAAAGAACACGGTGCTTACGCACCGGATGTTGGCGCTGCGACACGTCACCCCCAAATGGGATGCTGCCGGTAAACCGGCCCTTTGGTTTGGTTAGCCAACGTTAACGCGCGCTAAATCAGCAACTTGCTAATTTGCAATTTCAACACGGCGGCAATGCGTTTACGCACGTAAACGCGCGAGCAGTCCACAGAATGCGGCGTGTAAACGCACTGATAGACAAAGACTTCCGTCATTCGGCGCTTGACGGCAAAAATCGGAGGGTGCAAGCTGATTTTGAGTCGGGCTTCCCATGAGCACTCCCCGCATCCCGGCTCCGTTGCAGTCTCCAGCCTCGCCGAGTGGCGAAGCGCGTCCGGTTCTCCGTGCCAAAACCATTGCAACCAGGGTTACGCCGGAAGAGCTGGCCGAGGTAGAAACCGCCGCCGAAGTTGCGGGGAAGACCTTGGCCGAATGGCTGCGCGAGTTGGCTCTGAAAGCCGCGCGGGAACGTCCGGCAGACCCTACCGAGCTGGTACTGGCCGAGGTCACGGCACTGCGCTATATGCTCCTGAATCTCTTTCACGCGACGGCCCAGGCGAACGCCGAAGGCAAGCATCTGCTGCCCGATTCCGTGGTCAAAATCCGGGACCAGGCCAACGTACGGAAGCTCGCCGATGCCCGCAAACTGCTCGCCGAGTTTCTGTCCCAGGAGGGAACGGATGGAGGTAAGCAGTGAGCCGCCCCATGCGTTTCCCAAGCCGGACGGGGCGGCTGTTCTGGCTTATTTTCTGGCTTGCGGTTGGCCCGCTTGTCCTCATCTTCCCGGCGTCGGCTTGGCTTGCCTGGACGCTCCAGCCGCTCCAAAAGGTCTACCTTACAACCTATGCCGCCAGCTCCGTAGGGGCCGGGATTCCGCACGGTGAGATGACTATCCGATGGGTGATGAAGACCGCTCCCAGGCGGAAGCCGGTGCCCGCCTCAGCCGAGGATGTGGTTGCCGGGCCGGACTCGAAGCTACCCGTCAGCCTCTCGCCCAAAGCCATTGCGGAGGGCTGGCGTGGAGTGGCCTACAGCGCCCCGGAGAAAGTACCCGCAGACAGTCTTGCCAAGGGATTGCGGGACTACGTTTATGACGACGTGAGTGTCTGGTGGTTGTTTGGCCGTCCCATGCTCAATAGCCTCGCGGTGCTGATGCTGCTCTATGTGCTCCGGCTCCTGATGAAGCAGGCGTCTAGCCGGAGACAGCAGCAGGAGGAACGCCACGGACGCACGACCAAAGGCCCCGAGCTGGCCTCAGCTTTGCGGTGGCGCGGCGCAAAGACAGATGGCATACGGTTCCGTCTGCGCTTCGAAGATGCGCTTTTGCGGTGGCTGCCCTTTGGCCCGAGCTACCGGATTCCGAAGCGCCTCGAAGCGAGCCACATTCTAATGATGGGCGACACCGGCAGCGGGAAGTCGAACGCCATCCGGCAGCTACTTCGCCAAGTGCGAGAACGCGAAGAGAGCGCCATCGTCTACGACCCGGCGATGGACTTTGTGAGCGAGTTCTACTCGCCCGCGCGCGGCGATTTGATTCTCAATCCGCTGGACCAGCGTTGCCCGTATTGGGGGCTAGGCGATGAGATCGACCGCGACGAAACAGCGGCGACCATCGCCGCCGCGTTTCTGCCGGAAAAGGAGTACGAGAAGGAGTTTTTCACCGATGGGCCGCGCCGGATACTAGCCCATCTGCTCAAGCGGAGGCCGCAGCCCAGGGACATTCTGAGCATGATGGCCGACCCTTCGCGGATCGAGGCGGCGGTCAAAGGAACACCGCTGGCCGCCTTGCTTGATTCGGGAGCACCGGCACAGCGGGCGGGTGTGCTTGCCAGCCTCAACATGGTGGCCGACAGCCTGGAGCTGTTGCCGGAGTGGGAGCATACGAGGCCGACGTTTGCGACGGCGGAGTGGTATACCGCGCGTAAGCGTTGGGTGTTTCTCACATCCGCTCCTGCCTATCGCGCGAAGATTTTGCCGCTCCATTCCGTGTGGCTCGATTTATTCATCCTTCGCATGATGGGCTACTGCGAGGACCATACGGCGAAGCCGGTATGGTTTGTGCTGGACGAACTGGCAAGCCTCAACAAGCTGCCGCAGCTCCACACCGCCGTCACGGAAAACCGCAAGTATGGGAACCCTGTTGTAGTGGGTTTTCAGGGGCGCAGCCAGCTTGAAAAACGCTACGGCCAGGACGCCGAGGCCATGCTTTCGCAGCCCGCAACCAAGCTGTTTTTCAAGACCACCGAGCCGCGCGCCGCGAAGTGGATTTCCGATGCCATCGGGGAAATTGAAGTGGAGCGGTTGAAGGAGTCACGCAGCATGAAGCTGTTAGGGAGCAGGAAATCGTATGCGATGGAAATTGCAACCAAACCGCTTGTCATGGCTTCGGAAATCTCCGGTCTCGAACCGTTGCACGGCTTCATCAAGCAGGAGAACCGCGTTGTGCCGGTTTACTTCCAGTTCGCAAAGAAGCACGGCAGACAACCGGAGTTCATCGAGCGAAAGATGCCGGAGATTGCGCCCAGGCCGTCACCACCGACCCCGGTAGTTCGCGCGGAGCAACCCAAGACGCCAGCAGCGGCCCAGGTCATGCTCCCACTTTTCGATGCGCCCGCTGACAAGCCCATCGACAAATCCAAAGAGGCGTTTGTGTGGGATGAGACCAAAGGGATTGAATGAGCGGAAGCGCGTTTGTAGGGACTCTCGCGATCCAAGTCATAAGAGTGAATGTCGTAAAGAAGGCTTGCCTGTACCTCGCATCATCGCACCAAGCCTTTACCACGAGGTTCGCCAATCTTTAGATTCAATCGCCTTACGATAACCGTTGCGCTGGTCTCCTGAACCCCCGCTTGTACGCGAAGCTGCTCGATCAATTCGCCCAACTGAGTAGGATCTTTGCAGACGACACGGAGACGGACATCAAATGCTCCCGTCAAAGACACAGCTTCTTCCACGCCAGCGATTCTTGCCAGTGTCCGCTCAAAAGTGTCCATAGTGGTGCCCTTCTGCAACTTCACGTCAATGAAGGCTTGAAGGTTTAGGCCGAGCGATGAGGGTTCGATCTCAATCCTAAATCCCTTGATCACCCCGAGCTCTTGTAATCGTCGCATGCGCTCGGCGGTTGCATTCGGGCTGAGGTGTGCCTGCGCAGCCAAATCGCGATAGCTGGTTCGGGCATTTCTGGTCAGAGCACCGAGAATTGCTCTGTCGGATGCATCTAATTCGACATTTTTCACGGATTGTTCTGTGTTGGAAGCAGAAATCCGCAATAAACTCACAAAGTTGTCCATATATGAGTACTTTACCCTGCATCTAGCGTCTCTCACATTATAAAAAGAGGGGACGAGAGGACCTATTTTCCGTGCAAATAAACAGGCGACGTGTTGGTGATGCAAGTCGTAGGGACAGTCCTAAGAGGAGATTTAGATTGAAGGGGCTGGTGACTCCAGGTACTTTTCTTGTGCTTCTATCTTTGACAATGCTTTCTAGCTTCGCAGGTCCAGCACAAGAGCCTGGTAAGGCCATGCTGCCGCTGCAGGGGCCAATCGAGGTCCAGGCTCCGAATCCCAAAGGGGCCGACCCGAAACCGGGGGACGCTGAACGGACGCTGCTCGCTGCGCTCGACCGATATGAAGTTATTGGCATGAGCGCGGCGCATGGCAATAAGGACCTCGACGATTTCATTCTTCATCTCATCCGCAATCCGGCTTTTCCGGGCAGGGTCAATGTGATCGCCGTGGAATGCGGTAATGCGCTCTATCAGCCGACGCTGGATCGATACATTGCGGGCGACGATGTCCCGTTACCGGAAGTGCGGAAGGTCTGGCGCAATACCACCCAGACCATGTGCGGTTTGTCCGGTTTTTATGAAGAGCTGTTCCCCTTGGTCCGCAGGATCAATCGAACGCTGCCACCAGAGAAGCAAATGCGTGTGCTGGCCTGCGACCCTCCTATTGACTGGAGCAAGATCAAGAGTTCCGCCGACTACGGACGCGGGCAATATCTGAGGCGCGACATCAGTATTGCCTCTGTGATGGAAAAGGAAGTGCTCTCGAAACACCGCAGGGCACTGATGCTGTTCGGCACAGCGCACCTGTATCACGTGGGGAGTACAGCCGTCGGGCTGTATGAGAAAGATTATCCGGGCGTGACGCTGGTGATTGCGGAGCATACGGGATTTGGCAACTGGAGCCCCTTGGAAAAATTCAACAGCGGGTTTGAGGCGCGGATGGCGTCTTGGCCTGTTCCGTCACTTGTGCCGGAAATCCGAGGCACATGGCTGGCGGACTTACTGGACATGACTCACAGTACAGGGAACATCTTCTTTGGAGTGCCAGATAGCGGCAAGATTCCGACGGGCCCAACTCGGGCGAAAGGTACGTTCTCAGGAACCCCGGAAGAGGCGGAAGCTCCGCTCTCTAAGATGGTGGACGCCTATCTCTATCTCGGTCCCAGAGACTTGTTATTGAATGAGCCAGCGCCCGCAGAAATTCTTCTGGACAAGGATTACATGGCCGAACTCCAGCGAAGAACTGCGATTGTTGGAGATAGGCTGATGGGAGATCAGGCTGATCCACAAAAGATTGTCGAGCGGGATTCCAATCCGTACTTCTACGATCCTGACGAACTCAACAATCTTCCCATGATGCTGCCTGACGCTCCTTCGGCGCTTCCAGGCAAGGGAAAATGACACACTCACACCAGATCAAGATGAATACTGCGGAGTCGGCTTCTGTTGAGTTGCGGATTAGAATCTCTGTATGCTGACGATCTCCAAACCGCTGTCAGCTTCGCAGGTACGGACGTACCACGAGCGGGAGTTTGCCTCGGAGCGGCAGAACTACTGGAGCCGTGACCAGCAAGGGCATAGTGAGTGGCAAGGCAAGCTAGCCGAGCAGTGGGGCTTGGAAGGTGCGGTCGGCAACGAGCACTTTGCCAGATTGACCGAAGGCCAGCACCCATTCACGGAAGCGCAGCTCGTTCGCCATCAAACATCCAAAACCTATGAAGGCAAATTTGGCAAGGAAGTGACGAGCGTGGAGCACCGCGCCGGGTGGGATGCTACGTTCTCTGCGCCGAAGTCAGTCTCTCTGACTGCCCTTGTCGGCGGCGATGAGCGCGTGCGAGAGGCGCATCGGGAGAGCGTCCGCGTGGCGCTTAACGAGTTGGAGAAGTACACGCAGGCCCGTATCGGCAACGTCCATGCGCCGGAGACGACAGGCAAATTCGTTGCCGCTACCTTCGAGCACGATACGGCCCGTCCTGTGGACGGCTACGCCGCACCGCAACTCCATACCCATGCTGTGATCTTCAATGTCACCGAACGCGACAACGGACAGACGCGCACCTTGCAGCCGCAGGAATTATTCGCTTCGCAACGCTATGCCACCAGCGTTTACCGTTCCGAGTTGTCAATGCGGTTGCAGGGTTTGGGTTACGAGTTGGAGCGCGGCAAGCACGGACAGCCGGAGATCAAGGGTTATACGAAAGAGTATTTGGAAGCCAGCAGCCCACGCCGCGAGCAGATCAAAGATCATCTCCGCGAGATGGGGATAGACGGGGCGGGAGCCGCGCAGGTTGCCGCACACCGAACGCGGGACAGCAAGGAGCTGCTATCGCCGGAAGCGGTATTGGAGAGGCATCGGAATCTAGCCGCGCAGTATGGACATCAGGCCGACAAAGTTGTGGCCGAAGCGCGTGAACGTGGACAGCGCCATGTTCACGAACCCGAACTGAATCGGACCACAGTGGCCGCGCAACAGGCCGTCACGTATGCCCGCGATCATTTGTTCGAGCGTTCCGCCGTGCTGGACCGCCGCGACCTTCTGGAAGCGGCGCTCAATCGCGGCATGGGTGAAACAACGTATGCCCATGTTCGGCAGGAGTTCGAGCAGCGAGCAGCGCGGGGTGAGTTTCGCACCGTCAATCATGGCGGCAGAGGGCAGCAGTACACCACCGCCGCAATGCTTCGCATGGAACGCGACATCGTTACGCGGATGCAGCAAGGCAATCAGCGCGGAGTGAGTGACCCGATGCTGGTTGATGGACGTATACGCATTGCTACGGAGGACCGCCACCCGGAGCTGAATACCTCGCAGCGTCAGGCCGTCGATCAGATATTTCTCTCCCGCGAAAAGATGGTGGGCTTGGATGGCGTCGCCGGTGCGGGCAAGACAACGACGCTGGCCGTCATCCGTGAAGGCGCAGAGGCGCAAGGGTACAAGGTCGAAGGCTTCGCGCCCACTTCCCGCGCGGCACAAAAGCTGGCCGATGCGGGCATGGAAACGTCCACGCTACAAAAGCACCTTACACGCGGACAGCAGCCGGACACCGGAGAACGCCGCCTGTATGTGCTCGATGAATCCTCGCTTGCGTCCACCAAGCAGATGCACGAGTTTGTGAATCGCCTTCATCCGAATGACCGTGTGTTGTTAGTGGGCGACCGCCGCCAGCATGAGGCAATCGAGGCCGGGCGTCCCTTCGCGCAGCTTCAGGATGCGGGCATGAAGACGGTAAAGCTCGATGAGATCGTCCGCCAGAAAGACCCGGAGCTGAAACAGGTGGTCGAACAGCTTGCGCGGGGCGAGGTGCGCGAGGCCGTGCAAGGCTTGGACCGGCAGGGCCGCGTCCATGAGATTGCAGAGCGTGAGAATCGCATCACCGCGATTGCGAAGGAATATGCAAAGTCGCCAGAGGGTACGCTGGTTGTCTCCCCCGACAACCGCTCCCGCGTGGAGATCAACGAGCGTATCCGTGCCGAGATGCAGGAGCGCGGCTCAGTAAGTAAAGAAGAGCATCCCATTGCGGCGCTTGTGCCGCGTCAAGACCTCACCGGGCCGGAGCGGACATGGGCAGCGAGGTATGAGTTTAATGATGTAGTGCGCTACGCTCGCGCCTCGAAAGAGACTGGCATGGAGCATGGGGAATACGCGCGAGTCAAGAGCGTTGACGCTGAAAAGAACCTGTTGACGGTGGTGCGGGCCGATGGCTCCGAGCTGACCTATGATCCTCGACGGCAGCAGGGCGTTTCTGTCTACCGGGAAGAACGGCGCAGCTTCGCCGTTGGCGACCGCATCCAGTTCACCGCACCGGCTAATGATTTGAAGATTGCCAACCGCGAATTAGGAACCATCGAGAGTATCGAGCATGATGGGAAACTGAGCCTGAAAATGGACGGAGGCCGCGACGTGCAGCTCGATCCGCGTGAGCATCCCCATCTCGATCACGGCTATGCGGTGACGAGCCATTCCAGTCAGGGACAGACTGCCGAGCGCGTCTTGATTCACGTCGATACTGAGCTGGCAGCGAAAGACCTGCTCAACAGCCGCATGGCTTACGTCGCCGTCTCGCGTGGCGCGGAGGACGCGCAGGTTTACACCAATGACCGCGAGAAGCTGCCCGAAGCATTAGGGCATGACGTGTCCCACGAGAGCGCCCATACGCCAGCGATGAAACCGCAGCAGTCCATCACGCCGCAGCAGCCGGAGATTGCGCCGGTCATCGAGCATGGCTTCGGCATGGGGCATAGCCTCTAAAAAGCGCCTGTTCGCTACACTGTTTCAAAGGGGCCATAAGAGCGAAATGACAAAAAATGCACAATTCGCCTACACAGTTCCTACACAGCCAAAAACAGGCTATTTATCTCTCGATAAATCAGATATTTCTAAAATCTTTCTCACCCGCTCAGGATGACAGCTTGTTTTGTGGTGGGCATTTCAGATTCAGGACACTGGTCCCTTAGTCCCTATTCCCTCAGTCCCTTAGTCCCTCAGTCCCTGCTTCCCTGCCCTATCCGTTATCATTCCCTACTGACACCATGAAGGCTGTTCCCCCATCTCCGCCGCAACACCATGAGCTCGAAGGAGACTATCGCCCCGCTCCGTCTGAAAATCCGCTGGCGCATCTGGACCCCATCAACGTCCGCATCGAGTCCAGCGACCTGACCTACCTGGCGCAGATGGCGGACGCCCTGAACACCACGCTCGATCTGCAAACTCTGCTCAATCGCACCTCGGAGCTGGTGCGCGCCGTCATTCAATACCGCATCTTCGCCATCTTTCTGCTGAATGACCGCACACACGAGCTGCGTATGCGCTTCCAGATCGGCCACACTCCGGAGACGGAGCGCACACGCGTTCCCCTGGGCAAGGGCGTGGTGGGCCAGGTGGCCCTGACACGCCAGCCGATTCTGCTGAATGATGTCTCCACCTCAGAGGTCTACGTCGCCGCCAACCCGGAAGTGCGCTCGGAGCTTGCCGTTCCGCTGATTGCCAAGAACCGCCTCATTGGCGTGATGGACATTGAAAGCGAGCAGGCCGACTACTTCCGTCCCGAGCATCTTCACGTACTGACCCTGACGGCCTCGCGC
>JBAWCO010000839.1:0-2872 GCA_049590315.1 Occallatibacter sp. | reverse complement strand
TAACCGAAGCGGGGGTATCCATTTTATAACACAGTAGTATTAGGAGGCAATCGGTCGGCCGTCCACACCTTGCGAATCTGCCTCAAACCAGTTAACTTGAAGCTAGTTAGAAAAACGAAGAACACTCTTTTCAATCAATTTTGGGTGCCGATTTGCCGAAGAATCGAGTTTGTGTGTTTGTATTCTCTTTCCGCCAGAATACGCATCGCTTCGCCAGAGTCTTTCGCCCTAATTACTTTGCCATCCTGGCAACCCTCATCGTTCTGGCGTCCGCCCTGGGACAATCCCAGCAACTTCAGACCACTCCGGCCACAGCCGCAGAAGCCCCGTCATTGCTCACCGCGCCATCACTCACAGCGGCGGTGCCTGCCAACAGCCAGACCGAAAACATTACGACCGCACCGGCGGAAACCCCAGCAGCCAACGGCGCCTGGTCCGATTCAAACGACAGCTCAGACACAACCTCTTCCCTAGACCCGGAAGCCGCAGTAACCACGCCGCCTCGAACCAAGCATCCTGTCGAGAGCGAGATTATCTGGGAGGGCATGGCTTCCTACGGCAATTACAATTTGTTTGCCATTGAAGACAAGACCAAGCTTTATACCAGTGGAATCGAGTATGACCGTCATTCCTGGGGCTACTTCGCCGGAGCGCAAATGGATTACGTCGCAGAGATCCTGCCCTTCGTGCTCCTGGTCGAGCCGGCCAAATCGGATTACTGGGGAAACCCGCAATCCCACGACCGAAAACTCGTCCCCGGGCTCGCCCTCACGCCCATCGGCCTGCGTATGATGTGGCGAAGCCACAAGGAACACTTCAAGCCCTACATCCTCTTAAAGGGCGGAATGATCGGGTTTACCCAGAAAGTGCTGTCGAACGAAGCAAGCTACGAAGACTTCACCTTGCAGACTGGATTCGGCGTGCAGACCAAACTCACCCATCGCGTTGACCTCCGCCTCGGCCTCTGGGGCGATTTTCATTTCTCGAATGCGTACATTGTGCCCAGCGATCCCGGCACCGATGTGATGAACGCGAGTTGGGGAATCTCTTACCACCTGGGCCAACCTCGCCAATAGCGCATGAGCAGGTAACTTACCCAGTTCGTTTCGTCGCTCCGCTGCGTCACTTAGAATTGCATCACTCAGAATATTTCGCTTGTCACACAATAATTCACTCGCTCGCCGTCATATCTCCAGATTTCATTCCCTCTTCAGATAGATGCAATCCGTATCCGCCCAGTTTTCTCCTTCCTGGTTTTCTCTTTCCTTGTTACAACCACTAACTCCTTCGATACCACCAATACGCCCCGACCATAAGCGCATTGGGACAACTCGGCTTGGCCCGGGAGCATCCATAGCAATCTGTGTGATTGGAAGACTCAGCTCGATCCCACAATGACTCCCGAGTTCTGAGTCCTATGACCGCACTGAAGGAGGTCAACCAGTCAATCAGATGACTAATAATCAGATGACCAATTGCATCCAGAAATATTCCTTGATTAAATGTTCCTTGATTGTTCTACTCACCACGCCTGCGTGGGCATTCGCGCAGGAGTCCAACCCCACCACCACGCAGAATCCATCGACCGCAGTCCCCATGCAGTCCGCGGGAATGCGCGACGACGTTCCCCTCTACAAAATCCAGGTGGTGGGTCGCGATATCCCCGCAATCAACTACTTCCATCGCAGCGCTTCCACCAAGATCGGCTTTCAGGGGACGAGCCTCCTGCCGCAGGCTCATGGCTCCGCGAAGGTCGATGCACATTTGGGACGCACATCCATCGATGCCAGTTTCGAAGGACTGCCACCTGCCAATGGATTCGGCCCTGAATATCTGACATATGTCTTATGGGCTATCACGCCTGAAGGTCGCCCCATGAATCTGGGTGAAGTGCTTCCCACGGGATCCAAAGACAAAAGTCAGCTTCAGGTCACAGCCAACCTTCAAACTTTCGGATTGATAATAACTGCCGAACCCTACTACGCCGTCACTATGCCCAGTGATCTCGTGGTGATGCAAAACATCGTCGAAGACAAGACCCAGGGTGTCATCGAGCAAGTGAACGCGCACTATTCCCTGCTCCCGCGCGGAGCTTACGCAGAAACTGCAGGGCGCCACTCAGTTCTCCATCCAATCACTCGCGATGAGCGCTCGCCCCTCGAACTGTACGAAGCCATGAATGCCATCCAGATCGCCGATGCCGCGGGGGCGGAAAAATACGCGGCGGACACAATGACCACGGCCAAAACCGCTCTCCAGAACGCGCAAGATACTGACACGCACAAGAAGGATCGCAAGGAGACGATCACCTTCGCACGTGAAGCCGTGCAGTCAGCCGAAGACGCGCGCATCATCACCATACGCAAGATCAAAGCTGAAGATGACGCAGCCGCGCAGCAGGCTCGTCAGAGCGCGGAACAGCAAGCGCAGCAATCACAAGAGGCCGCCCAGCAGGCGCAGGCGATCGCCCAGCAACAAGCAGAGGAGCGCGCTAAGGCCGAAGACGCTACGCGCAGAGCTCAGGAAGCGCAGCAAGCAGCCGAACAATCTGCGCAGCAGGCATCTCAACAGGCAACCCAGATGCGCGAAAGGTTACGTCAGCAGTTGAACCAGGTATTGCAGACCACTGAATCCGCACGCGGACTGATCGTCAACATGTCTGACGTGCTCTTTGACTTCAATAAGTACACCCTGAAACCCGAAGCCCGCGAAAAGCTGGCCAAAGTGTCGGGCATTCTGCTTTCCTACCCCGGCTTGAAGCTGCAGGTAGAAGGATATACAGATAGCATCGGGTCCGATGACTATAACCAGAAGTTATCGGAACAACGCGCGGACGGTGTGCGTGACTATCTTGTCGCTCAGAGTGTCCCGG
>JBAWCO010000838.1:0-1636 GCA_049590315.1 Occallatibacter sp. | reverse complement strand
TCCATGGCCCTCCGACCTGACTCGCATCGAGATTCAGATGGAGATCAAAGAAGGAACACCGGTGAACCAGAAGAGCGTAGCGAAGCTCGGCGCTGTGAGCGTGATGAGCGAGCCCTCACTGTTGATCAGCACCGGCACCAACGATGCTGCTCGGATCGCGCCCGGTCAGGTGATTCCTTCGCAGGAAACACTGAGCCTGGATGAAATTGCCGGCAAGATGGCGACGGTGGCAGGCAACGCAAACGATCTGATTACTCAGGTAAAAGGGGAGTTGGGCGGCATCAGCTCTGACGCACGAACTCTCCTCGGCAATCTGAACTCAGTAACAACAGATGAGCGCCCAAAGATTGATCACATCGCGGACCAACTGCTAGCCCTGAGTCAACACGCCAATGGCGTAATCGCAAAACTTGGTCCGGTGATTGATCATGCCGACTCCACGATTCAAAACGTGAATGGCACGGTCGCAGACGTCCGCCAGCCAATACAGACGGATCTCGGGGAACTCGATTCCACGTTGCAGCAAGCGAAGACTCTTTTGGCGGATATTCAGGTTGTTGTGAGGGCCAACGACAACAAGATCGACGATACGGTGGAAAATCTGCGTGAGGCAACCGACAATCTGGGGCAGCTCACAGACGAACTGAAGCAGCGGCCGTGGAGTTTGATCCGGATCAAGCAGGCTAAGGAACGCAAGGTCCCGGAATAGGAGACCAACTCGTGACGAAACAACGCACGGCACTTTTTGCAATCACTTTCGCTGCATCGGTCATCCTCGGCGGATGCGGCCAGGTCAAATATCCCACGTATTACACGCTGCATCTGCCCTCGCCCCCCGATCCACCGCCTGGGCCGCAGGTCCACGCGTCTATTGCCGTGCGGGAATTCCGATCGCCGGGGTACCTCCACCAGGGACCTGTCGTGTATCGACCATCCCCAGAGGAGATTGGCTTCTACAACTACTATCGCTGGGCGGCTGATCCGCGCCAGACGGTGACCACCGCGATCGCAGATCGTTTACGCGCTAGCGGCAATTTCGCGGAAGTAACCCGGTACGACGGCCGCTCAAATGTGGACTATATCCTGAGCGGACGCCTGGAAAAACTCGAGGAGGTCGATTACGACGGCGGTGTCAAGGTTGAGGTTGAGCTTTCTGCGCAAATGACAAACCTACGAACCGGCGCAATCGTCTGGACCAGTAGCGCGTCCGATACAGAGAATGTGGCCCAGCGAAACATACCCGCGGTTGTTACCGAAATGAGCTTTACCATGGACCGCGCAATCGAGAAGCTCCTTTCGTCCATGCCTGCTTCGCAATTGCAATCCAGTCGCTAGCCAGCCGCAAAATGGAAACCCTTCTACAGCGGATCGTTGTCCTGCCAATTGGTCAAAAGTTGGTATGCGGCGCCTTTGGAATTCTCATTATTCATGCACTGTTTCGCCTACTGGAACGGATCCTGCCCCGTCATTTTCGCGAACAAGATGCGCGTTATCGAGCCCGCAAGTTTGTTGTCTACGCCGGATACGCCGTCGTTATTCTTTTTGTAACAAGACTCTTCGAAGACCGGCTCGGTCGGATTAGCTTTGCCTTGGGAGTCGCGAGCGCTGGTGTGGTCGTTTCCCTACAGGATGTGAT
>JBAWCO010000837.1:0-6059 GCA_049590315.1 Occallatibacter sp. | reverse complement strand
ATTGGACACCTGAGGTCTATCGGTGACAAACCTTTCAACCCTTATAGAAAAGCTGACCAATATTGAACGATCAATAGGAGTGGAAAGCAATTACGTTCTTCTCAGCAAGGTGATCGAGGCGCACGACTACGCTCTCCAGATGCAGAAAGACACATTGGGGGCCCATAGGAAGGAACCAACGCAGGAAGTGACGAAGGGATTTCTGGAGAAGCTCGGCCGCTTTTTCACGAGGGCCGCGTGAACAACGGTCTGAAGCAAATTGTGTCTAGGTCAACACCAGATCAGCGAAGGGGAACACGACGCTCTATCCTGTGCCTCGCCAAAATGCGTTCCGGTGAGAAAAGTGTCCTCGTCCTTTGCTCGAAGTGCCCCAAATCTGATCCGGGACATATTCATCGCTGTAGATAAAAATGTAGCTGTCAAAGCACCCAAGAGCCACAAGGTTCAACAGGGATGGGCGTGCGCTCGGTAAGCATATCAATCAAAAGCATTTATTCTCGCTCACTTTCAATCGACCTCAATAAATGGTCCGATCTGTTTTGGGACAGATGGAGCCACTCTCGTAAGCATTTTTGAGATGAGCCATTTGCATCAACCATCTACATAGGTCCAGCCGACGTTCTCTTGCGCTGTTTGGCTTTCTCAATACAGGATTCTGGAGGCAGTGCGCAGGTTTCCTTGACGATCTCGTGATGAAGCCACTCTGAGTTTTCTTTTGGGTAGTTTTTCGCCAACGCTGACTCGTCTTCTGGTTGGCATTTCCATCGCGCAAGCGAATGACCCGTGAAGACGCAATGCGCGCACTGCTGAGCGCGCCCAGGATTCTCGTGCTTTTTCCTTGACAAGGACTTTCATGGAAGTCGGTCATGCGTCCAGAACCGCGCGCTACACATCTCTAATGCTTGAGGGAGGTTTCTCGGCAGTGGGGTACCAAGCCGGTGGTCTGGACAATTGACCGATCGCGCCCTTGAGCGCATTGGGAACCCAAGGGGTGATGAAGGCCCGCTTGGCAACCTTGGCTCCGATTTCAGACGTTTGACTAGTTGGGAACTTCAGTCTAACGAAATCGGCGAATCCTCAAGGTATGCCGGCCGGAACGATAGAGGCCGGTGACATACACGGTGGCGCGCCCCTTGGTTGAAAAGATCAGTTGCCGAATTCGAAGCAGAGGCGCGCTAGTGGAGATATTCAACAGCCTGGCAATTCGGTGATCGGCGTGAGTGACGTCAATCTCCTCGTCGGCGTAGGCCAGTTCTACTCCGCATTCGCGTTCGAGAACTCCAAAAAGAGAGGTCCGATCAAGCGGAGCTTCCAGCACTACCCGGTATTCTTCTGCCGACAGATAGCAAGCCTCAAGCGCGATCGGTTCATTTCCGGCTGAACGGACGCGTTCGATCCTTATAAGACCGCTGGTGGGCGACAACCCAAGCTTAGCCGCGATTTCCTGCTCTCGGTTCACGATACCTGAGATCACTACCTTGGAACTCGGCACTAGGCCCAAACTCGCTGTTTGCTCCGTGTAGCTGAGCAGTTTGTTGAAGTGGATCTGCGGCGGCGCGACAAAAGTGCCAGCGCCATGGCGGCGTTCGACGATTCCTTCTTGAGCCAGGCCCGCCAGCGCGTGGCGCGCAGTCATCAGGCTGACGCAATGAATTCTGGCGAGTTCTCTTTCGGAGTAAACGACGTCTCCCGGCTTCAACTCACCGGAGTCGATCCGTCCGCGGATAGCCGTCTGGATCTTCTTGTATGCCGGCTCGTTTTTGCGAGTACCTGTTGACGCTACCGCTTCGTTCGTCACTGGCATGGCGCCGCTTTCGTGATGGTTCCGATTGATCTGCACTCAAAACTGCCTCAATCGATCGGCTTATTTGAGGAGATAAGCTATAGAGCTGTCGAAAGCTTATTCCGTTTAGGCTCAATGTGTCGACGCATTACCGCATGTTCGTTTTCAGAAGTGCCTTGGAGACGGCTACCGCAAAGAGAACGTCGTAAATGCTCGATCCTACCAAGCACGCACGTTGTTCACTCTGTGCAATGCGGCCCTGTTTTCCTCAGAAATCGACGTAGACAGACTCAAGCCCAGCTTTTCCTTGACATCTTAACTCTTAACTGCTATATAGTACATCAACAACTCGCCGTACAGTGTTGAAGAAACGGGAGTCAGCCTGACTGTGAGTTGAAAAATAAGAAGTCAGTAATTGGACCAATTTGGATTTCAGCGTGCCGTTTCCCGAGTGAAGTGGCTTAGCTTGATTTCCGAGACGCCTTTTCGCGGGCACGGCATTCCCGCTCTAAGTGTCGAAGTAGAGAGCAGCCAGTACTTCTGGGGCTTTCCAGGCGACAACCCCTCCGCGATTTCTCAATTCAATGGTTCTGAATCCAACACACTTCCACGTCTAGCGCACGGACATCAACCCACCTCAAAGAAAGGTGCAATGGCGATGATTCAAATTCAGAGGTCAACTGACTGCATGTCCCCGTTCCGAAGGGACAATGCCTCCCTGGAAGGCTCAGGGAAGGTGGTGAGCTTCTTCCAAAAGCGTACATTCTCGATGCTGTTGGTTATGGTATTACTCTTCTCTCCGCTGATAATGGGCGCACAGGAGCTCTCGGCCACGCTCAGCGGCGTGGTCACAGACTCTTCCGGGGCTGTGATCCCTCACGCATCGGTTGCGATTGCGCTAGCCGGTGTAAACGGTGCGGCTCGCGTCATGGAAACAGATGACAACGGCAACTATGTCGCCACTAACTTGACGGCCGGAGTCTATTCGGTCACCGTGAAAGCTCCGGGTTTCGAAAGCTCCTACGGCAAGAATATCGTTCTGAACGTGGGAGAGAAACACGCCTTTAACGTCCAACTGAAGGCGGGTGCCACCAGCACTACGGTCACAGTGGAAGACAATCCCGTGCAGATTGACACGGAAAGCAGCGGCCAGGCTGGCACCATCTCGGGGCTCCAGATACGCGAGCTTGAGATCAACAGCCGCAACTTCACGCAGTTGGTGACTCTGCAGCCAGGCGTCGTGAATATGCTGGGAGACGAGGCATCGTCGGGATTCACGGCCATGTCAGTGAATGGCGCCCGCGGTACGGCGAACAACTGGACGGTCGACGGCGCCGACATCAACGACTCCGGCTCCAATACCACCGCAGTTAACCAGCCCAGCATGGAAGCCATCCAAGAGATCACCTTGGCGAGAGGCAACTACGACGCAGGCTACGGACGCTCGGGCGGCGGCCAGGTCGTGGTGGCAACGCGCAGCGGCACCAGCACCTTCCATGGCGAGGGGTATGAGTACGTCCGCACCACAGACTTCAACGCCAACGACTGGCTCAACAAGCGAAGCCAGATCAGCCAGGGCCTTCCCAACCAGCCCGGCGTCTACCATCAAAATGTCTACGGCTTCACAATTGGTGGGCCCGTCTATATCCCCAAAGTCTATAACCAGGATAAGAACAAGACCTTCTTCTTCTGGTCCGAGGATTGGCATAAGATCGACACGGCGGGAACCAGTTCGACACTGAACCCGCCCACCACGAATGAGACTAAGGGCGTGTTTCCGGGCAATATCACCGCCGAGTATCCGGTTGCAATCTATAACTCGGCTAATAACACATCGGCAATTCCGACAAGCGCCTTCAGCAAGAACGCACAGGTCTATCTGACCAATCTCTTCGACCCCAACGCAAATGCCAGTGGTGTCCTGACCTTCAATCAACCCTCCACCAGCGATTACCGGGACGACATTGTTCGTATCGATCACTACTTCAATGAGAAGGTGCATTTTTACGCGCGTGGCATGAACGACACCTTCCCGGCGACCGATCCCAGTGGTCTGTGGAATGGCCCCCAGTATCCCGGCGCGGCCAAAGTCGCCTATAACTCGCCCGGTAAGAACGTGGTCGGCAACCTGACCTGGTCCATCTCGCCCAAGATCGTCAACGAATTGGAGTTCGCTTATTCGCAGGGCACCATCAACGCGGATTTCTCGAGTGGAGATTTTGCCAACAATTCCAAATTCGTTAGCGCATTGCAGCAGAACACGACGAAGTATACCGACCCCTACGGACGTATGCCCAACGTCAACATCACCAATATCACGGGCTTTGGGACAGGCAGCGATCCGTATGGAGAACGGAACCTGGATCGCACTTACTTTGACAACCTTTCACTTGCCTATGGCAAGCACACCCTTCGCATGGGCTTCCAGATTCAGCAGATGATCAAGACTGAAGATGGCACCGGCGGCAATGCAACCTTCAACTTCGGCACCGGCCTGGGCGGTGATGTTCCATTTGCAGATTTCCTATTGGGCGACGTACAGAGCTACACACAGGCCAGCCGCGACACCGTGCCCGACCTCAACTTCTTGAACAGTGAAGCCTATATCAACGACGACTGGAAGATCACTCCGCGTTTGACTTTCAACCTCGGCATTCGCTGGAGCAGCTTCCCCTCGCCCATGGACAAAAACAACACTCTAACCAACTTCGATCCGCTGCTGTTCGATTCGAAGGTTGCTCCGTCGATCGACCCGATCACCGGTAACTTCAATGCCAATCAAAACGTCGCTGGCGTCCAGCTCATTCCAAGTACCTATGCCAATGGGCTTATCTTCCCGAATTACAACGGACACTGCGCAGCAGCGCAGCACGCTGGCCCACTGGTTCAGTGCTCGCCGTACGGCAACTATGTGAACCCAAACAGCAACGACAACTTCGCTCCGCGTATTGGTTTTGCATTCAATCCCGACGGCCGCGGACTTACCTCGATTCGCGGCGGCTTCGGCCTCTTTTACGATCGTGTACTGGACGGCATGTGGGAGCAAAACGCCTTCAGCGATCCGCCGATCACGCAGAACGTTACTATCACGAATGCCTCCTTCGATGCACCACTAAGCGGCGCGCAGGCCGGCCCGAACTATGGCCCAAATGCGCTTACTGCAACCGGAACGCCGACCTTCAAGGTCCCCAGCTACTTTGACTACAGCCTGACCGTTGAGCGTCAGCTTTTGCCCACCACGGTTATCTCCGTGGCCTATGTGGGTAACCAGGCCCGTCACCTGGTCGGCGAGTGGGACCAAAACCAGCCCAAAGTAGGTTCCAGGCTGGTTGCGGACCCCAACACGGATGTCAACGCGATCCGTCCTTACGCGGGCTATTCCTACATTCAGAACCGGGCCCCGCTCTTCACCAGCAACTACAACTCGCTGCAGATCAATCTCAACCACCGTTCCAACAAAGGATTGACGGTTGGCGTTTCCTACACATGGTCGAAGGTCCTGACAACGAACTCAGTGGACCGAGTAGGCGATCTGGGTGGAGGCTATCCGGCGTTCCCAACCCTGAACACCTACGACATCAAGGCCGATTACGGCCCGGCGGCCTTCAATCAGGCGCAGAGCCTGATCTTCAACTACGTCTACGCCTTGCCCTTCTTCAAGGGGCAGCACAATGCCGAAGGCATGTTATTGGGCGGCTGGGAACTTTCCGGCATCACCACCTACACCTCCGGTACCTCGCTGACCATCGTCCAGCCGAACGACCCGTTCGCCTGCCCGACGACGACGAATGCAGGCGGCGATACCGTTTGTGACACCAACCCTGCTGATGGTTTTGTGGCGGGACAAGGTCTCCGCGGTTTGGGGATCGGTACCCCTTACGGCAACAAGGCGGCGCGTCCCAATCAGGTTGCTCATGTCGACTTGACCAAGAAGCCATTGGACTGGTTCTCGACATCCTCGTTCCAACCGGCTGAAGGAGCCTTCGGCAACGTGAGCACAGGTTCGATGCTTGGACCTGGATTCGAGAAGTGGGACATCGCTCTGGCTAAAAACACCAAGATCGGCGAGCACGTCAACGTCCAACTGCGTGTCGAGTCCTTCAACGTGTTTAATCACCCCAACTTCTGGGGTGTCGGCACTACGATGGGTAGCACGAGCTTCGGAACGGTCACTACCGATCACGAGCCGCGTCTTCTTCAGATGGGCGGAAAGGTCACCTTCTAACTCCGGTTGATTCGTCTTGAACAAGAGAAGGCCGGAGCAAGAGCTCCGGCC
>JBAWCO010000836.1:0-13372 GCA_049590315.1 Occallatibacter sp. | reverse complement strand
CTTCAGTCGTGCCGAAAATGGCCGGAATGACGACGGGTTTTAACCCCTGAGGGATTTCAGCATAAACACGGCGGCTATTTATGAAACACGCTCAAGCTAAACGAATCCAAAACCCGAAACGGCATTGGCACGATTAGCAATCTGTGGCTGTCGACTTGCAGCACGCGTGCAGCACCAACACTCCAATACCAAAGTATTGGCAACACCATCGTCTAATTGCCCTGCATCGACGACTCTGGTGTGATCGCATCGTGCGGCCCATTCGCTTGGAATGTGCAAAATGACACGCAAAGGAGAAGATGATGAAAATACTGATGGTGCTGACATCTCACGATCAACTAGGCGACACAGGCCGCAAGACAGGTTTCTGGCTCGAAGAATTCGCTGCGCCTTACTTTGTCTTCAGAGACTCCGGCGCGCAAATAACTCTCGCATCGCCGAAAGGTGGCCAACCGCCGATTGATCCAAAAAGCGATTTGCCGGAGAATCAGACCGATTCCATGACACGCTTCAAGCACGACACCCGGGCACAAGCAGCGCTTTCCCAGACCGTCAGGCTCGCGGATCTAAAGTCGGAAGACTTCGACACCATCTTCTATGTTGGTGGCCATGGACCCATGTGGGACCTTGCCGACAATCCGGAATCAATTGCGTTGATTGAATCTTTCTACAATTCCGGCAAACCGGTTGCAGCCGTCTGCCACGCGCCTGCTGTCTTTCACCGCGCAACCTATAACGGCGCACCGCTCGTGAAAGGCAAACGCGTAACCGGCTTCACGAATGGTGAAGAGGAAGCCGTGCAGTTGACGCATATTGTTCCATTTCTCGTCGAGGATGAGCTCAAACGTGTGGGCGGTCTCTATGAGAAAGCTCCTGACTGGCAGAGCTTCGCAATTACGGACGGTCGTCTGATTACTGGGCAAAATCCGGCATCTTCTACTGCCGCTGCCAAAGCCCTTCTGCACCTCTTCGCAGAGAAGGCCGCTTAGACCGCCGATGCACTCAACTGCCAGCGCATCATCGCCGAGCAAATCATCGAATAGAAGGGCGACTGCGCACTGGCGCTGAAGGGCAATCAAGACACGCTGCTTGACGATGTGGTTCTGCTGCTCGATGATGCGGAGTTGAAAGCCAGCACTGCCGCGCCAGTTGCCGAGGCCGATCACGGACGGATCGAGACGCGCACGGCAACCGTGTCCACTGAGATCGACTGGTTGCAAAAAACAGCACCAATGGCCGGGCCTGAAGGCCATCGGAAAATAGTTCGAAGGCGCTCGCCTGCGCGTTCTCCGGCCCTCTATCGACTGGACCCGCGTTAAAATTGAAGTAGTCCCATGCCCGCCAAGAAAAAATCCGCAAAAGTTCTCCGCTGCCCTACCTGTGGCATGCTGGTCCGCTTCAACGACGAAGACTTCCCTTTCTGCAGCGACCGCTGCCGCAAAATCGACCTCGGCAAATGGGCCTCCGGTGTCTATAAAATCAGCTCCCCCGTCCTCGACCCAGAAGTCCTCGAAGACCTGGGCGGCCTCACCGGTGGCCACGACCGGGACTCCCATGACGACTGACCCCCCCGCCGCGATACCCGCTCAAAAGAAAACCACCTGGGCGTGGACCACAGCCACCTTCTTCGGTGCAGGCTTCGGCAAACCCGGCCCCGGCACCTGGGGCTCCGTCGCCGCATTCCTCCTCTGGGCCGCCGAGTCCATCCTCCGCCATCCCAGCGCCCACACCTTGCTCGTCGGCCTGCTTATCTGGGTAGCCCTCGCAATCGCTCTCGGCGTCCCCGCCTCCACCATCGTTGCCCGCGAGTCCGGCCGCAATGATCCGCAATTCGTGGTCATCGACGAGGTGGCCGGCGTATGGATCACCCTCCTCTTCTGCCCTCCCGACTGGATCCACGGCCTCATCTGCCTCATCCTCTTTCGCCTCTTCGACATCACCAAGCCCTTCCCCGTCCGTCAGCTTGAAAGCCTGCCTGAAGGCTGGGGAATCGTCTTCGATGACGTAGCCGCGGGCCTGTATGCTTTGGGTGTAGCATCTCTTTTACGCATCTGGTTTTAGGTCAAACGCATCTGGTCTTTAGGAAGAAAGTCGAATTATGCCTCGCGCACGAGCCCAATCCGCCGCTGAAACGCTCCCTGACCCGCGTATTGACGACGTGGTTCCCGCCGCCGCACTGCCTCTCGGCGAAGTCGAACTGATCGGCGCAAATCTCGGCCCCCTCAGCTTCGGACCACCCGCCGTGCTGGTGGAAGGCCATTCAGCCCACGTGCTCATGAGCCGCCCCACGCGCCTTGCTCTCCGTGTTCCCGAGCAGGCCAACACCGGCTTCGTTGAAGTCCGCAACCCCGCCGGCGGCAGCAGCGTTGCGCCCCTGCGTGTTGCCCACCAGCTCTCTGAGGCGCTCCATCCCGTTACCAGCCCCGCCGTCAGCCGATCCGGCATGATCTACGTCACCATCTCCGGCTCCCGCGGCAAGCAAACCCCCGTCTCCGTCGTCCGCGTCAGCCCCGACGGCCGCGGAACCCCTTTCGTCACCGGCATCCTCAACGCCACCGGCCTGGCCTTCAATCCAGACGGCGACCTCTTCGTCACATCCCGCGCTGAGGGCAACGTCTACCGCATCGACGCCTCCGGCGAATCCACGGTCTATGCTGAGGGAATGGGCGTCGCCACCGGCTGCGCCTTTGACGCCGACGGCAATCTCTTCGTCGGCGACCGCAGCGGCACTATCTTCAAAATCGATCCCCAGCGCCGCATCTTCGTCTACGCCACCCTTGAGCCCAGCCCTGCCGCCTATCACCTCGCCGTCAACACCGAAGGCACCGTCTTCGTCACCGGCCCCTCGCTCACCTCGAACGACGCCATCTGGGCCGTCGACACCCATGGCGAAACGCGCGCCTGGTACCGCGGCCTTGGCCGTCCTCAGGGCCTCGCCCTCGCAAAAAATGGAGACGTCTATCTCGCCGCCTGCCTTCACGGCCGCCGCGGCCTGGTCCGCGTCACTCCTGAAGGCAATGCATCCCTGGTGCTGGCCGGAACCAGCCTCGTCGGCGTCGCCTTTTCGCCCCTCGGCACCACCATCCTGGCCACCAATCTCCAGACCCAGAACGAGCCCAACGGCGCCGTCTACGATGTGGACCTGGGAATCGAAGGCTTGAACCTCTTCTAGCCGCCGGCTCGCGATCCTGAGGGACATCCGCAGTGGCATTGCTGTAAGCTAATCAGAGTTCACGGTCAATTGGGAACTGTTAGCTGTCGGCAGTCATTCGTAAGCTGTTCACAGTTCACCAATTCACTTTTTCATGAATTCACTTGTTCAATTTTTCTCCGGATCACTGTCCCTGCTATGAAAGCTGAAATCATCGCCGTCGGCTCCGAGATGCTCACCCCGTTCCGCCAGGACACCAATTCCCTCTTTCTCACGGAGAAGCTCAACGAGATCGGCGTCACGGTAGCCTTCAAAACCATCGTCGGCGACCGCCGCAAAGACATCGTCGCCGCCATTCAAACTGCCCTCGGGCGCGTTGACATCCTGGCCATCATGGGCGGTCTCGGCCCCACGGAAGACGACCTTACCCGCGAGGCCGTCGCTGAAGCGCTCTCCATCTCCCTCCGCCGCGATGCCACCCAGGTTGCCACCATCCACACCCGCGCAGCGCAGTTCCGCATGACCCTGCCTTCCAACAACCTCAAGCAGGCCGACGTTCTTGAGGGCGCAACCATCCTGAACAATCCCAACGGCAGCGCACCCGGCCAGTGGCTCGACATCACTTACAACGACTACCGCAAGCTTATCTTTCTTATTCCCGGGCCGCCCAACGAGTGCCGCCCGCTCTTTGAAAACGAGGTCGTGTCGCGTCTGCGCCAGGAGCTGCCCAAGCGCTTCATCGCCAAGCGCACCCTGCGCGCCGCCATGATCGCCGAGTCCCAGGCCGACAAGCTCCTCGCTCCCATCTACACCCGCTACACCGATGTAGAAACCACCATCCTCGCCCACGCCGGCGATATCCAGCTCACCCTCCTCTGCACCAAGTCCAACCTCGCGCTCGCCCAGCAGCGTGTCGACGAGCTGGCCAGCGCCCTTGAAGAAGCTCTCGACGACTGGCTCTACTCCACCGGCGCTGAAACGGCCGATTCGCTGGAGCAGATTGTTCTCTACTATCTCGGTCTGCGCGGCGCAACTCTGGCCGTAGCTGAAAGCTGCACCGGCGGACTCATCGCCCAGCGCATCACCAGCGTTCCCGGCTCCTCGCGATCCTTCCTGGGTGGCGCAGTTGTTTATTCTGACGAGCTCAAGACAGCCTTCGCCAACGTCCCTCCGCAACTCATCGCGCGTTACGGCTCAGTCTCGCAGCAGGTAGCCGAGGCCCTCGCAGAAGGCATCCGTCTCCGCACCGGCGCCAACATTGGAGTGGGTGTAACCGGCATCGCCGGACCCACCGGCGCAACGGAGGCCAAGCCCGTAGGCCTGGTCTACATCGCCATCAGCGCCTTCCAGAACACCGAGTGCATAGAAAAGCATTTCCGCGGCGACCGCGAAAGAGTGCGCCAGCTAGCCGCCCACCAAGCCCTCGACCTCATTCGCAAACGGCTGATGTAAGTCAAAACCCTTCCAAAGCAGCTACAGGGAATTCTCGAAAGACAATATAAATCTATTGTTGAGTAACTAATAACTAAGGTAGGTTACTTAAACTTATGCGTGTGATAACCGGATAATTCACTTGACTCCTGCAGCGATTCGGCCCACTGTTGACGCACGTTTAACTCGGCGGATAACACGCAACAACTTATTTCAGGTCCAGTAGTTTGGGCGAAAGATTCTGTTCCGGATAATATCCACGGGGCTTGCGTCGGCACAAGCTATCCCACAAGCGTATGCGTCCGGGCAACTACACGGTTGACGGCCTGGGCGGTGAGCTGAGAAGTTAGTTCGCTATTCTGGCGGCGTAGGCGGTGGGTGTTAGCTCGGCGAGGGATTGGATGGAGCGGTTGGCGAGTCCGGGGAGGACGTCGCCGAGATATTTCCGGATGGGGATATTGAGCCGGCGGCAGCTCTCGACGACCGAGAAGATGGCGGCGATCTTTGGTCCGGCTTCCTTGCTGCCCAGATGCAGCCAGTTCTTCCTTCCAATCGCAATGGGACGCATCGAGTTTTCGGCCAGGTTTGTACTCAGCTCGAGTTCCGGATATTTGAGGAACACGGTCAGCTTGCTCCAGAACGACAGCGTATAGTTGGCTGCCTGTCCGGCTGCGCTCTTGGGCAGTGCGGTTTTCTTCAGCGTCAGCACTGCGCTGCGCAACCTTTCCAGCAACTCGGGAGCACGTTCCTGTCGAAGCGCATTGCGCTGCGCGTGGTCCAGATTCTGCCACCCCAGCGACGAAGACCTGTCGCCGGGGGCCCCGGCCTTTTCGCGTGCCTCGCGGTCGATGGCGAACAACTCATCCATGATTGCGACGACCCGCGCCGAGTCCCGATCATTTGCATTGATCTTGACGGCATCGACGTATTTGCGCCGCGCATGGGCAAGACAGCAGGCATGGACCATCTTCGGGCCGCCGACATGGTTGTATCCTGCATAGCCGTCGGTCTGGAGCAGCCCATTGAAGTTGCCCAGAAACTGCTTCGGGCCTTCGCCTTCGCGGCCCATTCTGAAGTCGAACACCACGCCCCCACACCCCACGGACGAAGACCTGTCCGTGGGGACCCCGGTTTTACCCGGCGAGCCGTACTGCCACATGTAAGCCTGGTGATTGCGGCCGCGTTTGTCGTGCGTCTGCACGCCTATTGGAGTCTCATCGGCTTGGATGTAATTTCCGGTCAGTACCTCGCGCTTGATCGCCGCCGAGATCGGTAGCAGTAACTCTCCGACCCGCAGCACTCCATCGTTGAGCGTCGAGAGCGCGATCTGGACGCCGGCATCTCGCTTGATGATGGCCTGCTGACGATAAAGCGGCAGCGATGCGCAGTACTTGCCAACCACCGCTTCTCACGCTTGATGACGCGCACGAAGTATTCCACCGGGCGCACGTCGAGCACTTCCGTTTCTTCGTAACCGATCACCGTGGTTTGCTTGCCGCACGTGCCGCAGTTGCACTGCTCGGGCGTGCACGCAACGATCTCATCGACGCGTTCCAGATGGCTGGGTAGTTGCTGCCGGCCGGGATGTTTGCGATGTGGCTTTCCGGAAGTGTTGTCCTCGGACGGCGGCGGCTTGAGCGGCTCGCGTTCGCTCTCGGCCTCCACCTCCTCGCTCGATACGCCCGGCTCCAGATCCAACAGTTGCAGTTGCAAATCGCTCAGCGTCTCGCTGCGCTTGCCATATCGGGCGATGCGGTTCAGGCGAAGGCGCTCTTCGAGAACCCTGATCTTTACCTCGGCCAGGGCCAGCGCCTGATCCTTGTGCGACAACTGCTGGTTCTTGTCGGCCAGTTGCGCCTGAAGCTGCGCGATGATCTCGGCAAGCATCGGATCAGGCTGGGGCATGGCTTGTGCAGGCAGATTCAAGATGTCTAATCAATAGCAGACTTCGCTGTGGATTAGATGGCAAATCGCCAGTGTTCATGAGGTCTTCCGTGACTCTTCTGATTCCTCGCCCACGGCTCGGCGATACCATTTCCGCGGCCGCGTCTGCATCAGGTCGATGCCTCCGATCAACAACGCAAAATGCTCCCGGCTAAGCTGCAGCCGCTTCTCGTTGCCCGCAGGCGCGGGCCAGTAAAGGCGCCCGCCCTCCATGCGCTTCGAACATACCCATAACCCGGAACCATCGAAAAAGACCAGCTTCAGGCGGTTTCTTCGCGCGTTGCAAAACAAAAAGATGTGACCGCTGGTCGGATCGCAGTCCAGCACATCGCGGATCTTGCCGTAAAGGCCATCGAACCCAGCGCGCATATCTGTGGTCCCGGTCGCAACATAAACACGCGTCGCCGCTCCCAACGCGAACATCGCCTCAGCCTTCCAAAGCCGATATCAACCGCTTCAGATGCAAGACATCGAAGCCGGCTTCGACGACGATGCGCCGCCCGTTGGCAAGCTCCACACGCAGGCCGCCACGAATACATGGCGCACTGATCAGATCGACGGGCAGCAGATCTTGGCATGCAGGTGCTGCACCGCGCGTACGTTTCCGATGGCGATAGTAATCCAGGGTATGAACACCCACACCGTTGGCACTGCAAAATGCCTTCCGGCTCAGCCCGCTCTGTTCAAAATCCCGTACCAGGCTCTCCGCCTCCGCCTGGCTACGACGATGTCGCTCAACAACCGCCTTCGTATCTCGCATGCCTCTACTTCAACATGCAATCAATTCCGTGGAAAGAGTGGCTTTGCTCGGATGGATACCGATAACTGAATGGTCTGCGTTGCGTACCCCGGTGCGGCGGCATTAAGCGCGTTGTCGGTCAATGCCAACGAACCGCTAAGGTCTCCCGCTGCCGCCGGTGCAAAACTGACGGACAACAAACAGGATTGGCCGGCCGCAAGTGTTCCCGGCGCCGAAGAGCCGGAGATCTCCAGCGGACAGGCGGATGCTCCACTGCTGCCAAGTGTGTAGTTTGCGGCGATGCTCGGATTGCTTCCGCTGTTCGGCGCCGGGAAGGTCAGCACGGCATTGCCAGCGTAGCGTGGTCGGTGTCAACTAGCAACAGCACGCGTTGCCGAGGCGATTCAATCCGTGAAGCTCGTGGTATCAAGGATTATTGATACACAGTGATTGTGAGTTTATTCGATTTCAATGACCATTCATTCCCATCTCCACGCTCATCACTGAAGAACTGGACCTGATAGCTTCCCGGAACACTGAAATCCAAGGGATCGCCTCTAAGGATGCAATCTCCTTCGACGCTCTGACCAGGTTTTAATGATTTCTCATTATGGCCATCGGAGCTACTCACTTTTGTCATGTCGCCGCGCTCACTTCGAACCGCAATCGCGAACTCTTCAGCGACATGTTCAGGGGCCGTTGACCAAGGTACCGTTATCGCTTCGTCAGAGATATTTGTAAGAACTACGTGAATGAGTATGGGCTCACCAACTTTGAAACTACCATCATCTGCGCTAATCGCTAATGAAAGTGAATGCCCACTCGGGACTATCGCAGCATTCTTCTTAGGAACAATATTGATTTCAAGTTCGTTTGATGTAATATAGGTCAGGTCGGGGTCGTCCAAATCGACACGCGAGAATTGGACCAAATACGCCCCCGGCACCGAGAAGTCAAAGGCTTTGGTTGAATTCACAAGATCCTCTCCACCTATTGTCACTTGATAGATACCCGTTAAAACTACAAACCCGTCGATACTCTCCTCAGGTTTCAATGGAGTGAAAGATAGGCTACGAGAACCCGCACATCCGGGCTCGTTCTTGCTGATCCCATTTGGCCCCTTTACTTTAATGCGATAATTGCAGGCTCTGCTAAGTGAAGAGCGCGTTATCGAAATTCCGTGACTCGATATATTAGTCAGCACCACGTGAATTTGAACTTCAACCCCCGCTTCAGCAGTCGTCGATGGCGACTCAATCTTTAAGGTGAACGCAGGAGTTCCTATCGCGAAAGCATGACTCAGGAATAACTCCAGGATGCATGCCAAAACACTCAGGTTTCGAATCCAGTTCATTTGTTACCCTCCTCGTGGGGCCATAGCAGTCCCTTTAACGAATGCGTTTAACGAGCACAGCCACCAGTCTGTTTTGTTACTGGAGGCCACTTTGGAAAATCAGATCCGGCCACAAACGTTCCAGCGTATCCGGATGCCGGAGGTTTTTTCAGTGACCATATATTTTTGCTAACATTATGATCAGCCTCCGCACCCTTCACACCCCAAGTCACTGAACCAAGAGGGACGGCTATTTGTTTGGCAGACGATCCGCTAGGTATCCACATTACATACATAGTAGCCTCAAAGGAAAACTCCACACTCTCGTCGTCCTCGAAGAGATCAACGCCTGGATTGTCGCCGACGAACTCCGCGCCATTATCCGCCGTAGAGAAATCGTCATACGGATCTAAATCATTATCAAGACCAGTACCTTTGTTCCCAGCACATGTCTTCCCGTTTGTGTATGTATATTGCCATGAATAATTTCGAATGAGCTGAAGAAAGTAAAAGTTTCCGGGTGGAGAGGTGATTGAGTCGTCGTCTGCGGATATAACAATACCCGCGTCCTTTGGGGTGTCCCCGAGCGCTAGTTCATACGTACCTGACGCGCTTGGCCCAATACGAAGCGTCCCGAGGGAACTGTCTCTCGGACAACCGCCATTGAGTACACTCTTACCAACATTCCCTCCGCACCGATACACATTTAGAGACTGCGGGCCATTCACTCTGAATAGCGCGCGCGCGGTGGAACTGCATCGTTCGCCCACATTAGGTATGTTTGCACAGTATTTGAATGTAACTGGGACCGGGCTTCCTTGTGTGATCCAATAGAAATCGATATTCTCCTGGTTGAGGGTAGTCATCGTTACTTGACTCGCCGATGCATTGTGAGTGAAGTTACCTACGGTTTGCCCACCCACCGTCCAGTTGAAATTGGTAAACGTGACTCCTTTCGGGAGCTGTGAGGCTTCAGGGTAAGTCTTCAGCGAAATCTCCTGACCCATTACAACTGGCTGCAAGGTTGGACGCTGACTAGAGCCATCGATAGTGCTGATAGTCGTGCCGGTTGAGTCGTTGATTTTGGGCGGAGGTAGGTAGTCAACCTGTGGCAGGTGGCCCAGTCATCAATTCCGACAATAATCGTCTGAAATGGAAGACGCTGTGCCCCATTCATCACAGCCTTATCGTGATGAGTGGGCGTGCTGGTCCTTTCGGTTAGCCTCATCATCGAGGATCAAGCCGCCAACGCAACCCGCCGCACCCGAATCAGCTTCTCCCGCTTCCGCGTCTGCGCAATCTCATAAGCAGACCACATCCGCATCAGCGTATCCATCTTCACGCCAAACGCCTTCTCGATGCGCAGCGCCATCTCTCCTGAGAGCCCAGCCTTGCCGTTCAGCAAGCTCGACAAAGTAGGCCGGGAAACACCCAGCGCCGTCGCCGCCGCCGTAACCGACAAACCGTACGCCTCAACAATCTCAGTCTTGATGAAATCGCCGGGATGCGGAGGATTCTTCATGGGCATCTTGTCTTCTCCTCATTTCCTAGTGGTAATCCTCTAAATTCAAGACGTGGATTTCGCGCTCGACCAGATCAATTCGAAACGTCATCCGCAGGTTGGCGGTCACACTCAAGCTCCACGTCCCTTTGCGGTCGCCGGTCAGCTTGTGAGCCTTCCAGGTGGGAAGCATATACAACTCTTCCTCGTCATCCATATCGTCCAGAAAGGCGAGCATTTTGCGCAGCTTGTCCGCCGACTCCGCCGGAACCCCTCTCGCGCTGTCTTCTTCATAGAGCTTCTTTAGGTCCTTATGAATGAAGTTCCGTATCTTCATCTAAGCCACTGTAGCCCGTAGCCTAACACTTGTCAATCTTTTGATTCAGGACCGCGCATCTCAGCCCGCGTCCGGCTTTGCACCGGGCAGCCGCTTTCTCAGCATGGCAATCTGTCCGCTGTGGTGTGCCTCGTGTTCGCAAACATGAAACCACTTGCAAAGGTTGTTTGTCGGACCCCACGGCCAGTCCTTGTCGACGGCCAGCAGCCACGCATCATCCCGCTTGCGAAACTCGGCCAGGGACTTCTCCCGAGTCTCATGAAGCACGTTGACGTAGTACTCGCGGTCATGCCCCTTGATCGCCTTCCGTCCTGCGTCGCCCAGGTCCATTGCCGCATCCCACTGCTGTTTCACCGCGTCGGACCAGCTATTCCATTTTTTTCCCTCAAAAGTATTCATCGCGTAATAGGTTTCGGTGGCCGCCAAATGCAGCATCAGTGCGCCAATGGTGTTGGCATCCTTGTCGAATAGAACATCCAGATCGGTTTGTGTCAGCCCCTTCGTTGCAGCAAGAACTCCGTTCGCGTCGCGCATCCACGTGAGCATGGAGACAAACGTCCCAACTTGCGGGGAATATCCCGGCCTGGGCCCAAGAACATTCATTTCCGTGGTTTCAGCCTGTGCGGGTTGGGCGGCCACAAGCGATCCACAGACGCCGGCAGCAAGCGCGACCGTGGAGTTGCCAAGAAAGCTTCTTCTGCTAGAAAGGGAGCGACCGGCGATTAGGGTAGTTTCACTCATAGACTCCCCTTACCTCAGACAATGGTTGGGGTTCTTTGCGCCTGCTTGACCCGCGACGCAGAGGACGCCAGTATACATGCCGGGCGGGCATCCCAGGTCTAGTCCGCCGCGGCCAAAGACTTGGAATTCCTCAGCGTCGGCATCTCAACTCAGGCCGCCCACCAAGAAGTCCGTGAGAGTATTGGGAATTATCGGGGGGTGACTGGCGCTGTTCGCAATCGATTAGCACCTTACAATATTTGCTGCTTCAATACCCTTGGTGGCGTTTCGGGTATCTACGACCAGCTTCGCTTTTTCGACGATCGACGAATAATTATATTGCGAGTGGTCGGTCACGATCACAACACAGTCAAAATCCGGGATTCGATCCAGCGGCGTACTCGTCATGTTCAGCATGTACTTCCGTCCTTGGCCGACCGACGAAAAAAATGGGTCGTTGTACTCGACATGCGCTCCACGCTTTTGCAACAGCTCGATGATGGTCAACGAGGGCGACTCGCGGAGATCATCAATGTCGCGCTTGTAGGCCAGACCAAGCACCAGAACCCGCGCGCCATGCAAGGCCTTGCCGTGTTGGCTCATTGCTTCAATAACGTTCTCAACCACAAAGTACGGCATACCTGCGTTGACCTGCCCGGCAAGCTCGATGAATCGTGTATGAAAATCAAATTGTCGCGCTTTCCAAGAAAGATAGAAAGGATCGATTGGTATGCAATGCCCGCCGAGTCCAGGCCCCGGATAAAACGCCTGGAATCCAAATGGCTTCGTCTTGGCCGCGTCGATCACTTCGAATATGTCGATATTCATCCGCAAGCAGAGTTGCTTCAGTTCATTCACCAGAGCGATGTTGACACAGCGATAGATGTTTTCGAGCAGCTTCGTCATCTCCGCAGCGGCTGGCGATGAGACTGAGACCGTGCGGTTAAAGATGCATCTGTACACCGCAGACGCCAAGTCGAGCGCCGCCGGGCCGCATCCGCCCACTACTTTGGGAATGTCCCGCCGGGCTACTGTGTCGTTGCCTGGATCCTCCCGTTCAGGTGAGAATGCGACGTAGAAGCCTTGGCTCGTTTCGTCCCTGGCCACTCGAAGGCTGACGGGATTTCCTTGCTCCAAAAGGGGAACAACTATTTCTTCCGTGGTGCCCGGATAGGTCGTGCTTTCCAAAATAATGAGCTGCCCCTCGCGGATGTGGGGTGCTATGCTCCGTACTGTCCCGCTGACATAGCTGAGGTCCGGCTCGTGGTACTCGTTCAATGGGGTCGGCACGCAAATGATTACGACATCCATCTCGGCAATCCGCGAATAATCCGCCGTCGCCGAGAAGCCGTTCTTTCGAGCCGATTCTACCTCTGTGCCGGGGATACGAACGATGTACGATCCACTCTGATTCAGAGTCTCCACTTTGCGGCTATCGATGTCGAAGCCGGTAACCACAAAGCTCTCCTTGCTGAACAGAAGAGCAAGCGGCAGACCCACATAACCCATGCCTATGATGCCAAGACGAGCTTCGCGGATCTCAATTCGGTGTTTAATTTCAGATGTTCTATCCAACAGGGCCAATTCCCGAGTCACTCCCATTTCGCCTCTTTGTGGATTTGCCAATTGCCCCGCTGGGCACTGCTAAGCGCCGACACCTGAGGTCTTTTGAGCGATGTGTGTCCAAGGCGTTCTTGCGCATGGCTGATATGGGCGATCGGGCATTCCATACCAACAATACTAAAGCTTCAGTTGACGATGACATCCTTCACAAAATCGATGATCTCGTCGGCGATTGCCAGGCAGGCAGTCGCCGCAGGACTTGGGGCATTCAGTACGTGCAGCGCCTGCGCCTGGCGCACAAAGTAAAAGTCCTGCACCAATTCGCCCGACGGCGAAAGTGCTTGTGCACGCACACCCGCGCCTCCGTGCGCAAGATCTCCGATTCGGAGATCCGGAATGAGTCGCTGTAGCGAACGGCAAAAGAGCTCTTTGCTATAAGAGCGCTTGAACTCCTCCCAGCACATCGACGGGTAACGCAGGAAGAATCTCCAGAATCCCCTATAGGTAAGGGTCTCGACAAAGTCGCGCAAATTGATGTCCGTGTTGCGATATCCTTCGCGCGCAAATGCTAGCACCGCGTTTGGCCCAGCTTCCCTCCCGCCATGAATCAGGCGGGTAAAATGCACCCCCAAAAATGGAAACTTGGGATCGGG
>JBAWCO010000835.1:0-21997 GCA_049590315.1 Occallatibacter sp. | reverse complement strand
CGTTTCTGGATCGTAAAGCTCATCCATAAGCTCCTTGGAGGTCTTACCATCGTTCATCCTGGGCCCGGTCTCCTCGCTGACTTCCATTAGCCAGTCCGCCATCAGCTTCCTCATGCGTTGGCTCTTTTTTTCTCTTTCGATATCGTGCTCCACCGCCTCGGCCACTGCGGTCACAAGGCTCACCTCTCGTAGCGCCGCCAATTCGCGAATGCGCGTTTCAACCACGGGGTTCTTGATGTTGATACCCATAATTCTACCTTTCTACCAAATCATTCTACCATTCTACCATTTTCGCTCTAACCAACCCGCAGTCCCCACCAATCCCTTCCAAATGTCCTAATCTAAAACCATGAACGATCCGACCCTGGATACCCCGGCAGCTCAACACGAAGTCTTCGACCTTTTGGTGGTCGGCGCCGGTCCGACCGGTCTGGCTTGCGCCATCGAGGCCAAAAAAGCGGGCTTCCGGCCGGTTCTCGTCGATAAGGGCTGCATCTGCAATTCGCTCTTTCATTACCCCGCGCACATGACCTTTTTCACCACGCCGGAGCTGCTCGAGATCGGCGATATCCCTTTTCCGAGTCCCAACCCCAAGCCATCTCGGAATGAGGCACTGCAGTATTACCGGCTGGTGGCGGCCTACTACAAGCTCGACGTCCGCCAGTACCATCGCGTTGACAAGATCACCGGCTCCGATGGCGCCTTCACCGTGCATACTGTCGACCGTTTTGGTCGTGCCGGTGCCATTCATGCGCGCAAGCTGGCACTCTCCACCGGCTACTACGATCTGCCCAACATCATGGGGATTCCCGGCGAAAACCTGAGCAAGGTGCACCACTATTACAACGATCCTCACCCCTATTTCGAAATGGATGTGGTGGTTATTGGCGGAAAGAATTCGGCGGCCATTGCCGCGCTGGAGTTATGGCGAAGCGGCGCACGGGTCACGCTGATTCATCGCGGCGCGGAAATGCATCGCCATGTGAAGTACTGGATCAAGCCAGACATTGAAAACCGCATCAAGAACGGCGAGATCAAAGCGCTGTTCGAATCGAAGGTTTGGGAGATCACTCCCGATGCGGTGATCGTTGAAACTCCCGTTGGCCGCGAAACCCTGAAAAACGATTTCGTCTTCGCGCTCACCGGTTACCACCCCGACTTCGATTTCCTCGAACGTCTTGGCGTCCGCTTTGAGGGGAATGACCGGTTGCCGGTTTGTAATCCTGAGACGCTGGAGAGCAATGTAGCAGGTATCTACCTGGCAGGAGTCATCGTGGCGGGCTCACGAACCAACGAGATATTTATTGAGAATGGCCGGTTTCACGGGCGGCAAATCGCGGCTGCGCTTGCATCAAAGCTCGCAGGGCGGCCGTAGTACTTGGCCCTGATTGAGCAGCGAATCCGATAGACTGTGATCCTATCTTGAGCGGAGGCTGGTCAATGCGCTGGTGGCCGCGGTCCATACGATGGCAGATGCTGGCAGGCCTGGTGCTGCTGGAGGTGCTCTCGCTTGGGTTGTTTGCGGCGCTGATCATTCACCAACAGACCCACGACGTGTATGTGCGCGCTCAGCACCGGCTGGCACACCAGTCCTCTTCCATGGCTGCACAGGCCAGGGAAGCCTTGCTGCAGCAGCGCCCCAACTGGGTCGGTTTATCGGTAAGAATGATGGGCGAAGCACCCAGCGTGGCCATCGCCAAGGTTACAGATCCCGCCGGCAACGTGCTTTTTGTCAGTACCGGCGATACGGACCAGACCCAGCTCACTCCCGTCGAACGCGCGCAGATTCCGCTCATGACCAAAGACGAACCTCGGGTCTTCGACCTGGGGATGGCTCACTGGGAGGGTGTCCGGCCTATCTACACCGGCGCCGATTTGCGTGGTTTTGCCTGGGTAGAAACCGACCGCGATTGGGATCATCAAGAACTCGACGCCATTCTGCGCGCAACGGTAGTCTTCGGCGTTGTCTGGATTGTTGCCTCGGCGCTGCTGGTTATGTGGATGGCCCGTTCCATCTCCCGCCCGCTGGCGACGCTTCATCGCGGGACGCGTGCCCTCATGGATTCGCCCGAGAACAGCGGCAGCTTTCCCTTGCCGACGGGGGGGCATAACGAAATCGGCGACCTCATTGAAGCTTTCAATCGCATGGTAGCTTCCATCGCGGAACAGCGTGCGGGACTGAATGACACGCTCTCGCTGCTTGATTCGATGCTTGCCAACGCACCCATAGGACTGGCCTTCTGCGATCGCCGCTGCCGAATCGTGCGCGTCAACCAGGTCTTTGCAGATATGACCGGAGTGGCGCTCAGCCGCCACCTGGGCCGTACCTTGCCGGAGCTTCTTCCGCAACCCGTGGCCCGTGAACTCGAGAACACCGTGCTGCGTGTCTTTTCCACGGAAGGCCCAGTACGCGATCTGGAACTGACGGGGCAGGGTGGAAAGCTAAGCCGCCCCTGGACATGGTTGGCGAGCGCTTACCCTGTTCGAACTAATCCGATGCAGGTGCGCTGGGTCGGCGTCATCGTGCTCGACGCCAGCGATCGCAAGCGCAGTGAAGATGCCTTGCGCAAGACTGAAAAACTGGCTGCCACCGGCCGCCTGGCTGCCTCCATTGCCCACGAAATCAACAATCCGCTCGAGGCCATCACCAACTTGCTATTCCTGCTCCACAACTTCTGCGAGCTTCAGGATCCCGCCCTGAATTACGTCGCAATGGCTCAGCATGAAGCGCGCCGCATCTCTGAAATCACCCAGCAGACACTGCGCTTTTATCGCCAGTCCACGCTGCCCGCACGTGCCAACATCTGTGAACTGCTTGACTCCATTCTCAGTCTTTACCAGGGCCGGTTCAATACCCTCAACATCGCGGTGGAGAGGGATTACAGCACCACCATGGACCTGTTCTGTTTCGCGGGCGAAATCCGCCAGGTCTTCGCCAATCTGGTTGGCAATGCCATTGATGCAACCACCGCCGGCGGCCGGGTCGTCATTCGTGCCCGCCGCTCCCACAACTGGAAGGACCCCGGCCAGACCGGGGTCCGCTTTGCCGTGGCCGACACCGGAGCCGGGATGGAGGCCGCTATCATTGAGCGCGTCTTCGAAGCCTTCTTTACCACCAAGGAAGTCACCGGAACCGGCCTGGGGTTGTGGGTGAGCCACGAAATCATTCTGAAGCACAAGGGACTGGTGCGGGTCCGCAGCCGCACCGCTTCCCAGGGTCGGGAAGAGCCGGCAAAGACCTCTGGGACGGTCTTCTTGCTTTTCTTCCCGGACGATCCCAAACTGACATCCGCTCCACCTCAACCCGTCGCCGTGGCAGTCTGAGAGCGTGCTTGTGCCTGGATTCCGGTGCTACGCTACAGCCCTCCGCGGCCTGCCGCCCTTGGCGCCGTTGGTTTGGGCCGCCCGGCGCTTTGCCTCACTTCTGGCGCTGCCACCCTTCTTTCCCAACTGAGCCATCCATCGGCGATTGCCATACACGCCTTCGATCAAGGCTGGGACGTACAGGTCAACGTCAATCTCCGGGAAGCGGATCCCGGTTCCACCGCCAAGTAATTCGACGTTGAGAATTTGAGCGTGCGTTGCCTGGCCAAGTCCCTGCAAATCCTCCACAGGAAGCACCAGCCTGCGCCCGTTACTCAGCCTCACAATGAGCAGATTCAGGTCTGGGACATGATCCACTCTCTGCGCGACAGGGCCGCTGTCACGGAGTTTCGTTCGCTCCAGCGCTGCCTCAATTTCGGCATCGGTCGTAATTACCTTGTGCTCACCCATGATGCTTCTCCCAAAGAGATACAAGCTCATTGAAATGCTTCGCTGCTGCATTCAGAATGTGGCGTACATCCGCTTTGCTCGCGTTGCCAGGTCTGATCGCGTCTGTCCGGTTGGCAAGAGAAACCGTACCGTCCAGGCGAAGGTCCACTATTAGCTCCACCTCGGCGTAGAATCCATGCACATGCCGAGGTTCATGGTCCATCGTGTACGCCGTGAATCTTACGCCGTCCAACCGGATCGAACCCATCTGACTTACTATAACCCAAGCTCCTTGGGTTAGTCTATAGGGGAGCTCGCGCCAATAAATTGGCGTCTCGAAGAAATTCACAAAATAATCCTTGCGCGCTCACCCTTTTCATGTGCTACAGTCAGTAACACTATGACGGGTAACACACAAACAGCGCACGACCCCTCCGAGCTGGGCGAGCTCGAACGAAACATCCTCTCCATCGTTTGGAGCCACTCCCAAATCACCGCGGAGCAGGTGCGCGAGTCGCTGGGCCGTCCGCTCAAGGACTCAACTATTCGCACCGTTCTCCGCCGTCTCGAAGAGAAGGGCTACCTGGCGCACTCCGTAGAGGAACGCACCTTTGTCTATCGCCCTGCGCAAACGCGGCAGCGCGTAGCGGGTCGCGCCGTCAAGCGAATTGTGGACTGGTTCTGCGAGGGCTCCGTCGAAGCGCTGCTCGTGGGAATGGTCGATTCAAGAGTGCTGGACCGCGCCGAGCTTCAGCGGCTCGCAGACCGCATCGCACTCGCGCAGAAAACTGCTGTTGATCCCAAAGAGTCCGCAGGGCGGGCAAAAGGGGGAAAACCATGATCATTCTGATTGAAGCTGCGTTGCGGGCGCTCGTCGTGGCGCTCACCGTAGGTATCGGCCTGCGCCTCTTCCGAGTCGGCAATGTGCTCGCGCAGAAGATCGCCTGGGGTTTGGTACTGGCATGCGCTGTGGCCATGCCGCAGTTGATGCGCTGGCAGGTTTTGCCTTCTTCTCTCACTGTCAGGGTGCCCGCCACCTGGTGGCCCATGACGCCGAAGTCTTCCCCAGTTCCAGAGACTGTCGTCCTCTCCGCGCCCGTCGCTGAATTGCCCATCCCATCGACAACGACGATGGTAGTGTCTCGGCCCAAACCGCATGCCGCACATCTCGCCCTTGCGCCGGGTCTTTCAACGACGCCGCTCGAATTGTCTCCCGATGCGCGTCTTGAGGAAACTCAACCCACACAAGCCCAATCCCCAGCCACTCTAATCCTCGCCAAATCAGCCACGCCGCCCGAAACAACACGTCTATTGCGCCCGGAAATCCTAGCTGCGCTCCTCTATCTAGGTGTCTGCACTGTCCTGCTCATCCGCATCGTCTATGGACTTGCCATGGCAATCCGGCTTTGGTTCGCCGCCGCGCCCTATGAGGCCGACCTGGGCGAGAATCCCGAGCAGAATCCAGCCCTCGGTTTGCACCTGCGTTTCAGCTTTGCCATCTCCTCCCCAGTCACCATCGGTTCCGGCGTGCTTCTGCCTGCGGACTGTCTCAACTGGGACCGCGAGAAGCTGCGCATCGTTCTGGCGCACGAGCGCGCCCACGTCCGTCAGGGAGATTTCTATCTGCAACTGCTTGCCAGCTTTTACACCGCCGCCTTCTGGTTCAGCCCGTTGGGTTGGTGGCTCAAGCGCAAGCTCTCCGATCTGAGTGAAGCCATCAGCGATCGTGCCGGGCTCAAAGAGGCTGCAAGCCGCACCTCCTACGCTCAGGTCTTGCTTGAATTCGCGGCCTTGCCGCGCCCAACGGTTTTAGGAGTCGCCATGGCACGCAGCAGCAATCTCTCCCATCGCATCGAACGCTTCCTCGACGAATCCCGTTTCCGCCAGGCCTTTGCAGGCAGCCGCCGTCGCATGCTCCTGGTATTGCTACTGGTTCCGATAGCGCTTTTCGCCGGCACTACGCTGGTTCGCGTGGAAGCTGCGGCCGCTGGTCAATCCGCGCCCGTCATGCCTGCGCCACCCACGCCTGCGGCAGCTCCCAATCCGCCTTCAGCTCCAGCCGCGCCGAGCCAAATCGACATCGCCGCTCCGGCTGATCCCGTCATGCCCTCGGCGCCTGCCGATCAGGCCGCACCATCTTCACCATCTGCACCCAGCGCTCCTGCTGTTGAGCCAGCCGCGCCCACTCCACCCGAGCCTCCGGTCGGTGCCGGTGCAATCGTTGTCGGCGACGGTCGCACCATGACCATCACCCGCGACGGAACGGTCACCAATACCAACACCAACACAAATACAAATACCAACTACGCGTCCCGCGGCCAAAGCACCTGGGTGAGCAAGGGCTATGCCTATTCCTACACCGACGATGGCAACTCCTGGGCCCTGGTTACAGATCCCAGTGATCGTCGCATCTTGACGTTTTCCGGCGACTGGCACAACGGCACGCGGGACAGCATCAACAAGGTCTGGAAGTTGACGAACGAAAAGTTCCTCTGGTTCACCCGCGACGGCAAGTCGTATTTCATTGACGACCCAGCCACGGTCTCTCAGATTCAGGCCATGTACGCACCCATGGAGGCGCTTGGTAAGCTGCAGGAAGAGCTCGGCCGCCAACAGGAGGAACTCGGCAAGCAACAGGAAGGGCTCGGCAATCAGCAAGAATCAGTCAACATTCGACTCCCCGACCTCTCCAAACAAATGGCTGCATTGAACGCCGCCATCGCCAAGCTGCAGACCAAAATGGGCAGCAGGGTGAGCCAGGAAGAGCTGGCCGAGGCCGAAGCTAAGATCGCCGAAGTCCAGGCCAAGTTGGGCGACCTGCAAGGTGAAATGGGTGAACGGCAGGGTAAGTTCGGCGAGTTACAGGGCAGGTTAGGCGAGCAGCAAGGCAAGCTAGGCGAGGAACAGGGCCGCTTGGGTGAGAAACAAGGCAAGCTGGCGGAAGAAGCCGACCGCAAGATCCGTTCCATCATCAACCAGAGTCTGCGTGACGGCAAGGCTTGTCCGGTCAATTGACCGTCATCGGTTCGAAACAAGGTTCGGCTACAAGAAACAGGAGCGAGGCGGGAGCACCCGTCTCGCTCCTTCGTTTCTAATCGGCCTTGACAACACGCGGTGGCAGTGGGATTATTACGTAACCCTATGGTTACGCGTCCCCGCGTCAAACAGCTTTCACTCCCGCCTGATGTTTACCGCGCCATTGCAGACCCCACGCGGCGAGCTATCCTCGACCGCCTCCGAAGCGGCCCCGTGCCCGTGAACGCGCTTGCATCCGATTTCAGTCAGAGCCGCCCCGCCATCAGCAAACATCTCCGTGTGTTGCGCACCGCGCACCTGGTGCGCGAGCGTCGCTGCGGTCGCGAGCGCCGCTACTATCTGGAGCCCGAACCGCTGCGCGACATTGCGGCCTGGATTGAAGAGTACCGAGTTTTTTGGCACACAAATCTGACCAGTCTCAAACGACGTCTTGAAAGCGAATCCAACAGCGCCAACCGGTCCTGATACCTTAGCCTTCATCATCAGCCCCCAGACAGGAGAGTCACCAATATGCCAGTCACTGCAGAATTATCCACTGCCGCCAGCATCTACCAGCAGAACGCGAGAATGCTTTCCAAGAGTTTTGAAGGCTTGACTCTAGACGAGTGGCAAAGCCGCCCCAACGCCACCTCAAACTCCATGCTCTGGATTGCCGGTCACGTCGTGTGGGCGCGATCATCGGCCCTCAAATACCTCGGCATAACGTGGTCCAGACCGTGGCTATCGCTCTTCGCGCGCGGAGCGGCGCCGGCCGCGCCAGCCGAGTACCCCTCGCCGGAAGAGATCGTTCTTGCCTGGAACGATGCCAAGGCTCGCCTTACCACCGCGTTGGATGAAGCGACTGATGAAGTGCTCTCCTCAGCAGTCCCTGAGAAGTCGCCCAGCTTCGATGGGAAAATCAGCGGAATGGTCGCGTTTCTAGCATTTCACGAGGCCTATCACGTAGGCCAGGTCGCGTATCTGCGCTGTTGGTTGGGCCATAAGGGAGTTGCCGGTTAGACCGGCGCGAACGCAGCCGCGGATGAAGGGAGCTACCTGAGCCCCAAACTCCGCGGCTTCACCAAGCTCAACGGATCGAAGCCGCCCGTTGTCTCTGGCAGCATGCAACGGCTCCGCGCTTGCAACCCCGTCGCATACGACCGCGTCACGTGCATCCGGTCCATTACTACGTACCGTGTGCGCAGCCCGTCCACCGTGGCTGGTAGTTGCGCCGGAACCCGTTTCCGGTCCACATAAATTACCAGCGCCGCATCTTTCGGATTGTCCAGGCTCTGGCCCACGCCCACTCCGAAGAATGCCGGATTCTGCCTCATCAGCCGTTGCGCTATCTGCTGCTTGATGGCGATTGCCGCGTTGAGCACTGCGGGCTGCAGCGGCGCAACAGCAGCTTCAAACGGAGTGAGCGGCGCCGAGCCAACAGCAACAGCACGCGCGTTCGTGGGAACCACCACGGTGCGGATGCCGTCCACGGTCGCGGGCGCAGGCACCGTCATGTTCTCGTCCACGTAGACAATCACCGCGCCCTCGCCGGCATGGTCGCTGCTTTTGCCCGTAGCGACGCCTAGTATCCCAGTGGTGCGGTTCACCAACATGCGTGCCTGCGACAAAGCCTGCTGTGCGCGCGTCGTTTCCTCACCACTGAGCCCTCGTGCCTGCGCCGCGCCCACTGTGCTGTCCCCGTAGCTCAAACAGCTAACCTGGTGGTCGGCTGCGCCCACGAAGGTATAGCTAGTGCCGCCGCCCAACTGCGCGGTCAATTCGTTCAGCACATCCGGCGCGGGGTTGGCCAGGCCCTGGCTCACGCCCGAAGCATCGGTTCCACCCGCAAAAAACAACCCCACGGGTTCAGCGTTGCCGGCATCTACCACCAGCGCCCCTGAGTCTCCCGCATCGCTGAATTGATTCCCGCTGATCGCCAACTGGTTTGTATAGCTCTTGGTCAGGTAAGGCTTGGTTTCTGAGCAATCCCGGTAGTAGTCCACATTTACATCGACGTCCAACGCGGAAACACTCCCGCAGGTCAGCCCCGTCGTCCGTCCGCTTTTGGCCACCGTCAAATCCAGTGTCGCCGTTTCACCTTTTCCGCCGGTTGAGCTTATGCCCGGAGGTGCGGCCGCCAGAGTTCCGTCAGGCTGGCGCGCGCCCAGTTCAAGAATGCTCCCCGTCGTGCTCACTGTGCCGGAGTCCACCTGCGCAATCGCTGCATCCGCGTTGGTCGCGCTTGAACTCAGGGCGAGCCAGCCAGTCAGCGAACCCACGGGCGAGGTGCCCGCCCCGTCGCCGTAGGGCGTGCAGTTGTTGTCGATCAGTCCCGGCTGCACAATCATGTCGCCTGGGCTTGCATGGTCGCTGCGTGCCAGCACGTGGTTATTGCTCAGCAGGTATTGGTGATTATTCGTGTCCTGGATCAGCGAGCCCAGCGTGCCTCCGCAGCAATCGACAATCTGGTTTCCATGCGCGTCGTAGTCGCCGTTATTGCCGCCCGAGCTGCCCAGCGAAACCGGCGTGGTCATCTGCGCCTGGTGCATTGAGGGATTGCTCGCAACCCCTGCTGAATTCAAAAGCACCAGCGACGACGTCATTGAGGACAAGCTGCCGATGGTGCCCACAATATAGGTTGTGCCCGTAGACGAGACAGTTGGCGGCGCCGTGTAAGTTACGGTGCAGAACGTAAACGCCTCCGTGCTGCTCTGGCAGTAGGTCGAGCCCAACGAACCTTGTCCGCCGCTCCCCCCCGTTGCTGTACCGGCGAGCGTGTAGTTGATGCCGAGCGTCCCGCCTGCTTCAGCCAGGTAGCCGGTGATGGTCATCTGTCCATTCGCGCCAAGCGCCGCATTCTCCGGCGTCAGCGGTTGCAGAAATCCCGGCGTCACCGTCAAGACGGCAGTAGCCTTGTTAGCCCCGAGAGTCGCCGTCACCACCACCTGCACGTGGTCCGCTGTCAGGTAGCCGGGCGGCGTGTACTGTCCGTTCGCGCTGATGCTCCCCGGTCCGCTATTTGCATCCCCGCCGGAGACGGACCATGTCACGCCCGCCGCGCCTCCGCCCGTGAGCGTTGCGGAAAACTGCTCAGCGGCTTTGCCTTGCACGCCGGTCGCATTGCACCCTGTGCAGTTGGTATCAAGCTGGCCTGTGCCGGGTGATATGGAGAAGGCGCCGTTAGACGGAGCCGCGGTCACGCTCCCAACCCCGCAACCCACCGCCGCCAGAAGCATCGGTGCAAGCAGAACCGCGAGCATCCGCAGCGGCAAAGTCGCCCGCCAACTGGGGCGCCGCTCGCATTGCCGCCCGCGGCAAGCGTTCGATCCCTTCTGTACGCATTGTGGAATGTGCGGCAAGTCTAGTAGCTGCTTTCGGGGGACGATGCTTCTGTATCCAGCTTTATCTATTTTGACGCGTGCAGCCCTATGGAAGGAAGCCCTATCGTATGAGAGTTATGTAAACATCCGTCGAATCCCAGGTTGTCCGGGGCTCAATCAAGATCCTGCGGCCGTGGTAAATAACGCCCCGGTGAATTCAGATGGCCTGTATTTAAGACACGACTCTCCGCAAAAATCCACGAAATCCCAACCGTCCCAACGCGGCCGTGAAGAAAACCAGCGCTACCAGGATCGCCCACCACGGCATATGCTGAACGCTCGGGGTTACCGAGGCGCGCAAGCCCTCACTCATGTAGACAATGGGGTTGAACAGCACGCCCACCTGCAGCCAGCGGATCTTCTCCAGGTAGGCCCACGGGTAGTAGACACAACCCAGAAACGTGATCGGCACCACGATGATTGAAAACACCAGCCCTATGTGTTTCGGGCTTACCGTCGATCCAATCACCAGCCCCAACGACCCGGCCAGCAAACTCGCCAGCACCAGCACCAGCGCGAGTAGAAACCAGTTTGCGATGTCGGCATGCACCGGCACGGCGGGAATGTAGTAAGCCATCGGAATCACCAGCAGCGCGGCCACAATGCTCTGCATCGCGCTGAAGCAGACCTTCTCCAGCGCCACGGCCCACAGCGGCAGCGGGCACATCACCCGGTCGTCAATTTCGCGCGTAATACCAAACTCGCTCGACAGCGGCAGCGCTACCGCCGCAATTCCGGAGAACATAATCGCGACAGCCATCAGCCCCGGCAGAATGATGGTGCCGAAGTCCACGCCACCACCGCCCGCCATCGGATTGCCCCCGCCCATGCGCGGCAAAATGAATGTGAACACAAACAGAAAAAGCAGCGGCTGCATCCCCACACGCAGCAGAAACGGAGCAATCTCGCGCGTCAGCACGCGAAAATCCCGCAAAAAAAGCCCATAAAACGCCTTCAGAAAGATTGCTGAGCCGGGATCGCCCGAACCAGGATCGAGGGGGCCGAGCCCGTCGGAGGTGGGGTCGACGGAATTGCGGTGCCCCAATTCGCCCGTCAGCACTTCCAGGTCGCGCAAAAGCAGACTCGGAAACGTCTTCAGAAAGATTACGAGGCTCGCGCGACCGGAGCCACGAAGCCTCAAACTGCGATCGATCACGGCCCGCAGCGCCGCACTGCGATTGGAGGCGCTACTCACGCAGGTCCCTCCCCGTCAATTTGATGAAGACTGTTTCCAGGCTCGGTTCGGTGATCTTCAAGTCCCTCAGTCCGAAGCGCGCTGTCGCCTGCACCAGGTCGGGCAGCACTCCCTCGGAGGTGTCGGCGATCACCCGGAGCCCGTCGGCAGTCGCCTCCGCGCTGGTTACATCGCTTCGCGCTTTTAGCGTAGTCACGACCGTATCGAGTCCTTCATGCGATTTGAGTTTGAGGTCGAAGATATTCTGTGCGCCGAAAGTGGATTTGAGCTTCCCCGGTGATCCCAGCGCGAGCACGCGACCGTAATCGATGATCGCCACCCGGTCGCTCAGTGAGTCGGCTTCTTCCATGTAGTGTGTTGTAAGCAGCACGGTGATGCCTTCTTTGCGCAGTTTACCGACCGCCCCCCACATCGCCATCCGGCTCTGCGGATCAAGGCCTGCCGATGGCTCATCCAAAAACAAAACCGTAGGCCTGTGCGCAATTGCCCGCGCAATCTGCACTCTCTGCGCCAGCCCACCGGAAAGCGCCTGTGGATAAACATCCTTCCGTTCAGTCAGAAGAAATTGCTCCAACAACTCCAGCGAGCGTGCCTTGGCATGCCCATGGCTGAATCCAAAATAGCGGCAATGGAAGTAGAGGTTCTCGTAAACTGAAAGCGAGCGGTCCAGCGTATTGAACTGCGGCACCACCCCAATCGATCGCCGGGCATGCGCGGGATGCTTCACCGCATCGACGCCGTTAATCCGCACGGTCCCGCTCGTAGGCAGCGTCCGCGTAGTCGCAATAGAGATGGTCGTCGTCTTGCCCGCGCCGTTCGGCCCCAGCAGTCCAAAAATCTCACCCTGCTTCAGCTCCAGGTCAATCTCGTCCACCGCCACCACGCGCAACTTCGACTCGTAGACCTTTGTCAGCTTTTCAATCTCGACGATCAAGAGATTCACCCGGCAGGGAAGGGAAGCCGATCCCCAAACCCCAGAATATCGCACCAGGCCTGCAGAGCTGATCCCCCTATAGTACCGTGATCATTCTTTACGCGGCTTCGGAGAAGTTCCTTATAATCGGCTGTATCAATCCCATCATGGATGAAGTTTCGACTTCATAGCGCTCAGAACGCGACAGGAGAGAGTACGCATGAAATTCTCAATCGTGAAAGCCTTTCTATGCCTGGCTTTTTTGTGTTCATTTGCACAGGCGCAGCAGCCGCAAACTACAACAACACCGGCGGAAAGCACTGCCGCATCCGCGAGCAAGGACTCCCAAGCCACCGTTTACATCTATCGCTACAAGCAGTATGTGGGAAGCGCCCTTTCCCCTTCTGTGTACTGTGATGAAACGGAGCTTGCGCGCATGGACAACGGCAAGTTCTTTGTTGCGAAGCTTTCTCCCGGCAAGCATGTCTTCCACTCGAACGATAAACAGTCTGGCATTGACCAAGATCTGGCGGGAGGGCACGACTATTACATCCGAGTGGAGCTGGTGGCCGGAATGATGAAGGGGCATGGCCGATTGGTTTCCGTTGCGCCGGAGCAGGGCGCTTACGAAATTAAGCAATTGAAACCGCTGGCGACAGATAAGGTGAAAGACACGCAACACGTGGTGGCCGCAAATGCACAAGGGAACTGAGTAAAGATGTAGAAGACGGTCTTAGCGGCCCTGGCACTGTCCTCAATTGCTGCGTTTACAAGCTAAGCGCCTCTGCCTCCAGAGCGCTGGGTGCCCGGGTCTAGCTGACGCAAGATGATCGGGCCTCCCACGTCTCGATTCTGAGACATGGGAGGCCGCCGCGCCCCTGAATTTTTCCTGTGACATCCCCACAGGAAATGCGTCATACTGATGTGGCATCCACACAGGAGCGCAGCAGTGGGCGAATCCAAACTTGATTTGTTACAAGGCACCCTCGACCTGATGGTCTTGCAAACCCTGGCCGCCATGGGCGCGCAGCACGGCTACGGCATTGCCCGCCGCATTGAGCAAGCCAGCGAAGACGAAGTCCTGCTCAACCAGGGCACCATCTACGCCTCCCTCGTCCGTCTTCAGCAGCGCGGATGGATCGCCGCCGAATGGGGCACCTCCGACAACAACCGCAAGGCCAAGTTTTACTCCATCACCCGCACCGGCCGTAAGCAACTGGAGAAAGACGCCGCCTACTGGCAGCGCTTGTCCGACGTGATGGGCCGCGTCCTCTCCATGTCCCCTGAGGGCAAGCTCTAATGAGCGCCCCTCGCCGCGGCCTCGCCCGCATTTTTTCATTTTTCCGCAAGCCGAAGCTTGATGCCGACCTCGAAGCCGAAATCGCGTCCCACATCGAGTTCGCAATCGCCGAGAACATCCAGCGCGGCCTCACTCCCTTGGAAGCCCGCCGCCAGGCGCTGATTCATTTCGGCGCCGTCGACACCGCAAAATTCAAGCACCGCGAAGCGAGAGGACTTATGAGACTCGACATTCTTCTCCAGGACCTGAAGTACACCTTCCGCACCCTCGGCCGTGATCGCAGTTTCACGGTTGTCGCCATCCTCATCCTCGCCCTCGGCATAGGCGCCAACATCGCCGTCTTCAGCGTAGTCAACACGCTGCTCCTGCGGCCCCTGCCTTTCGAGAACGCCGACCGTCTTGTCTGGATCGCTCCTCCACCGACCAAGTGCGGCCTCTCATGCGCCACCTATTCCACGGACGCCTATGACGAATTCCGCATGTATAGCCACACGTTTCAAGACGTGACGGGCTACTTCGCCTTCTCCGGCACCGGCAATCTCAGCCTCAACCGCGGCGGCGCGCCCATTCCCGCCACCAGCATCGACGTCATTGCAAACTTCTTTCAGCTTCTCGGTATACAACCGGCCATGGGCCGCACCTTCCGGCCTGAAGACGCGCTCAACGGCGCGGCACCCGTTGTGCTCCTCACCGACGCCTGGTGGAAGACGCAGTTCAATGCCGACCCGGACATTGTCGGCAAAGCGTTCGACATGAATGGCCACCAAACCACCGTCATCGGTGTGCTTCCCCGGAGCTTCGATTTCGGTGCGGTCTTTTCTCCCGGTGCAAAAGTTGACGCCATCACGCCCCTCAGCCTCTACGGACCGCCACGCAATTGGGGAAACATCATCACGATGGTTGGCCGTCTCAAGCCCGGAGTTACGCTTGCCCAGGCGCAGGACGATGCCGCCACCGCTGCACCGCACATGTGCTGGAACAACAATCAACCCCGGTCCTGCGGGAGCTATGCCCGGCACAACGGGGAAGGCGGGGTCGTTCCGGTACCACTCAAGGACTACATCAGCGGCAAACTGCGCCGTTCGCTCATCGTGCTGTGGTCCGCTGTCGGCATGATTCTGCTCATCGCCTGTGTGAACCTATCCAACCTGTTGCTGGCCCGCGCCGCTTCCCGCTCCAAGGAGTTTGCCATGCGCGGCGCTCTCGGCGCGAGCCGCTTCCGCATCGTGCGCCAGCTTCTTACTGAGAGCCTTGTCCTCTCGCTTTCCGGCGCCATCCTGGGTCTCGGCTTCGCCTATCTCCTCGTCTCCTGGTTGGCGCATCAGGGGGCCATCGCGCTACCCCTTCTGAGTACCTTGCGCATTGACGGTGCAGCTTTGGCGTGGACGCTTCTGATCGCCGTTTCCGCGGCTGTCCTCTTCGGCCTCGTCCCCGGCCTCCGCATGGCCGGTGGCAATCTTCACGAGTCCCTCAAGGACTCCGGCCCTGGCTCAGGGCAAAGCCGCAAGCACGACCGCATCCGCTCCATCCTCGTCGTCTCGGAAGTAGCTCTCGCTTGCGTGCTTCTTGTCGGCGCCGGCCTGCTGTTGCGCAGCTTCCTCCGTGTGCTCGATGTCGATCTGGGCTTCCAGCCCGAGCGCGCCGCCGCGGTCAAGGTGGAATATGACGACTCTGCTGCCACCAACGACGCCAGCACTCAAAAGCGCATCGCCATTTTCCAGCAGGTCCTCTCCCGCGTTGGCGCGATTCCCGGCGTCGAGGCTACAGGCATTTCTGACTACTTGCCCCTCGGCGGCAATCGCGCCTGGGGTACGCCCTGGCCCAAAGGACTAAAAAGGCCCGACAAGGTCCCCGATAGCCCGCTGGTTTACGTCGTCACGCCTGGTTATCTGCACGCCATGGGCACCGCAATTCGCGGTCGCGACTTCACCTGGAACGACGGACCCAAGAGCCCGAGCGTCGTGATGATCGATAAGGCTTTCGCCAACTACCTCTCCAAGTTCGCTCAATGGCCTAACGGAGACGCCGTTGGCCAGATGCTTGACACCGGCGGTGACGGCTCGCGCGTCGTCGGCATCGTTGACGACGTCCACGAGGAAAGCACCGAGGGAGACACCGGCTGGCAAATCTACTACCCCGCAATGCAGGCGAGCCCGACCGGTGCGCAACTCGTCATGCGCACCACGCTTCCGCCCGCGGTCCTCGCCGGCAGCGTGCTCAGCACCTTGCGCGATATCAACCCCAAGCAGCCCATCGCGGAGTTCAAGCCTCTCCAGACGCTTGTAAACCACGCCAACTCGCCGCGCCGTTTCTTCATGCTCCTGGTCGCCGCATTCGCAGCGCTCGGCATTTTCCTGGCCGCCCTCGGCATCTACGGCGTGATCTCTTACTCCGTTACGCAGCGCACTCAGGAAATCGGCGTCCGCATGGCTCTTGGCGCCACCATGGCACAGGTGCAAGGCAGTGTCATCGCCCGCACCATGCGCCTTGCTCTCATTGGAATCGCCGCTGGCGCCGTCGCGTCTCTGTTTGTGTCCGGCGCTATTGCTGCGTTGCTCTTTGATACCGCGCCCAACGACCCGCTTACCTTTGTGGCGATGGCCATTCTTCTTGGCGCGGTAGCTTTGCTGGCCGGCTACATTCCGGCGCGCAGAGCTTCGCATATCAACCCGATGGTGGCTCTGCGCAACAACTGAAGAATGAAATCCGCCGACTTTTGCTCAGGCTTTTGCGCGAAGAGCTGGAGCAGCCTCCAGGGTCGCCGCAATTGCTGCCACGCGCCGGTACGACTCAAGCCGGTCCTGGTGCTCGTAGGTGTCCGTGACCACAATCAACTCTTCAGCTTCTGTCTCGCTGACCAGTTTCGCCATCTTCGCTTTGACCGTGGCATCGGATCCGACAATCGCTGCTCCGAGCCGGTTCTCTACAGCTTCCCGCTCGCGTTGGGTCCAGAGCGGCTCCATTGAATCCACCGGAGGCAACAGCTCCACCGGCTGATTCCGTATCAATCGTAGAAACCTTTGTTGTGGGGTCGTGAATAATCGCCGCGCCGCCGCATCGGTCTCGGCCGCAATGATCTGCACCCCGACCATGAAGTACGGCTTCTGCAACACCGCGCTGGGTCGGAACTGCTCGTGGTACATTTCTGCCGCCGCGTACAAATACTCCGGCGCAAAGTGCGCTGCAAAGGCAAAAGGCAATCCCAGCCGCCCCGCCAGTTGTGCACTGAAGCCACTCGAACCCAGCAGCGTGATCGGCACATTGCTGCCCTGTCCGGGAATCGCCTTCACCACCTGCCCCGGTCTCTCCGGGCCAAGGTAGGTCTGTAATTCCTCCAGCAATTCCGGGAAATCATCCCCACTCTGTTTAGAATCGCGCCGCAATGCCCGCATGGTGTAGAAGTCGCCCCCCGGCGCACGTCCCAGCCCCAGGTCGATTCGCCCCGGATACAGAGCCTCCAGCGTTCCGAACTGCTCCGCCACCACGAGTGGCGCGTGGTTGGGCAGCATCACGCCGCCGCTTCCAACGCGTATCGTCTTGGTAGCTCCCGCCACATGCCCAATTAGTACGGACGTGGCCGAGCAGGCTAGTCCGTGAATGGCATGGTGCTCTGCCAGCCAATAACGTTTGTATCCCAGTTGTTCCACATGTTGCGCCAGGTCCACTGAACGCGCAATCGCGCTCCCCGCGGACTCGCCAGTGTGCATGCCCACCAGGTCCAGTACTGAAACCGCCAACCCATTGCTCATGGCTATTTAGATGAGCCACTGGCGAAAGCGCTGCATCTTTCCCTCCCGCAATCCAGTCTTATCAAAGGGCAGCAGTCATTTTCACGGGCACCATGGCCTGAGTTAACCCGCCATTCCCAACTCAGAGGAGAAACAATGGACTACGTCAATCTTGGCAAGACTGGACTCAAGGTTTCCCGCATCTGTCTTGGCTGCATGACCTACGGGTCGCCGGCCACAGGCGAGCCAAAGGCCGGTCGGCATGCCTGGACTCTGAATGAAGAACAGAGTCAGCCGTTTCTTCGCCAGGCTCTCGATCTCGGCATCAACTTTTTCGATACAGCCAATGTATATTCCAGCGGAGACAGCGAGTTGGTGGTTGGGCGCTTCCTGAAAGCGAACACGCGCCGCGAAGCCATGGTCATCGCCACCAAGCTTCAGGGCGTGATGCGCGACGAACCCAACGGCAAAGGTCTTTCGCGCAAAGCGATCTTCTACGAACTCGACCAAAGCCTCCAGCGTCTTCAAACCGACTACGTCGACCTCTACCAAATTCATCGATGGGACTACGAGACGCCCATTGAGGAAACGCTCGAGGCTCTGCACGATGTTGTTAAAGCCGGCAAGGTTCGCTACATTGGCGCTTCGTCTATGTACGCGTGGCAATTCACCAAAGCGCTCTATCTAGCCGATCTGCACGGCTGGACGCGTTTTGTTTCCATGCAGAATCATTTGAACCTTCTCTATCGCGAAGAGGAACGGGAGATGCTCGGAGTTTGTCAGTCAGAAGGTATCGGCGTCATTCCCTGGAGCCCTCTGGCCCGCGGCCGTCTCACCCGCCCCTGGCAGAGTGAAACCACCAAACGTTTTGAAACGGACAAATTTGGCAACTGGATGTACTCGAAGACCGAAGAAGCCGACAAACAAGTCGTTGACCGCCTCGCTGAGATTGCCGGGAAGCGCGGCGTGCCCATGGCGCAGCTCGCTCTCGCGTGGCTGCTCAGCAAGCCATTGATTACCGCGCCAATTGTCGGAGCCACCAAGCCCCACCATCTTCAGGATGCCGTAGCCGCTCTCTCCTTGAAACTCACGCCCGAGGAAATCACTTCGCTGGAGGAGCCGTACACACCGCATCCAGTGCTGGGCTTCAGCTAGAGCGCTTCGGATCGCCGTGTGAAATCACCTTGTGCCTCATTCATCGCAGCTTTATAGCAATGAGTGGGATCGCGCGATCCCACTTGATCTGCTGAGGGGACAACTTCGTTCACACTTTAGAAGTAGAGTTCGCTGTCGTCGCTCGGCGCAGCCGGAGGCATCAACCCAAGCGGAACGGCGATGGTCCGTTCAACATTTTCTTTCGCCTTCATCGCATTCTGCACCCCGAAGGTCATAGCAATCTCGTCGATCTTCTCAGAGTAGTGACGACGAAGTCCTTTAAGCTCAGCCCGCAATTCATTGCGACGGCCCGCATCCACCGTGGCCGATGCATCCCATCTCGACGTGAGAATGATCGAGAAGCGCAAGCTGGCCAGTTCTTCCACCATAGCCGCAAGCATCTGTGCCTGTTTCTCCTGCGTGTAGCGTGTGGCGGGGCTTTTTGAGACCTCGTCGAGTAAATCAGTGGACATGGCAATCCTCCGTCGGGAGCTTCCCCATAAAATTCATCTCTACAGATCAACGGGAAAAAGCCATCACTTCATTCGCCGGTCACAGCAGTTTCGGAATTGCACCAGATCGAAGCCTCACGCTCAAGTGCCTGTCTCTAGAAAGGGGTACCTTTCAATGCAGCCAAGAGCGCCACATTAATTCCGAAAGTGCTCTATGTCCCGGTCGAACCACATCGTTCTAGTGGTTTATTTGGCTAGTGTGAATCTCTGATGCGCTTCACGCCGTGATTTGAGTCACTCTCTTTCAAATCAGAACCCAGATTGAATCTCGACCTGAAGTGGAACCGCAACCCTGTGCCGGCAATTCATCGCAGCTTCATCGCGATGAACGGGATCGCTCAATCCAGCAACGCGCATGGTCATTCCTAAAGAATGTTCACCGCCCGCGCCGCTAACAAGGCCACGGTAGCGAACGAGATGAGCGCCTGAATCATCATCAGAACCTTCGCCCACGCCGACAGAACCGGAGAGTCAGTCGGAGAAAATGCAGTGCTCGTGTTGAATGCGAGAAACAAGTAATCCACGAACCCCGGACTCCAGGATTCTTCCTGCATCTCACGCTTCTCCTGAGGCCCAAGTGTCATTTGCGGAAACAGAAACGCTCCATCGGTATGGACGCCGCGCAACTCACGCGCACGCGGGCCTCCAGCATCAAGCCGCCAGTACCAGGATGCGAATACGAGAATATTCGCGATCCACAGGGCGGCTGCGGAGCGCAACATGTCCTGGGGCGATTCCTTATGCGAAGGCAGCGCCGCCACCAGCAAGCCAAGGGACCAGATCATGTCGATTGTCACAATTGACGTCAACAAATAACCCAGAATCTGATTGAGAGCGTCCAATCCGCGCAGGCGTGCCCATACCGTTGGAACCAACAGGACTCCAACAACAGTAATCAGCAGCCAATCAGGACCCACCGATAAAGATTCTGGCAGGGCCAGGCGCAATCCGCCCACCGCTAGCAGAGCGAGCATTGCAGGCCAGCGTGGTTCTCGGCGTTTCGGTGCATTCGTCATGAAGATTTCCGTCCTGCGAATCCGTTTGTTCGAGAGGTAAACCTCGATCGACCAATGAAAGCAAGACTTACCTGTCTGGTCTTTTATTGAAACATAATGGGTCAATTCAACACTTTGCCATTTCGAACGTGGCAATTCGTTGCGAACCATTTTCGCTCACCCTCTTGAAATTGTGTATGAGTTTGAACAACGCTCTGGCGGAGCTTGGTCTGCCACCGACGTCCAGAGATAACCGCGAATGGAGTTATGTTTGGAATGCCGACCAACCGGGCAAAACTCAAGAGTAGTTGAAATGGCATATCAAGGTTGTAGAACCTTGAAGCCGATTTCCGTTGCTGGGTTCAGCTCGAACGGTTTGTCGTCCCTACGAGGACAAGAGAGGTTTTCGCCGGGGTCACGCGTGCTTATGGCGTGCTCGCCCGGAGGCGGCTCCTAGCCCGTTGTTAAATCAACGCGGCTGTTAGTGCATGTGTGCGCTGGAAGCGAAAATGAAACCGCGGCAGTGCACATAAGCGGGTTGTAATATCTCTCTAAACCTCGATCTTCACCGGCCAGGTCTTCCAGATATCCGCACAGTAATCCCGAATCGACCTGTCGGACGAAAACTTCCCAATCCGCGCCACATTCAGGATCGACATCCGCGTCCACTCTTCGGGATTCTTATAGGCCAAGCTCACGCGATCCTGGCAGTCGATGTAAGCCTGGTAATCCGCCAGCAGCATGTACTCGTCGCCGTTCAGCAGGGAACTGACAAGCGGCTCAAACAGGCTCCTGTCCCCGTGAGAGAATTCGCCGTTTGAAAGAGCATCGAGTACTTCGCGCAATTCTGCGTTCGAGTCGTAGATCCCGCGCGGATGGTAACCCTCGCGCTTTTGCCGCTCCACCTCCGGCGTCGTCAACCCGAAGAGGAAGAAATTCTCCGCGCCCACTTCTTCGCGAATCTCGATGTTCGCGCCGTCCAGCGTGCCGATGGTCAGCGCGCCATTCATGGCGAACTTCATGTTGCCGGTGCCCGACGCTTCCTTGCCGGCCAGCGAAATCTGCTCGCTCAGGTCGGCAGCAGGGTACACGCGTTGTCCAAGCTTCACGCTGTAATCAGGAAGAAAGACCACCTTCAGCCTTCCCCGCACCAGTGGATCGGCATTCACCGCCTCGCCCACGGAGTGAATGAGCTTGATGATCAGCTTCGCCATCCGGTATCCGGGCGCAGCCTTTCCGCCGAAGAGAAATGTGCGTGGCACAATCTCGCAGGACGGGTCGCGCTGTATCCGCTTGTAAAGCGTAAGAATGTGCAGAATCTGCAGGTGCTGCCGCTTATACTCATGCAGGCGCTTGGCTAGAACGTCGAACATCGAGGCCGGATCAACAGCGATTCCGAGTCGGTTTTGGATGTACTCCGCAAGCCGTTCCTTGTTCTGGAGTTTGATCGTTCTCCATTCCTCGTGCAATTCGCGGTCGTCGGCAAACGGCTCCAGCCTGCGCAGTTTATCGAGATCATGAATCCACCCCGATCCGAGCCGCGTCGTCAGCAGGCGGGTGAGCCCCGGGTTCGCCAGAACCATCCACCGCCGCGGCGTCACTCCGTTGGTCTTGTTCGAGAATTTCTCAGGCGTCAGTTCATAGAAATCGCGCAGCACATGAGTTTTCAGCAGTTCCGTATGTAACTCGGCAACGCCATTGATGGCATGGCTACCCAGTGCAGCCAGGTGCGCCATCCGTACATATTTCTCGCCGTTCTCATCGATCAGCGATAGCCTGCGGGCGCGGTCCTCATCTCCCGGAAACTTCTGCCGAACATTTTCGAGATGTCGCCGGTTGATTTCGTCAACGATTTCCAGATGCCGCGGCAGCAGCGATCCGAACAAGCTTCTCGGCCACTGTTCAAGCGCCTCCGGCAGTAGCGTGTGGTTGGTGTATGAGAGCGTATGCTGCGTCACGTACCACGCCGTTTCCCATTCCATCTGGTGCTCATCCACCAGCAGACGCATTAACTCAGCCACTGAAATGGCAGGATGTGTGTCGTTCATCTG
>JBAWCO010000834.1:0-2592 GCA_049590315.1 Occallatibacter sp. | reverse complement strand
GACTGAGAATACGCGTTATCGCTGATCACGCGGAAGTATACGTCTGCATTTACTCTTCCGACTACAAAACGCTCTCTTACACAGCACTCGCAACGCAAGTCCACTGGCACGAGGGAAGGTTTTTGTTTGATGAGCGTTCATCTGGTCAATCCAAGCGATAACTCTTTTGGTACAGCGGTAATTACACCGCGCTGGCTTTTTGTGCTTGCGGCAGCGACGCCGCAAGCGGCGGGCGATCCGATCCTAGTGGATGAATCGCTGGAACAGATTGTGCCGGAGACGATTCAGCCGGGTGACATTGTAGGCGTGAGCGTGCACACGGGCAATGCGCTGCGCGGCTATGCCGTAGGGCGAATGGCCCGGAGCAGGGGGGCATGGGTGGTGTATGGCGGGATTCACGCTACGCTGTTTCCCGAAGAGGCTTTGGAACTGGGAGAAGCACATGCTGTGGTGAAGGGCGACGGCGACGTTGCCTGGGGCAGAGTGGTTGCGGATTGCCTGGCAGGAAAGCCGGAGAAGGTGTATGAGGGCGGACGGCTGGAAGGAAGCCAGTTCATGGCTGCGCGCTGGGACCTGATGAATCCCGAGAAGTATATGTGGGCCTCAGTGCAGACGATTCGCGGATGTCCGAAGCATTGCTCGTTTTGCTCGGTGTGGCGGACGGATGGACAGAAGCCCAGACAGCGGAGATTCCAAAGTGTGGTGGACGAGATTGTTGCGCTGCGGCGATTGGGATTCCGGTTTATCGCGCTGGCAGACGATAACTTCTACCCGGTAACGCTGACGGATTTGCGATTGGCGCGAGAACAGAACAACACGGCCAAGTTAGAAGAGCTGACTGCGATTCGTGAGGAGCGGTACCAACTAATGGAAGAGTTGGCGAAGCTTCCGAAAGACATGGTGTTCTTTACGCAGATCACGATGGAGGCAGGCGAAGACGGCGAGTATCTGGATGCAATGCGCAAGGCTAACATCAAAGGTGCGCTGGTGGGCGTGGAAGCGGTAACTCCCGAGGGGCTGAAGGCGGTGTTCAAGGACTGGAACTGCTCGGGCGATGCGCTGGCAAAACGGTTGCAAACATTCAAGCAGCATGGAGTGCATGTGCTGGGCTCGTTCATCTTTGGATTACCTTCAGATAAGCCGGCGACCTTCGACGCGACCGTGGAGATGGCGCTGAAAGCGGGCGTGACGTTTGCTCAGTTCGTGATGATGACGCCGTTTCCGGGGACTGTGGACTTTGGGAAATGGGAGAAGGAACAGGCGCAACATCCAACCATGGTGGGCGATGTGCCGATCACGCGGTACTGGATGATTCCCACAGAAGTACGGCCGAAGATGTTTACCCCGCATCCTACGATGAGTTCGGATGAGATACGGGATCGGACACAGAAGGTGTGGGACCGGTTCTATAACTGGGGAGCTATCTGGGAGCGATCGGCATGCTGCCCGAATATTACTTCGCGGGTAGCTTTCATGTTTCTTTCGAAGTTATACCGGCAGATGTATGCGGGGACGGGTATTTCAACGGACAGCGCGCGGCGGAAGAAGTCGAAGGCATGGGCTAAGTGGACGGCGAAGCAATGCAAGAGGCTGTTTCAGGCCAGGCCGATGCCGGATCTGGCGGGTCCGAAATGGGAGACTGGGATTCCTTCGCTGGGTCATGCGGTGTTTGCAGGGGGAGATGGGCCCAAGATTCCGGGGGCGTTTGTGGTGATCCCGGAGAAGTAGATCCAAGGGGTGACTACGATTCGTTTGTTGACTTCGCACTTTCCCAGGCACCAAAGGCGGAAACTCGGCCCCAACGACCAAGACCTGTCGTTGGGGACCCCGAAGCCGGGGCGGCTGGATGTGCTGCACGATCATATAGCGGCTTCAAATGCCGGAAGGACTTCCGGAGCATTCTGTTGAATCAAGTCCGTCATCCGCAGCGTCATCTCCGCATAGGCAGACTCGACGCGAAGCGCGTTCATTACGATACTTTCGCTGACTTCACCGATGGCGTACTTGGCGAGAGTTATCAGAACGTAAACCCGAATCTGCATGGCGTCGTTGCGCAAGTCGGCCAGAAGCTCGCGGGGAATTGAGTCGCTGTTTCGGGCTGCATAGTCGGCGATCTCCATCATGACGGCGGCGTTCTCGTACATTGCCCAGAGGCCATGAGCGCCGAGGATGCGGGTCCATTTTTCGGCTGCGGTGTCGCTCGATCCTTTGTTAGAAGAGGGATCGATCAACTCGCGGGCACTCCATTCCGGCTGCAGGCGGGCCAGAAGCAAGTCCCACGATTGCGCATTTCGGCGACGCACGCCGGCTCTCCAGCGTAGAAGGTAGACGACTATCGCGGCGATTGCGAGAATCTGGAACAAAGCGAGAGTCATGTGTCCCCAGTCTGCCGCCAAACGGCGGCTATTCGATTCTTCAGTTCGACCACAAGCCAGTCGTAGTTATTCCTAATGATGTTCATCGCACCGTCTATCTGAAGACTTGAGGAACCGAAGTAATGTTATGAGTTTGCTGCGGACGATTTTGGGTCAGAACTTACAGCGCTTCCTCTGGTGGAGAAGTTGGCATGGACGTGTTCATGCCTTCCCAAGT
>JBAWCO010000833.1:0-7076 GCA_049590315.1 Occallatibacter sp. | reverse complement strand
GAGGAAGAGCGAAGATTCAACATGAAAAGCCACGAAAAATAAAAAGGAGAAGACACATGAGCATACAAGAGAATGTCCAGATTGTGAAGGATTTCTTCGCAGCAATGGGCAGCCGCGATAAGCAAGGTCTGCTGGCGTTGGTTGCCAAAGATATTGAGTGGATCATCCCGGGCGAGGACTGGCCGCTGGCCGGCACGCACCGCGGGCACGCGGGATTGGCGGATGTGCTTAAGAAGGCGTCCGAAAAGATAGAAACGACATACCCAAAGCCTCCAGAATTCGTAGCGCTGGGCGACCGGGTTCTGGTCGTCGGTGTCGCCACGGGGAAAATCAAAGCGACGAATAGGGCGTTTGAAGACCACTGGGTCTTCGACATTGCCGTTCGAAATGGCAAATTGACGAACATCCGGGAATATATCGACACGCAAGCACTGGCGCGGGCCTCCGAGGTGGATGCTAGACCCAGGCCCTGACCCATCGACACCGATACCACACGAACCGATTCGTAAAGTCAACGATGGCCGATCAATCATCATGACCCGGTCAGTTGCTTTGGTGAAACGCTTTCCTGGTTTCGGTGTGTATTCGGCGAGCAAGGCGGCATTGCCCTCATTTGACCGTCAGTTTATGTGTCGGTGAGGCATAAACAGCGCTACGGAAAAGCAGAAGATAAAGGGAGTAACGGAGGAACATCTTGCTCCCGGAAGCCGAATACGCCGTTTGCGAAAGCGATCCGCTCCGCACGAAGGTTCGATGCGCGTTTGGACCTGCTGGCTCGAATTGAAAGCGCGAGACCCGTTGGCTTTTACTGTCGCAGTGTTCTGAAGAAGGCATGGAGATCCGCTGGCAGAAGATGAGGTGCTCCGTGACGCGGTCTACTTGAGCGGGCGTGAGCCTGCGATGAGGATGTCTACCAGTCTCCTGGCGCTTTGCTGCCAGTCGGCGCCGGAGCCGACATGGGAGACGCCGATCAGGGCTCGAAGCAGGTCGGATGCATCCAGATCTTTGCGCAGATCGCCATTTCTCTTGGCCCGCTTCACCAGCCCATCGATCGCGCCCTGGATGAGGCTGCGCGAACCTTCATGAAGCCGGGACGGGCCTCCGGCAATGGTATTGAGCGCGGGCGCAATGATGTGCTTTGCCGCAATGTATTCGACCAGCAGCAGCATCCAGGCTCGAAGAGCTTCGAGAGGGGACAGGGTCTCAGCGAAACGGGCCGCGGCTGCCGCGAGTTTCTCCACTTCGTTCCGGTAAACGCCTTCGATCAATTCATCGCGCGTAGGAAAATGGCGATATAGGGTACCTGTTCCAACGCCCGCCTGCTTCGCGATTTCCTCCAAGCTGGCACTGGCGCCTTGTCGGGTAAAGGCTGCCTTCGCGACTTCAAGAATGCGCTCGCGGTTGCGCAGCGCGTCTGTGCGCGGTTTCCGGGCGGTCGTCGAACGCTTCTTCGTCATATCCAAAATTCTTGCAACCGGAGGCTGCCTCCGGTAATATACTTATTAGGAGGCTGTGTCCGTTTTAGTCGAGGCGGCGGCCCTTCGTCAATCTTGGCTCGAATCAGATCAGGGAGGCACATATGCGTGTATTCGTTACCGGCGCTACCGGATTCATCGGTTCCGCCGTCGTGAAAGAACTCATCGGCGCGGGCCATCAGGTTCTCGGGATGGCGCGGTCGGATGCGGGTGCAAAGTCACTTGAAGCCGCCGGCGCCGAGGCGCATCGAGGCGATCTGGAGGACCTGGAAAGTCTGCGCAGCGGAGCAGCCGCGACGGATGCCGTTATCCACACCGCTTTCCGGCATGACTGGACGAGGTTTGCAGAGAGCTGCGAGCTGGACAAGCGCGCCATTGAGACCGTCGGCGCCGTGCTCCAGGGCTCAAGCCGTACGTTCATCGTCAGCTCCGGAGTCGGAGTGGCTCAGGGCCGCGCCGCCACCGAGGATGATCCGCCGCTTCCTTCTTCTCCATCCCTTCCTCGTGTATCAGAGGTGACTGCTGTCGCGCTGATGGAGCGTGGAGTGCACGTCTCGGTGATGCGCTTGCCGCAGGTCCACGACACCGTAAAGCAGGGCCTCGTCACTCCCCTGATCGCTGTAGCCCGCGCAAAGGGAGTCTCAGCGTACGTCGGCGATGGTCAAAACCGGTGGCCTGCCGCGCATGTGACGGATGTCGCCCGCCTCTACCTGCTTGCTCTGGAGAAGGGCACAGCGGGAGCCCGCTACCATGCCGTCGCCGAAGAAGGTGTAGCGCTCAAAGACATCGCCACCGCTATCGGCCGCGGCCTGAATGTGTCGGTAATTTCCATTTCGCAGGAGCAGGCCCAGGAGCATTTCGGCTTCCTCGGGTTCTTCGCCGGGAGGGACCCTCTGACCTCCAGTGCGCAGACCCGCGCAAAGCTCGGATGGAACCCCACAGGCCCCTCGCTTCTTACCGATCTCGGGAACATGCGCTATTCCGAGGTCTAACCCCACAATCACGGAGGAATCGAAATGCAAAAGACATGGTTCATCACCGGCGCCTCGCGCGGCTTCGGCCGCATCTGGGCTGAGGCTGCTCTTAAACGCGGTGATCGGGTTACAGCGACCGCCCGCAAACTGGCAGACGTAGCCGATCTCGCGGAACGATTTGGCGACGCGGTGCTGCCCCTTGCCCTCGACGTCACCGACTCCGCGCAGGTCGAACAGGCAGTTCACCGGGCATACGCGCACTTCGGCCAGCTGAACGTCCTTGTCAACAATGCCGGCGCGAGCCTGTTCGCGGCTACAGAGGAAGCGAGCGAAGAGCAGATCCGCGGCCTCTTCGATGCCAACTACTTCGGCATGGTCCGAGTGCTGCGAGCGGCTCTGCCTTTGTTGCGGAAACAAGGAAGCGGTCACATTCTCGGCGTCTCGAGCGGGCTTGGGATAACGGCATTGCCGCTCATCGGTTTCTATTGCGCGACGAAATGGGCTGTCGAAGCGCTCCACGAATCCCTCGCGCAGGAGGTGAGGGCGTTCGGGTTGAAGGTGACACTTGTTGAACCCGGAGCCTACGCAACCGACTTCGGAAAATCCTCACAGATCGCAGATGCGCTGGAACCATACGCGGAATTCCGGAAGCAGTTCCTCACGCATCTGGCGAATGTTGAACGCGGCGATCCGGAGGCGACGGCAGAAGCCATCCTGAGGCTTGTGGACGCGGAAAATCCGCCGCTGCGACTCGGGCTAGGCACTTCTATTCTGCCCAGGGCCCGCTCCGCATATGCCGAGCGGTTGGAGACGTGGGAAGCGTGGGAGGACGTTTCGAATGCGGCGATGGGCGAGCCGAAGAAATCGATGGCGGCGTTGATTGAGCAACTGGCCCCTGGGACTCTGGATCGGGAATAAGCATAGGATTTATACCCCCCATTCGCGAAGCAGATGAAAGGATGAAAGCAGGAGGAGTTCCCGTCAAATGACAATCCCGAAGAAGATTGCGTTGGCAGCTGGCGGGAACATCAATAATTAAGAACGAGAAAACGCCTTCAAATCCTTTCATATTTCACTAGGCGTCAACGAACGCATCATCGCCGAGTATCAAACCCACGGGCTTTCAGCGGCTCAGAATTTCGAAGAGAACCGATTCTGCCGGAGATCACGAAATGACAGGGGCAGACGGAATCCAGGTCAGATGCCGACTCTCGAGGATCCATCTCTGGGGGCAATCCCCAATACGCAAAAACGACAACTACGCTCCAGCGCGGCAAACGACTAACAATGGTCGGCTCGATGCATCCGGAGCGTCCGTCTCGCCCGGGTCGGCCGAAGAGCAGCTTACTACTCCGCGCGAAGAGCGTCCATCGGATTGACCGACGCCGCGCGCCGTGCAGGCAGGTAACTGGCCAGCAATGCCGCAGCACCCAAGACGCCCACAACGGTGCCTAGCACGGAAACATCCCAGGCCTGCACACCGAACAGGAGTTCACGCATTAGCGATCCCGCACTTACTGAAAAGACCAGGCCGATTGCGATCCCCGCGATTGCCAGCCGTCCGGCCTCGCGAAGAACCATGCGATGAATTGAGTCGCGATGTGCGCCCAGCGCCATGCGCACGCCAATCTCTCTCGTGCGCTGGCCTACGGAATAGGCAATCACGCCGTACAGCCCCACCACTCCCAGCAGCAGCGCCATCCCTGCGAAACTCCCCACCAGCCACGCCGACGATCGATGGAAATAAGCCGATTGCGAGTCATGAATGCGATCGTCCATGGTCATTGCGTTGTAGGTGGCGATACCGGGATCAACCTGATGAATCGCCGCATCCATCTGTGGCAGAAACGACTGCGGAGCCTGCGACGTACGGACGATTACATAAAATAAATTACCCGGATCCTGGTTCGATGGTACGTACATGGCCGGATGCGTCGCTGTCTCCAGCGGGCCTTCCTTGATGTCGTCCACGACTCCGACAATTTCGAGCGGAGACTTCGAAATGTCGGAACCGATGTGTTGCCCTAGAGGATTCTCATTCGGAAAATAACGCTTGGCCAGCGTCTGATTGATGATGGTCACCCGCGGCCTGGAGGCGTCGTCGCTATCCGCAAAGCCCCTCCCGCGAAGCATCTGCGCCTCGAGCGTGGCAAAGTAGGCAGTGCTCACGTGCCGATCGTTCACTTCATTGTGATCTCCCAGGCTCGGCTTCTCAGCGAACGCGATCGTTGACAATCCGTCGCCGTCCCCCACCGGAACATCGCTCGACAGCGCCACCGACGTGACTCCGGGAAGACCTTGCAGCTTCTCCAGAACCTGACGCTGGAGGTTCACCTTCGCGGTGTCGGTCGAATAACGCGCAGCCGATCCGCTCATCCTCACCATTGCCAGATTCTGCGGCTGCAACCCCATATCCACATGCATGAGCCGATAGAAGCTTTTGCCCAGCAGACCCGCCCCAACCAGCAGTACCATGGCCGTGGCCAGCTCAATCACCACCAGGTTCGCGCCAAAACGACGCCACAGCGTGCCCGCTGCATTGCGGCCGCCCTCCGCAAGTCCCTGGCGCAGGTTTCCGAACGAGATGCGCAACAATGGCGTAAGAGAAAACAGCGTGCCCGCAATGGCCGAAATGATGAGCGCAAAAGCAAGCACACGCCCGTTCAGTCCCATTCCCTGCAAATACGGCATGCTCGCAATCCGGTCCGCTGGAATCAACCGGGGCAACGCCTGCATTGCGGCGCATGCCCCGCCAATGCCCAGCAGGCTTCCACACGTCGCAAGCGCCAGTCCTTCGGTCACGAATTGCCGCATGAGTCGGCCCGGCGTCGCTCCCAGTGCGCCGCGCACGGCAATCTCACGCTTGCGGTTTTCGGTGCGCACCAGCAGCAGACTCGCCACGTTCACGCTCGCAATCAGCAACAACAAACCCGCACCGCTCAGCAACACCATCAGGATAGGTCGAACGTCGCCGACGATCATGTCGGCGAGCGAAATAACATTCGCACCACGGTTTCGATTCGTGTCGGGATATTTCTTTTCGAGTTGCGCAGCAACCGTTTTCAACTCGGCATCGGCTGCAGCAACCGTTACGCCATCTTTCAGCCGCGCCACTCCCAGAAAGTTATGGCAGCCCCTCTGCTTGTTGCAGTTATCCCCAGGCACAATGGTCAGCAAGTACTCGCCCGGCGCCGCAGGCGCAAAGTGAAACTCGCGCGGCAGCACGCCGATAATCGTAGCCGCCGTTCCATTCAGAACCACGGACTGGCCCACAATATCCGGCCTCCCGCCATAGCGATTCTGCCATTCCGCGTAAGTGAGCAGCACAGTGCCCGAAGCCGAGGTAAGATCTTCGCCGTCGTGAAAGTCGCGGCCCAGCAGTGGCCGCACGCCCAGCGTACGCAGGAACCCGTCACTCACGCGCACGCCATTGACCTGCCGCGTTCCCTGCGGAGTGCTCAGCATAAAGTCGTCCTGCACATAGACGGAAAAGGAGCTAAAGACCGAGTTCATCCTCTTCCAATCGAGATAGTCCAGATAAGAGAGATGAAACCTCGGTCCTGTCAGATTGCTCTCGAACAGATTCACCAGCCGCGTGGGGCTTTCATACGGAAGCGGCTTGATGAGCGCCGCATCTACAAACGCAAAGATCGCCACGCTGGCGCCAATCCCCAGCGCCATCACAAGGACCGCAGTAGCGGTAAAGCCCGGATTCTTGAGCAACTGACGGATTGCAAACCGCGTGTCTCGCACCAGGTTATCGAGCCACACCGCCCGCCCGCGCAGGTAGAACCGTTCGCGCGCCACGCTCACGCAGCCGAATTCACTCTTCGCCTTTTGTCGCGCCGCTCCGTCGCTTAATCCCTCGCGCTTAAGCTCATCGGCCTCAAGCTCGATATGCGATTGAATCTCTTCGGCAAAATCATCCGTGCTGCGTTTTTTCTTAGACATTTCTATGCCTCCTCAGCAGTCGGCGCAGCGCTGTTACCGAGGATCAATCCCATCGCGCGGGTGAGCCGTTGCCATTCACTTGTCTTTTTGACCAACTGATCGCGCCCCGTTCGCGTTAGGGAATAGAACCTCGCTCTGCGGTTGTTCTCACTCAGTGCCCACTGGGCGCTAATCCACTCCTTGTCTTCCAATCGTTGCAGGGCCAGGTAAAGCGAGCCATGCTCGACGAAAAAGACTTCCTCGGACTCGCGTTGAATCGCCCGCGCCACGCCTTGTCCGTGACACGGTCCAAGCACGAGAATCTTCAGGATTAGCAAGTCAAGAGTCCCCTGCAACAAGGCAATACGGTCGTCCGAGCTCTTTTGGGTAGTCATGCGACCTAAGTATCCCAACCTTCAGGTCGGATGTCAACCCAAGGGATGCGGTCAGCCGCGACGCCGCCCTCTGAAACACTGGCATCAGTCGACACGCTAGCGACTTTTCTCAAACCAGCCACTCATCGTGCACGGATCAACGAATCCTAAGCTAGACGGCTAGAACCGGGAACGATAAACGTCGCAGGGTGCGAGTTTCTAGCACCGAGGTTTTCACTGGCCGAAATATCGGGACTGATAAGTCAGCGCTTCGACGAATGACTTGGCGATTTTGAGCTCATCGAAACGAGTGAACTGGATAG
>JBAWCO010000832.1:0-3435 GCA_049590315.1 Occallatibacter sp. | reverse complement strand
CGCGTTGTACCGGATTCAAAAGCGCTCCACGGCAAGCGCCACCGCATTGCCGCCACCGAGGCATAAGGCGGCAATGCCCTTGCTCTTGCCACGCCGCTCCAAGGCGTAAAGCAAAGTGACCAGAACGCGCGCTCCACTGGCGCCGATTGGGTGGCCGATGGCGACCGCACCGCCGTGAACGTTAACCTTTGTGGGGTCGAGAGCGAGGTCGCGATTGACAGCCAGGGCCTGGACGCTGAATGCCTCATTCAGTTCAAAGAGGTCTACATCTGCCAGCGACCAGCCAGCCTTCGCAGCCGCTTTTCGGACAGCCTCAATGGGCGCAAGACCGAACCACTCCGGCTCGATGCCGCTGGTCGCCTGGCCGCGAATGACGGCTAACGGCTTCAGGTCGAGTTGTCTTGCACGGTCCGCACTGGTGACGACGAGGGCCGCTGCGCCATCGCTGACTCCGGGCGAGTTACCTGCCGTGACCGTGCCGTGCTCTTGAAAAGCAGGTTTGAGACGCGTAAGAATCTCGACTGTCGTTTCAGAGCGTATGGCCTCGTCGGTGTCGAAGCTGCGAGGCTTTTCGCCCTTTCTGGCTGCAGGAACCTCAACGGGAAGAATTTCGTCGCGGAAAAATCCCATCGCTGTTGCCGATGCTGCGCGCCTGTGCGACTCGGCAGCGAATGCGTCCTGCTCTTCGCGCGTGATGCCGTATTTGGCAGCGATCATCTCCGCGCCCACGCCCATGTGAAAGCCTTTGTAAGCCTCCCACAGACCGTCATAAATCATCGAGTCCACCATCGTGCCGTTGCCCATGCGGTAGCCGGAACGAGCTTGGGGAAGCAGGTAGGGCGCGTTGGTCATCGACTCCAGGCCACCGGCGACGACGATCTCCGCGTTCCCGGTCTGGATGGCCTGCGTTGCGAGAGCAACTGCCTTCAGACCTGAGCCACAGACCTGGTTGACAGTGAAAGCACCCGACCGCGGCGAGAGGCCGCCGTAAATGGCCGCCTGTCGCGCTGGGTTCTGCCCGAGGCCCGCCTGCAGGACACAACCCATAATGCATTCGTCAATCTGCTGAGCGTCGACTCCGGCGCGGCGCACCGCCTCACGCACAACGAGGGCGCCTAATTGTGGGCCGGAGAAGGACTGGAGCGACCCTTGAAACTTGCCGACCGGAATGCGAACGGCGGAAACGATAACGACCTCTCTCATGTTGCTCCAAAGGGGTAGAATCGGGATGACTTTTTGAGTTTAAATGCACCCGGCTGCTCGCAGGTCGCGAATCTCTCGGTCATCAAAGACGCGGGAGCGGATGAGAAAGCGAACGCCCTCGCCGTTGTCGAGCGAGAACATGCCTCCGCGACCGGCGACCACATCGAGAGTCAGTTGCGTATGCTTCCAATACTCGAACTGGCTGCGGCTCATGTAGAAAGGCTCGCCGTCCACCTCGCCCAACTGCACATCTGAGTCGCCGACCATGAACTCGCCCCGCGGGAAACACATCGGGGAGCTGCCGTCGCAGCAGCCCCCCGACTGGTGGAACATGAGCGGCCCATGCTTCTGGCGCAGGACGCGTATCAGGTGGATGGCCAAGTCAGTGGCCAACACCTGTTGGGGTAACTCCGCCATAACTCCAACCTCGTTTAGAAGAAGCCGAGCTTCTTGGGGCTGTAACTCACCAGCAGGTTCTTGGTCTGCTGATAGTGGTCGAGCATCATGCTATGCGTCTCGCGACCGATACCGGATTGCTTGTAGCCGCCGAAGGCCGCGTGAGCCGGATAGGCATGGTAGCAGTTGATCCAGACACGGCCCGCTTGAATTCCGCGTCCGAGACGGTGGCAGCGGTTTACGTCGCGGGTCCAGAGGCCGGCACCGAGGCCGTAGAGCGTGTCGTTCGCGATCTCCAGCGCGTCTTCCTCGTTCTTGAAAGTGGTTACGGAGACCACCGGTCCAAAGATCTCTTCCTGGAAGATCCTCATACGGTTGTGGCCGCGGAAGACGGTAGGCTGCACGTAATATCCACCCTCAAGCTCGCCGCCGAGGTGAGCGCGGCTACCTCCTGTCAGTAACTCAGCGCCTTCCTTGTGGCCGATGTCGATGTAACTCAGGATTTTCTCCATTTGCTCGCTTGAAGCCTGCGCACCGATCATAGTGTCGCTTTCCAGCGGGCTTGCCTGCTTGATGGCTGCAACGCGCTTAAGGGCGCGCTCCATAAAGCGGTCATAGATACTCTCCTGGATCAGCGCACGGCTGGGACAGGTGCAGACCTCGCCCTGGTTCAGCGCGAACATGACAAAACCTTCGATGGCCTTATCGAAGAAATCGTCGTCTTCCTGCAGAACGTCCGCAAAGAAAATATTCGGAGATTTGCCACCTAGTTCCAGCGTAACGGGAATCAGGTTTTGGCTTGCGTATTGCATGATGAGGCGGCCGGTAGTAGTTTCGCCGGTGAAAGCGATCTTGGCAACCCGCGAACTGGAGGCCAGCGGCTTCCCCGCTTCCAGACCGAATCCGTTAACAATATTGAGTACTCCCGGCGGCAGCAGATCGCCGACAAGCTCGGCCCATACAAGGATACTGGCCGGGGTTTGCTCGGCCGGCTTGAGAACTACACAATTGCCCGCCGCGATTGCCGGCGCCAGCTTCCATGTGGCCATCAACAGCGGAAAATTCCAGGGAATGATCTGTCCAACGACACCTAGCGGCTCGTGATAGTGGTAAGCCATAGTGTCACTGTCGATCTCGGAGATGGTGCCTTCCTGCGCACGAATGCAACCAGCGAAATAGCGCCAATGATCGATAGCCAGGGGAAGATCGGCCGCCGTCGTTTCGCGGATGGGCTTGCCGTTGTCCCAGGTTTCTGCCAGCGCCAGAATGTCAAGATTATCTTCCATGCGCTGGGCAATCTGGATCATGAGGTTGGCGCGGTGGGTCGGGCTGGTATGCCCCCAGGCAACGCGTGCGGCGTGCGCTGCGTCCAGGGCCAGTTCAATGTCTTTTGCGTTCGAGCGGGGAATCTCGCAAAACGTCTTTCCGGTGACCGGGGTTACGTTCTCAAAGTACTGGCCGGAAGCGGGCTCAACCCACTTGCCGCCGATGTAGTTGCCGTAACGCGGGCGGAAGCTCACCTGATCGCTGAGCTTGCCCGGATGCACTGCTGTAGCTGTCGCCATCGAAGTGTCCTCCAGGACGGAAATACCGCGCAATTGCAGGGGCAGGGGACGCGGCGGAGGAATCATACACGGACGAATGGACAAATGGGCAGCCCCAGCGACTAAACCGATTCGGCGGAACTGCAAGGCATTGAAAAGTATCATTAGTCGATCCTGAAAAACCGGCAATACCCCTATAAATCCTGATGAATCGTGGCGTTTATTGGACTAGAATTTCCCTGAAGGCGCAGCAAATGGCCTGGAAAGCGGGGAAAAGCGATGCGTCCCAAGC
>JBAWCO010000831.1:0-3586 GCA_049590315.1 Occallatibacter sp. | reverse complement strand
GCCCAGCTCTATCACGAGTTCAAGCAGTTCTTCCCCGGCAACGCAGTCGAGTACTTCGTCAGCTATTACGACTACTACCAGCCCGAAGCCTACATCCCCGCCGGCGACCTCTATATAGAAAAGGAAGCCACCATCAATGAGGAGCTCGACAAGCTCCGTCTCTCCGCCACCCGCTCGCTCTTCGAGCGTCGCGACTCCATCATTGTCAGCTCTGTCAGTTGCATCTACGGCCTCGGCTCGCCTGAGGCGTATTACGGCATGCTGCTCTTGCTCGAGAAGGGCCAGAAGATCAGCCGCAAAGACATCCTGCGCCGCCTCGTCGAGATCCTCTACGAACGCAACGACGTCGACTTCCGCCGCGGCACCTTCCGTGTCCGCGGCGATGTAATCGAAGTCTTCCCCACCTACGACGAAGCCGCCTATCGCATCGAAATGTTCGGCGATGAAATCGAATCGCTCTCGCAAATCGATCCGCTCTTCGGCACCGTCAAGCAGAAGTATTCGCGCCTGCCCATCTATCCCAAGAGCCACTACGTCGTCCAGCCCGAGCGCAAATCCGAAGCCATCGACTCCATCGTGAAGGAACTCAATGAGTGGGTGCCCCAGCTCGAATCTGAAGGCCGCATGGTCGAGGCGCAGCGCGTCCACCAGCGCACCCGCTTCGATCTTGAAATGATCAAGTCCATGGGCTATTGCCACGGCATTGAGAATTACTCGCGTCACTTTAGCGGTCGTCTACCCGGCGAGCCACCCCCCACCCTGCTCGACTACTTCCCCCGTGATTTCCTGCTCTTCATTGACGAGAGCCACGCCACCATTCCTCAAGTCCACGGCATGTGGTTCGGCGACCAGAGCCGCAAACAAAATCTCGTCGACTACGGCTTCCGTCTACCCTCTGCGCGCGACAACCGCCCCTTGAAATTCGAGGAATTTGAAAACCGCATCCACCAGACCATCTACGTCTCCGCCACACCTGGCCCGTATGAACTCACGCGCTCTGCCGGAGTCGTAGTCGAGCAGGTCATTCGCCCCACCGGCCTCGTTGACCCCCAAGTAGAGATCCGCCCCGTCAAAGGCCAGATCGACGATCTCCTCGGCGAAATCCGCGACCGAGCCAAGCGAAGCGAGCGTGTCCTCGTCACCACTCTCACCAAGCGCATGGCCGAAGACCTCGCCGGCTACTACTCTGAAGTCGGCGTGAAATGCCGCTACATGCACTCCGAGATTGAAACCCTCGAACGCGTCAAGCTTCTCGCCGGCCTGCGCAAAGGCGAGTACGATGTGCTCATCGGCATCAACCTTCTCCGCGAAGGGCTCGACCTCCCTGAAGTCTCGCTCGTAGCCATCCTCGACGCCGACAAGGAAGGATTCCTCCGCTCCTCCGGCTCGCTTATTCAAACCATGGGTCGCGCCGCTCGTCATCTGGAAGGCAAGGCGATCCTCTACGCCGATAAGATCACCGATTCCATGCGCCGCGCCATGGACGAGACCGACCGTCGCCGCGCAATCCAGAGTGCATACAACGAGGAGCACGGAATCATTCCCCAGTCCGTCATCAACACCATGGACATGGGCCTCGCCCAGATCCTCAAGGCCGAATACGGCGACGTGGAAGTGGAGGCAGCGGACGCTATGCCTGACTTCACCTCGCAAGCCGACCTCGACACCCACATCGTCAAGCTAGAAGCCGAAATGCGCGAAGCGGCAAAGAAATTCGAGTTCGAGAAAGCCGCCCGCCTTCGTGACACCATCAAGGAACTTCGCGAAAAGGAATTCCTCTTCGGCTGACATCGCAGAGTACCGGTTGAATGGCCAATTCAGTACTGCAAATTACCAACTGAAGACCTTTGTTCGCCCGGCAGGCAACCTTATCCGGATTCGCGTGCATCCTAGCCCTACAGTTAATCATCGCTGTCGGCCCGTCCCCTCGCAGGCCGCTCCGGATGTGGGGGCACTTGGCGACAATCCTACTCGTAGACAATGATCCCCTCCAGGCCTTCGCCCGTAAGTCGGTACTGGAGCGGCGCTTCGACGATGTGCAAAGGGTAGGGGATGCAGCCGAGGCGCTTTGCCTCATTGAGCAACCGGAATTCGCCGAAAATCTCGGGCTTGTCGTCTCTGGTTTACAGATGCCTGGAATCGGCGGCCCGGCGTTCGTAGCCGAGTTGCACTCCAGACTCCCGAATCTGCCCGTCCTCGTTTTAGGCAGCGCCACCGATGCGGCGAACGACTACGCAGGCGGATGGATTCGCTTCCTCGCCAGGCCTTTTGCAATCGACGAAATACTGAACGTCGCCGGTCAAATGGTTTTGAGCAACGCGCACTCGGTCGCTTGACTGAGTAAGCCTCCCTTCCCCAGCACACCCAGTCCCCTCTCCACCCATAGTGTGAGCTAAATCACAGGTCTAGGGCCTATGATGGTTTGAGAATAGCCCCGTAGCGAGTGCATTCCGTGCCCCGTCTGCGTGCGAAAATCATTGTGGAGTCATAATGGCAGCGTTTGGTAGTTTTGCACTTCTCATCGCCTTGGCGCTGGCGGCCTACAATCTGCTCGCCGGCGCCCTGGCCCTTCGGCTGATCGCGACTGGGCAGCCTGCCGCAATCTCGCCTGAGCGCTTGGCCGACACCGCGCGGCGTGCTGGCATCGCAGGGTTCCTGGCCATCACGGCGGCGGCCTTCGCCCTGGTTTGGTCCGTCTTCACCAACGATTTCTCAATCACCTACATCATGGAGCACTCCAACCGTGCTCTTCCCGGCGCCTACAAGTTTTCAGCGCTGTGGAGCGGTCAGGAAGGCTCGCTGTTGCTCTGGGCTTGGCTGCTGGCCACCTACGGTTTTGTGTTGCGCCTGACGCACAGGACCGACGTCAAGCTCTACGCCTACGCCGGCACAATTCTCGCCGGAATCCAGGTCTTCTTCCTGGCAATTCTGAACTTTGCCGCCCCACCCTTCGCTCTCTATAACGGCGCCATCCCCGACGACGGCAACGGCCTCAACCCGCTTCTTCAGTACCCCGAGATGGTGATTCACCCACCCATGCTTTACCTGGGCTACGTGGGATTCTCGGTTCCCTTCTGCTTTGCCCTCGGCGCGCTCATGATGCGCTACCCCGGTGAGAAGTGGATCAAGATCACACGCGTCTGGACCATGGTCACCTGGCTCTTCCTTACCGCCGGCATCTTCCTTGGCATGCACTGGGCCTACGCGGTCCTCGGCTGGGGCGGTTACTGGGGCTGGGATCCGGTTGAGAACGCGAGCTTCATGCCTTGGCTCACAGGCACTGCCTTTCTTCACTCCGTCATGATGCAAGAGAAGAAAGGCATGATGAAGAGCTGGAACGTCTGGCTCATCTTCTCCACCTTCCTGCTCACCCTCCTCGGCACGCTGCTCACCCGCGCCGGCCTCGTCAGTTCGGTTCACGCCTTTGCGCAATCCTCCATCGGCACCTGGTTCGTCGTCTTCATGGGAATCGTGCTCGCGGTCTGCATATTCACTTACATCCTGCAGCGCAGCCATCTCAAGGCCGAGCACAATCTTGAATCGCTGGTAAGCCGCGAATCCAGCTTCCTCTTCAATAACCTGGTCC
>JBAWCO010000830.1:0-7485 GCA_049590315.1 Occallatibacter sp. | reverse complement strand
ATTGACGTTTTGTCCGCTGCAAATCCTGCTAGAATCGACCTTTCCGGTCGTCCGTGCCGTGCAAGAAATCCTGCAATAGAAAGCCCTCAAAAAGTGCCAGAAGAACCCAAGAAGACAAAATCCGTTACGTACGCCGATGCGGGCGTGGACATCAGCAGTGGCGACCGTGCCAAGGAGCGAATCAAGTATCTGGCGCAAAGAACCTTCAACCGCAATGTGCTGGGTGGCATTGGGGGGTTTGGGGGGCTGTTCCGGCTGGATTTGCAGCGGTGGAAGAATCCGATCTTGGTGAGCTCGGCGGACGGGGTGGGGACCAAGCTGAAAGTGGCTTTCGAACTGGGAACGCATCACACGGTGGGTGCGGACCTGGTGAACCACTGCGTGAACGACATTGCGGTGCAGGGGGCGACGCCTTTGTTTTTTCTGGACTACCTGGCGAGCGGCAAGCTGGACCCGGAAGTGACCGAAAGCGTGGTGACCGGACTGGCTGAGGCCTGCAAGGCTAATGGGTGCGCCTTGATCGGCGGCGAGACAGCACAGATGCCGGGCTTCTATACCGATGGCGAATACGATCTGGCCGGATTCATTGTGGGCGCTGTGGACCGGGACAAGATGGTGACCGGCGCGGGAATCAAGGTGGGAGATGTGCTGATCGGAGTGCCATCGACGGGATTGCATACCAATGGCTACTCACTGGCGCGAAAGCTGCTGTTCGAGGTAGCTGGCTACAAGCCGACGCAGTATGTGACGGCGATCAAGGAAAAAGCTGGCGCGGCGTTGATGAAGACGCACCGCAGCTATCTGCACGTGATTCAGAAGCTGGTGACGGCGGGCGTAACGACCGGGATGGCGCACATAACGGGCGGTGGTATCACGGAGAACCTGCCGCGTATTCTGCCCAAGAACACAGGAGCGCAAGTGGAGCTGGGGTCGTGGCCGGTGCTGCCAATTTTTGAACATCTGCGGGCTCTAGGACAGGTTTCAGAAGAAGAGATGATGCGCACGTTCAACATGGGCGTAGGGCTGATTGCGGCGATTCCCGCGGAGAAGTTTACGCGTGCCAAGAATCTGCTGGATCGCGCGGAAGAGAAATTCTTTGTGATTGGGCGAGTTGTGAAGGGCGATCGGCGGGTGCAGTACACATGAGCTCGGGCGACAAGGAGCACCCAGGGAAGAGCCAGATTGGCGAGGGAGCTCTGGGCAAGGAATCAGTGGTTGACGGGCGTCCGCCGCTCCGGGTCGGAGTTCTGCTCTCAGGCCGGGGATCTAACTTTCTGGCGATTGCCGAGTCGATCCATAGTGGAAGGCTGAAGGGCGTAGAGATTGCCGTGGTGATCTCCAACGTGGCTGATGCTGGGGGAATTGCCAAGGCGCGAGATCTGGGATTGGCGTGCCAGGTACTGGTTTCCAAGGGGCGAAGGCGCGAAGAACACGACGCTGAGATGATCGGCTGCCTTCGGGCGCACGGTGTAGAGCTGGTATGCCTTGCGGGCTATATGCGGTTGCTCTCGAAGATGTTTGTAGCCGCGTTTCCCAATCGTATTCTGAATATTCACCCTTCGCTGCTGCCGGCGTTTCCGGGGCTTGACGCGCAGACGCAGGCGTTTGAGTACGGTGCCAAGGTGGCGGGGTGCACGGTTCACTTTGTGGATGAGCACCTGGACCACGGGGTGATTGTGGTGCAGCGGGCGATTCCAGTGTTGGAGACCGACGATGCGCATTCACTGGCGGAGCGAATCCTTGCCGAAGAACATGTCGCTTACAGCGAGGCTATTGGGCTAGTGGCGAGCGGGGAGTATGAGATTCGTGGGCGGCGGTTTGTGAAGCGGGAGCAGCGAAAGCCGAATTGAAGATTGCGTGCTGCCGGCGCAAGGGCGATTTTGCGATCCTCTCTTTACTTGTCAAGAAGTGCGAATCCGAAGCGACGCACAAGTCTCTGAATTTGTGATCTTTCTATTAGTCATCGTTTTGCAGAACATATAGCGTGTTTTGCCTACGCTTATAGATAACCAGACAACGAACAGAAATGCAGCGCCCGGCGAATGAGTTCGCAGCCCAAAAGAACGGGCTGCGCCGGGGCGCGGGACTGTCTATGTCTTTCTGGTCTTGACTCCCCGCAGTGTGCTTCAGTTGCAACCACAACTAAGGCCCACTGCGGCGGAGATGCGTCTCAAAATTTCCGAAGAAAACCGTGGCGGCTCCTGCCGCCTCTCGCTCTTGGAAGGAGCTTTCCGCATGAACTTCATCTCGAACATCTGGAATCAACCAAAGACATCGGCGGCGGGGCTGCTGATTGCGATTGTCACGATCGCAGGTGTGCTCTCGCAGCAGGGCGTGACGCTGGGTACGGCTGGGACCGGAACCGTGATTACGCTGGTGAGTGCGATTGCGACCGCGCTCCTGGGACTGCTGGCGAAAGACCCCGGTGTCGCAGGCTCGACCGTGCCAGCATCGTCGCGTGGAGCTACGGCTAAGCTTGGTGTCTGGGCCCTGATCGCACTCCTGCTGCAGTTGCCGTTCGTAAGCGGCTGCTCGGGCACAACAGTGGCGCAGGACATTGTGAACTGGACGCCGACTTTGCAGAGTGCTGTGACCACAGTGGATTCAACCGCCGCACTGCTTGCTCCGGCGGACGCGCCGGTTTTTGCTGCCGCGACCGTGGGATTCGATGCGGCTTCAAACCTGCTGGTTGGACAGGCGAAGGCGTACCTTGCCAATCCTTCGGCGAGCATACTTGCGCAGTTGCAGAACCAGGTGGTCGCCTTTCAACAACAGGTCAACACGGCACTGTTGCAGGCAGGAAAGATCTCCAACTCGGCCAGCCAAAATCATGCGCTGGCTGCGATCCAGGCGGTTTCCACGATTGTAAGTGCGATGCTCTCGCTGGTGCAGCAGGTGAGCAGTAAGGGAGCGGTGGCGAGGATGGTGGCCGATTCCACTGTGAAGACAGCGGAAGTCCAGCGGTACTTGGATGAGGACAGGGCGTCTCGCGTTGTGGCTGCCCACTATGGCGAGCCGGTTTCCGTGGCGCGGATGCGGGTGGTGCAGGCCGAGCAGAGTGCCGTGCAAGCTGGATTCTAGAGAAGCAGAACCTGAGCCGGTCGCCCGGGTTTGGAGCGACCGGCCGGTTCAATAGATTAGTCGATCCTGAAAAGCCAACAAGAGCCCGTTAAATCCTGATGAAATACGATGTTGTTTACTCTGGAATTTCCCTGAAGTGATGACAAAAGTCTTGGAAACTGTGAAAGACGATGCAGCCCTAGCGCGCGCCCGCACCTCGACACGCCTGATGGTTGCTCTTCACTATCTGAAGTATCAGCATGACCTGAGCGAAGAAGATGTTGTTGGCTTGTGGGTTGAGAATCCATACTGGGAGCAGTTCAGCGGCATGAAGTATTTTGAGCATCGGATGCCGATCGATGCCCGCCCATCGCAAAGTGCGCTCATTTTAAGCAGTCTCAACTTAGAGGTCAGCCCAGACTGCAAAACGAGCGGCCAATGAATTGCAGGCGAGAACATGGCACTGCAGCCCCGCAGAAAACACCAAAACCTCCCCATAGAAGCAGCGCACAAGTTCAAAATAAGGCCAATTATGCCTTCTGAAGTGCGTTTTTGAACGCATTTTGGCATCATTTGGAAACATCATCTGGAGGCTGCGTAAAGGGCCTGCCTTGTAGAAAAGGTAGCCGTGCATATCGCATGCCGGTTGCAACGGGATGCCGCCAGCCGCCAGCACAACGTTATGCCGCCGCCAGTAACACAGCTGCACGATGGCCCAGCAGGATAGACGGTACAATGTAATCGCGTCAGCCGGCTATTTACTGAGTAGAATTCCCGAATAGGCAACAACTCAATCACAACGAAAGTTTTTCCATCCAGCGTAGCCACGGATCGTATTTCCCCGAGTCTAGATCGTTTGCGACTGTTCGGAGTTTTTCGCTTTCCACAATGCAGCCCCACATTGTTGTGACGGTCACATCCGTAGCGCGAGCTGCTCGTCGCAGCTCTTCGTATCGCTTCCGATCAAGCTTCCGCATGCCCACGAGAGCATAGCTCATTGCTAGAGGATTCTTGCTGGAATAGAGCCTCTCAAGCTCCTGTTTTGCCTTGTCCCGATCAAGAGTGAATACAGCCTTGAATTGACGTTCTTCCCGAGATGTCGTTCCAGCGTATCCAACCGGACCAAGAGCAAATATCTTGGTCGCTTCAAGGCCGGGCGAAACCGCTGATGGAACAGACCCCGAGAAGGTCGGAACAGATTGAGCGCATGTCACCGTAACGAGTGCAACGAGCAAGACTGAAAAGGACGCCTTCATGATTGAATCTCTCGGCTTTGGCCCATTTTACGCCCGCTTAAGCTGCACAGGGAGTGTAACCGGTCAGCCGAAAGTTTCCCCCAAAACGGGTGTAATGTCCGGTTAGGCGACCACACTCTCAGGACAGAAATTCTCCTGCGCTGTGGCTGCTGCGGTCCGAAAGCCATGTGATGAAGACTCGCGACAGAGTCAATAGTGGAGCTGGAATGTCGCTGTCAACAAAAAGGGGTTCTGGGCTGCGCGCTTGTGATTACGGTGCTTGGCGTAATTATCTACCTAAAATTCTTCGGCCCAGCAGAGGTGGTTTGGAAAAGTCAAATCGGACATAGCGATCACCTGATCGTCCAGATTGAGTCATACTGGAGGACCAAGGTCGATTGCCCTCAGATATCGGTCAGAGTGCGAGCGAGAGCATTCCATTTATTAAAAGAAATGCACGGCACAAGGTACATCCTCTGGTTTGGAACGGCATTGGGAGAATCAATGACGTGCGATTCACAATCGCGACGTTGGAGCGAAATCGGCGGATATTGTCCATAGTTCCCGGTTAACCGACCACTCTTCAGTTACTGGTTCATGACGGAATGCTGTGTATTCGACCGGAACGCTGAAGTCGAGCGGTGACCGGTCAACGAGTATGTTGGCTATTTTGCCTCAATCCACTTCAATCCAGCAGGATACTCGGCGACATTTGCGTTTCCTGTTACTGAGAGGGTCGCATGCCGGAGTCGCGATAAAACATTCTATGAAAGACGGGGAGATGGACGGGCCCTGTGTGCGGTAACACAGCATTCACTGTTTTCAGCTTAGACTGGAGAAACTCTAAACAGGAGGCTGGCTCATGTACGAGAGCTTTGGTTTTAGTCATGCCGCGTCCGGAGAGCAGAGCATCGCGCTGTTCATTCCCGATAATACCGTCGACTCCAGCCAGTACTCGCGGGGCGCGGCATGTAACATCGCGGACCTCAGCATCATAGGCGACTTCCAGCATCTCGTAACTTTCGGCGTCGCTGACTGGGACCAAGCCGCCGCGCTGCCGATGACACAATCCCCCCACCCAAACGGGTATCTGTTCGCCTATATCTTCGATCCGCCGCTTCCCGACGGATACTACCAGTATCAATATGTTGTCCGATTCAACAACGGGACGGTCCGTGTAGTCGGCGACCCGTGTACGAAATACGGAGGTGATTCGCTTGACCGGTCAGCCTTCGTAGTGGGAGGAACGCCGGCCGAGGCAGCGCCCATCAACACTCGCCTGCCGTCCGACGAACTGATCATCTATGAACTGATGATTGACGATTTCACCAAGGAATACAGGGGCGTGCGAGCGCCCATCGACGCCGTGGCCGACAAGCTTGACCTGGTGCAGGCGCTCAACATCAATGCTATTGAGTTCCTGCCCTGGATCGCGTGGCCCGACGATGTCGGCTTCAGTTGGGGATACAATCCCGCTTATTGCTTCTCAGTTGAGTCGGCTTATGTGAGCGATGCCGCCGAGCCGCTGGATCGCCTCTCACGGCTGGCCGCCTTGATTTCCGAGTGCCACCGGCGGAAGATCCACGTCCTGCTCGACATCGTGCTCCAGCATGTCTATCAAGGCTCTGGGACAAACGGTTTTCCGTACTACTGGTTATGGCAGACACCCACTGACTCACCGTTCACCGGGCAATTCGTTCCCGCGGACGATTTTGGAATGCTGCCGGTCGACTACACCAACGCCTGCACCCAGCAGTTTGTAGCTGACGTTGGCACGTATTGGCTAAGCCGCTTCAAGCTCGATGGTTTTCGGTTCGACCAGGTAACGGGATTCAACAATCCCCAATATCCCAGGAAAGGGGCACCAGAACTGATCGCCGAGTTGAAGAGCTACGCCGCGGAGCAGAACCTCGATAACATTTCACTCATTCTCGAAGATGCCTGGGACTTTTCGGTGGTTCCGGACGCGAATACCATTCAGCCGACGGGAGCCTGGTTCGATGTCTTTCGCTCGTATCCCTTCGACATCTTCAACGGCTTCGCCGTGAAAGGCGCGATAAACACGAGCTATATGCGGGTGCTCAACTCAGCGCTTGGCTTTAACGCGCCCATCTGCCCGACGATCTATCTCGAAAACCACGACCACGCGACCATTACCTACGAACTCGGTTCGCGCGACCGGTGGTTCAAAGCGCAGCCGTACATGATTGCTTTAGCGACTTGCTCCGGCACAGTTCTGCTCCACAACGGCCAAGAGTGGGGGCAGCTTGAAGATCTGTGGGAAGAAGACACCAACGCGCCTCCGCAGTTCAAGCGCGTGCAGTCGCGCCCGCTTCTATGGGAGCAGCGCAGTGATCCGATTGGGGTGCAATTGACATCCCTCTACGGCTTCCTGATGGGTTTGCGCGCGGCCCATCCGGCCCTGCACTCGCCAAACTTCTATCCGAACTATTACGACGCCGGCTGGACGCAGTTTTCGCCCGACGGCTATGGGATCAACGAAGCCCTGCAGGTTGCGATCTATCACCGCTGGGACGGGGGAGACCTCTACATGATCGTGCTGAATTTCTCCGATTCGACGCAATACGCGAACGTGCCGCTCCCGCAGAACGGCACCTGGATCGATCTGTTGAATGGGAGCGCCCCATACACCACCGCCAACTACCAGCTTGCCGGCTTCGCCGTGCAATCGAACTGGGGCAGTATCCTTCACTTCGGCTCGTAGTAGGCCGTCGCGAAGCGTCCTACCACTGTCACTCGCAAGGAGGCGACATATAAGTAGGTGTCGTGGCGGATCGACGCACGCGCTCGCGACTTCTCCGGGAGGTTGCTACAGCGTGTTTCATAAATAGCCGCCGTGTTTATGCTGTAACCCCTCAGGGGCTAAACCCCGTCGTCATTCCGGTCCTTTTCGGCACGACTGAAGTCGGGGCCTGATACAAGGCGAGTTTATGAAACACGCTCTAAGAGGCCAATGCACGTTTCCATCCGCGACTCGTTCACGCTTTAGATAGCAACCTGCCTCGAACAGCGGAGTGATGTCAAGCCGCTTGTGTAGCTAAATAGTCGATCCTGAAAAACCGGCAATACCCCTATAAATCCTGATGAATCGTGGCGTTTATTGGACTAGAATTTCCCTGAAGGCGCAGCAAATGGCCTGGAAAGCGGGGAAAAGCGATGCGTCCCAAGC
>JBAWCO010000829.1:0-6932 GCA_049590315.1 Occallatibacter sp. | reverse complement strand
GTTCGGCGCTGAGCATGTAGTCGCCTGGCTTTACAGATCCGAACTCGAAGTTCCCGTTCTTGTTTGACAGCATCGTTTGCTGCGTCCCGGTTGCCCGGTTGGTTAAGACAACGGTGCCATTGTTGAGCACTGCTCCACTGTGGTCGCGCAAGGTACCCAGCACGCTGGCAGAATCGAATTGCCCGACGGCCTGCAACGAGATGGCAAGAAACAGGCCAATGATGAGGAAAACGCCTTTGCGAGCGGAGATGAGGCGGCCCGGAGGAAATTTGCGCAACTGGCGGAAAGGTTCATGAAAATAGCCAAACATGATGGGTTCTCCTAGGGACAGGCTTGGAGCTTGTCTGGAGAACATGGTGCAGGCAATGCGTGCCAGCAGCTAGGTGTTTCCCCGGTGGAGGGGACGCGCACGACGGAAGCTAGAATGCCCCGTGATTGGAAGAACTGGTACTTAAGGGCCCGTTTTTCTGACTACAGCGACCAGCATTATCCAAACTTTAATCAAGTGGAGTACATCCCTCCACCTCCCCTTTACACCGTGGAAAGGGACTTTCCCCGGGGCAGTGTCGGTTCCATATATCCCCCTCCTATGCCCTTTGTTTACATGACGTTCATCGTGTTTCCTTATCGTGGGTCCATCCATAGTATTCCTAGCGGCTGTTCAGCAAATAGCACCCTGACGACTCCTCTCCGAGGGGCTCCCAGGATGGAGAAGAGTGTCTATTATGGCTCCCGTAATCACCTCGGTCCTCTGTGAAGATTTCCAACAACCCACTACGTCTTCCATTTCCGATGACCCCCGCTGGCAGCTCGCCCTGAGAATTGTCGCCAGCAAGAACTTCGCAAAGTCGTCTTTCCTCACCAATTTTCTGCTGTATGTCTGCGACCGGGAACTCCGCGGGCGCGCCCAGGAGATCACCGAGCATCAGATCGGCATTCAGGCCCTCGGACGGCCGGCAACCTACAATCCCGGCGAGGACAATATCGTCCGCAACTACGCGCGCTTGCTGCGCAAGCGTCTTGAGGAGTACTTCAAAACTGAGGGCAAAGACGAAACGCTACGGATCGACATTCCTCGTGGCCGGTATATTCCAATTTTTTGTGGAGGCGACTTCGGACCAGAACTCCCGACGCCTGCCTTAATGCCAAGTAGAACCTCCACAAACGCTGGGATTGAGGACACGACCTCCTTCGTCCAGCCAGTGCCTTCGACTATCTCGCGGCCTAGTCTCAGAGTTGGCGTTTTGCTTCTTACATCATTTGTTCTCGTCGTGGTGCTTTCGGCTGTATGGTTCGGCATCTGGTATTTCAACCACCGGACCGACACTCTTTCTCATCAGCTTTGGACCCAGGTCTTCAGCCGGGATCGTGAGACCCTGATTGTGCCTGCGGATAGCGGTTTTGGAATCCTTCAAAACCTGACTCGGCATCCCGTCCATCTCAGCGACTATGTCAGCGGCGCGTATCTGTCCAGAGTGAACTCGATTCCAGGTGTGGATGGACGCAACCTGAACGATCTCAGCACCCAGCGATATACCAGCGTGGTCGATCTCAACATCGTATCAAGTCTCTCGCGGTTGCCGGAGTTGCCTCCCGACCATTTCGCCATCCGCTATGCGCGCGATCTGCGCATGGACGACCTTAAGCATTCCAACGCAATTTTCCTTGGCTCCCAACACACGAATCCGTGGGTCGAGCTCTTTCAGAAAGACATGAATTTTGTCTTGGAGTATCAACCAGAAGTCGACGACTCTGCCGTCGTTAACAGGCATCCAATTGCTGGGGAAAGCGCTGTCTATAGGAACGCCTGGGCCGATGATTCGCACCGGACTTACGCGGTAGTTGCGTTTATCCCGAGCTTGGACGGAATGGGCCATGTAGTTCTTTTAGAAGGACTCAACATGGCGGGCACGCAGGCCGCTGCCGATTTCCTTCTCAATGAGCGGACTATCGCTCCAATTCTCAAAAAGGTAACAATGCCGGATGGGAGACTTCGGACGTTTGAATTGCTGCTTGAAACCAACAGTATTGGTGCGAACGCGCCAGAAGCAAGAGTGATTGCCGAGCGCTATGATGCGTCACCACACCAATAGTTTGAGCTGGTTGTTTTGGCAGCGACAGTCAAGCTAAATCGGTGACGCAAATCCGACGCGTTCCAATTCGCCCAAATCAACTAATATTCAGCCTCATAGGCAAGATTGGTATCGGTAACATTCTGGTGCTGAAAAGATGGGGTGGCAAAGATTGTGGATTTCGGCATCGCTCGCGCGGGGAAGAGCGAGACTCTGACTCACACCGGCCTCCGTCGCACAATTGATTTGCCTTTGTATTTCTGAACCAGATGAAATGTTAGTCTTCGACCAAATCCGAGGAGGACATGGATGCGGCAGAAGCGCCGTTCCTAGCAGTCATACCTCTACGCAGATGCGAGTTCGAGCCGAAGCACTGTGGAAGGATCCGAAGTGGGTCTCCCCAGCAAGTAGCCCTGCGCCTCATCTCCGCCCAGGAGCTTGATCAATTCCAATTGTTCCGGTGTCTCAATCCCCTCGATGATTACCTTCATGCCAAGGTCGTGTGCGAGCGTTACCATTGAGCGCACCATTGCCTTTGTCTCCGAACGTTCCAGCAGGTCTTTCACGAAAGTGCGATCGATCTTCAATGCGTCATGACCTAACTCCGGCAAGTAGCTGAGACAGGAATATCCAGTGCCGAAGTCGTCGATTGCGAAGCTGACACCGATATTCCGTAGGAGCTGAATTGATTCCGCCGCCCGTTTGACTCCAACCAGCATGGCCGACTCAGTGAGTTCAATTTGCATCAATTTAGGATTGAGCCCGGTTCTCTTTAGCATTTCGATTACCTCGTCGACAAACGAGATGCGAGCGAATTGGACGCTCGAGACATTGACCGCCACCTGGATGGGCTGACCGGCAGTCGATTGCCAGCCAACGGCCTCGATACAGGCCCGCTCCATTATGTATGCGCCCAATGGGACAATCAGGCCGCATTCTTCAGCCACAGGGATAAACTTGGAGGGAGGCACCGCCCCAAGCGTAGGATGCGTCCATCGGGCGAGCGCCTCTAACCGGACCAATCGACCCGAGACCAGGTCGAACTCCGGCTGGTAGTGTACAGCGATCGTTCTCTCTTCCAGCGCGCGACGAAGCTCGATCTCAAGTGTCAGCCGCTCTCGAATCGAATTCCCAAGGTCCTGGGTGTAGTACACGGAATGGTTTTTGCCGTCTCGCTTGGCGACATACATCGCGCTGTCAGCCTGTTGCAGCAAATCCATTTCGTCGTTAGCCTGGTCAGGAAAGGTGCTGATGCCGATACTGGCGCCGATGGTGATTTCCTGCCCCTCGATATAAAACGGGCGCGCAAGTGCATCCAGCAAACTGCTTGCCACGGTCTGCGCGTCGTCCCTCTTTTTTATGCAGCTCAGTAACACCGTAAATTCGTCCCCGCCGATACGCGCCAGCGTGTCAGTTCTTCGAAGTTGCGCGATCAGTCGTTCGGAGACCTGCACCAACAGGATGTCACCGGCTGCGTGTCCGAGGCTGTCGTTGACCAATTTGAAACCATCGAGGTCGATATACAGCAGCGCAAGCATGCTGTTCTCGCGCTTCGCTTCCGCCATACTTCTGGACAAATGATCAGATAAATGTCTCCGGTTCGGGAGCCGGGTCAATTCATCGGTGAGGGCCTGTTCCAGCAGTCTTGCTTCACCCTCCTTGTTTGCTTGCTCCGATCTCTGCAGTTCCGACAGCATTCCGTTGAATCCAACCACCAACTGCGCCACATTCTCATTGCCTCGGACAGACACTTTGCTGTCAAATCTTTGTTCTGTTGAAACTTCCCGCATAGCGTTTGAGAGATCTTCAATCGCTTGCGTCGTTTCAGCGGCTTTTTGCAAAGCGAGCATCTGAATGCGAACGCGCCTGCGCAGCATGGTCATCCGCGCCAGTGCAGCCAGGATGCCGAGCGCTAACGTCACTAACAGGATGAACGCATTCTGAACATCCCAGAATGACGCCGCCTTGACGACGGTGACATCCGCCGGAGAACTCAACAGTATCTTGAAACCTACGGGCTGCTGCTGGAGTAGCAGATACAACTTGCTTGGATCGACTTGAGCAGAGGAGATTCCAGTCAACCGGAGTATGCTGCCCTCTTTTGGCGGCCAACCTTTCCCCCCGGAATCGGTCGTGTTCAGCTCTGCGGCAAACGTATGGATACCCGACTGCAAAAGAAGGCTCTTGCCTGAAGAGCGATCGATGGCAGCGAGCAGTTTCCCTTCGATCGAAACGAGCTGCGAATCGTATTGTCCTTGCAAAATGGATTCGACGGTCGCGGTCTTCGCAAATGTCGGCGCCTTGCGGCCGAGCGACCGCATCACTGCGTCTGTGATGACTGGTGAATACCTTCCGACCAGTGAGGGGTATCCAAGCGCCTCCACAAGATCGCCGATATGAAGCGTGGCGGTATCACCATGCACTTCGACTCCGCCGTCGCTGTCCTGAAGATAAACGGAGTCCAGCCCCACCATGGTTACCGAGCCCTGTACTTTGACGCGATGGCCAGGTCTCGACTGGTGAGAGAACCGCAGCAGATTGCCGATCGGAGTAGGCATCTGCTCGAATGGATTCTGAACTGGCGGTTCAATAACCTTAATATCTTCGAGCGAAGTGATCAGCAACTGGTATCCGATTAACTGGCGGTGAGAGTTGAACACCGTTCCAAAGACACCGCGAATACTAACCCTCGCATCTTCAAGTTGCTGGAGCCGCTGCAAAAACGAAGGCAGCGATAAAGTGTATACATGAATCTGGCCGAATTCCGAATAGAGTTCGAATGTAAGTAGATGTGCGGATTCCTCTCCAATCTTGATTGGATGGATCACGCCCTGGACCTGCACAAACTGCGAATCTCGCATTCCGCCGGCAGCCTCGAAGGCTGTGACCCCCAGGGGAACTGGCTGTGCTCCCGAATGCTCGTTCAGGAATTTTGGCGCGACGATGACGGGCGCAAAGTCGCCCGCATTGGTCAGGCCCACAACCGTCGCGATCATCCCGGCATGTAACTCCGGGTGGGCGCCCGGGTACTTGACATAGATGCCGCCAGTGGCGTCTTGCAGGTATAAATGTCCCCATTCCGAGTCGTTGTATGTGACCGCACCGGAGATACGTACAGGCAAGGCGCTGCTTGCGCGCGAGCTCGGCAATTCTCGGACCGCGGCAACTGTCTGTATTTCCTCGACCCGGGTGCCGGTCGCTTCGGCACTTGCGAGCAGCGTTGGCAACATTTCCATTGCTTGCGCATGGGAGAGATCGATTCGCAGCCCATCAGCGCCAGGAAATCCAGCCACCTCGACCCAGGCCCCGATCGCGACAGATTGCGACGGGAAAATGTGGCATTCAATCGCTCCCCAGCGATCCTCCAACAACACCGAATCGGGGGACGGCCTTGCGGTCACCTGGCCGCGCACTCGAAGCCGGTGCCCACTCCTGACAGCGGCGTTGCTATAGATCTCCTGAATGGAAAATAGCGGTGAGCTACCGGGAGCCGGCTCCTCAATACGCATATCCTCATCCGCGCTTGCCCAGATCCGTCGGGCGACCACAGCGCCGTATTTGTTGCGAATCTCCTCCGGAACTCCAGTCACGCGTACTTTGGTATCGACAAGCTTAGAAAATCCGGGATCGAACCGCGGAAGAATCAGCTCGGCATCGTTGTCGAATTCCGCGATGGCAAGATGCGCCCGAGATTCTGAATCCATGCTGATGCTGCGGACTATCGCAGACGTCTGAATCCGGGTGTTCGACTTTTCGCCTTCAGGCAGATTCGCGGACACAACGAAAGCAGGCTGTGGCAAACTCACACGACCACGGATAGAGACAAGCCTCACGTTTTCCAACGCAACGCTGTTCGGTCCCCGGGCAGGGTCGTAGTGCGCTGTTTTTGTTGCTTCAATAAGGATGGATTCGCCGGGATGGACACCAGGAAACCCAGGGGGGTGCTTGATTTCGATGGCACCGGTGTCATCTTGAATCCAGAAGCGATTTCCAGCGGGATCGAGTGCGGTTACGATGCCTGCCAGGTGGGCAACATCGCCGATCGGAATTTCCTGCAATTCCTTGATCGCATTGTGCGAGAAGAGTAAGCGGAAATGATGCCACGCAGCCCAGCAAGCGGCTGCAAGAGACGCTGCCAGCAGCACATTCCGAAATCGGCCGGCACTGAGTCGCTTCATTCGCGTAACCAACGGGCATGCAAATTGGCGCACTCAAAAAGCAAACTTGGGGAGGGTTCACCGAGAGACTTTTGACCGAAGGGCGATGCACAGCAAGCCCAGTTGTGGACCACCCCGACGACCCGTACTCCGCCTAGGACAAGCGGGCATCTAAGCGGCCGCGTTTTAGAAGCTACGCGCGGCTTGGCTGGATAGTCGGAACCATTCTATAGCAAGAAGGAAGAACCGCCTTTACAATTGTCCGGAGGTGGTAATCTACAGCATACGATAATCTCCTTTATAATCAGGTAGATGAGCGTTTGTCCTCCCGATCGCTTGTATCAGCGAGGTAGTTAGTGAAGCGCGAAAAGTTCACAGGAACGAAGAGGTACGATCAGAATCTCTGAGGCGCGTGATTCGGCAACGTCGTGGGGACGCAATTCGGCCAGCGGCGGAAAGCCTCTGGCTTAACCGCTTCTGGAAACCTGGGTCGCAGACAGAACTGTCGAATTGATGCTACAGAGGTGCACGTCGATTTGGAGACGTGGAAGATTGTGTCGAATCCGTAGGGAAGGATTCGGACGAATCATTCCATATGGCTCCAGTCCTTACTGTGCCCTTATGTTATCCATGTAGTAGGTTCCTCTACCGCTAAAGTAGATCTAGTCATCATGGAGTGACCGGTCCCCCTGCGCTGGTCGTG
>JBAWCO010000828.1:0-3440 GCA_049590315.1 Occallatibacter sp. | reverse complement strand
GATCATCCTTATGCAGATGGCCGTGCAATGTTGCAGCAGAGGGCGGACGGCCCCTATCGCGGCTCAGCTGTGAAAGATTTGGAAATCGTTGAGTTTGCCGACTTCCAGTGCCCGCATTGCAAAGATGCGCAGGCGAATATGGACAAGCTGGCAGCGGATTTTCCCAAGGCACACGTTGTGTTTGAGAACTATCCGTTGAAGCGGCTTCACCCGGCGGCGGAGAGGGCTGCCGCATACGGCGTGTGTGTGGCCAAGGCAGGGGGCAGCGATGCCTTCTTCCAGTTTGCTTCGGCGGTTTTCGAAGGGCAGGACGGATTGGCAACCACGGATGGCGCTACTCTGACCCTGAACAGCGCGGTAACAAAGGCAGGGCAGGATCCGGCAAAGATTGCCGCTTGCGCGACAACTCCGCAAACCGTCGCTGCTGTTGAAGCATCTGTGAAGCTCGCCCAGGATTTGAATATCGAACAGACACCGACACTGGTAGTGAACGGACGCCAGGTACCGATCGGCGGCGTTCCTTACGAAACCATCAAGCAGATCGTCGAATACCAGGAGAAGATGGACGGCCTGACGAAGTAAGGCTGTAAATCTGAGAAAAGGCATCCCCAATTCAACCCGTCGCCGATTCAGGGATTGGGTTGAATTGGGTTGTTTTTTGTCTTCTGCGAGGTTGAAACCTTGCCGGAACTATGGCGCTGCAGTGGGAGTGGATTCCAGGTTGTTCCCATCGGATCCATAGCGCTGGTAGTCTCGGAACTCCATGGCGTTCATCAGGGCTTCATGCTGTCCTTTTCTTAACTGAAGCTCTGCGCTGACCGGCATGAGGTACTTGAGGCCATTGATCGCTACATAGTCATAGTCCACGGCGATGGATGTGGCTTGTGTGGGTAGATCGGGCGGAGGATTGTCGGCGCTCAATGTGATGCGCCGGGGTCGCCGAGTGGTTGTGTCGATGAAGACCTGGCCACTGAAGCCAACGATCAGTTGCTTACCGTTCACTCCGGTCACCGAGAAGGTGGAATTGGTGCGATCGACGCGATAGCTATAGACCTGGACTGCTCCCCTGCCAAGTGAGTCGGTTTCCTTCCATTGAAAATCAGCTTTGGAGGCATCGCGAAAGACCGCCTGCAGAATGCCACCGAATTCTCCCGCAGAAAAAATACCCTTCATCGTTCCACGGCCGGTGTGAGTGGCGTTGCCATTCACTTCAAGCATGGTGCGCGTTTCCGTCCTGTCGCGATAGCTGAGCAACTCAACAAGCGTGTCAATCGACTTCCATCGTCCTTCGCCGTTGAGGTCGACGAAGCGCTTGGTGATTTCAGTGCAGACAAAGTTGGGCAGGATTTCGTTGTAGCTCAGAGCATGCTGCCTGGCATCTTCAAGAAGCGAGTGCGCATCGTCCTGCGCCGGCGGCAGAGCGGGTTTCGGGAGCGCCGCGATTGCTAGCTGATTTGGGGCGTGGGGCGTTCCTTGCATGGACTCATTTCCTGCGCCCGCTGTGATGTCTGCAACTTCGAGATCCTGCGAGCCGATCATGGCGGATTCGACGCCGGGAGTTCTCGCAATATGAAAAGTTCCCGATTGCCCGGTCGTCTTTTCGCCTTGGCTGAGATAGGCCTTGAATTCATAATCGCCGGGTGCAAGTGAGCGGGATTTGACGCTGGCCAGATACGGCATTGCGGCATGTACGCCATCTGCCTGCAGCAGCGATGTTCGGTGTCCCGACTTGCCATTGTGAACCAGCTCCATATCCAGCTTCATCGGTTCGTCCGAGGCTGCATCTGGATGCAAGATGAAAAACATCGATACATCCTTGGCATTCGCCGGCAACTCGCCATCGAGGTTAGGAGTCACTCTCTGATGATCGTAGCGAAGCGGCTCCAATGGATCGTCGTCTTCTACGTGGGCTCCTGCCATGGTGCGTACCAGAACCATATCGCTCAATGAGACATCGCCGGTGAGGTCCGGAATCTCGAAGTCTTTTCGCAGTGCGCCTGCCTTCCCGTTGTTCTGGTCGAGGACAGCAACCTCCATGGTGTACTTGCCGGGTGCGGAGATGAAGTGCCGATCCAGTGAGATGGTTGCCGAGTGGTCGTGATTGATTGTTTCCGCCGCGCCGCGCTTGGTGGTGTCCTGGCTGTAGTGCTCAATGACCGTGCCGTTCATATCCTTGATCTGCGCAACGATGGACACGTGGGCCGAAGAGAGACGGCTGTTAGCGTCTGTCTTTGTCGCCAATTCAGAGAGAGGCACCTCAACCGCGAGGGTGTTGCTGTTTCCATCGGGCAAGTCGCCAAAACGCAGAACCGCCGCGTGAAACTTGAGGTCGGTGGGCAATCGGGGTGCGGCAATGGTCTTGAGCAAAGGCGCTTCAAAGGGCTGGATTCCGGTGTTCGTGCCGTTCGCCAGCGCAAAGTATCCTGTCTTGGTTTTGATGCTCAGCCCGGCGCGCATTGGTTTTACGGCAATCGTGCGGTATTTTCCGTCGTATTCCTTGAACGGAGAGACATAAGAAGCCTGGTAGTAGGTCGCCAGATCCTCAACCATCTGCTGCAATGGCTTGCTAGTAGAGTTCTGCCCATCAATGTAAGCGCCCCCGGTCGCTTTCGAGAAGGCGGCCATCGGGCTCTTTTGATCGGCGAACGGATTGCTGAGGTCTTCAAAACCGTTGCGCATGAAATCGGTGATCACCTGGATGTCTTGCTGCGAACCCCAATAGGGCCCGTTCGCAGTTGCGTAGCCCTGAATTCCGTAACCGCCCTCCTGCTGCATGGGCGCCGCGACCGTCATGATCGAACCGTTGGGGAGAGTGATCTTAGTCGGAGAGGGGTTGTAAGGAGCTTGCCCGTTTAGCAGGGCATTGGCCGCGCCGGTCGGGGCTTCATTGCTGATGCTATTCATGTCGATGGTATAAACCGCGACGCCTGCCTGTGCTGCGGCGCCGGTGATGGTTGTGAGCATCTTTTTGGATGCTGGGTCCATCTGCCAGTTCTGAGTGAAATAGATCAGAGCCTTGCGGTCAGAGATTGGCTGCTGCGATTTCACGAGGGCGAGTAAGCCGGCCAACGTTAGCCGCGCGTGCTGTTCCTGTGCAATCGCCTGCGCATCGTTCAGGGCGGTCAACAGCGTCTGCGCCCGAGCCCTTTCCCGTACATCCACATGACGTCCAGAAATGTCGACGCCCGTCTGTGCGATGGCAATCACGTCCTTTTCTGCCGTGGACGCGGCCTTCGCTTTGTCCTCGTCGGCATCCTTGTCGTTCACAACGTTCACAGCAAGGCTGAGCGTGGAGGTCAAAGTCATGGGCTCGCTCTCGGTAACCACATGAACTGCCTGCGCGACGGCTTGCCGATCCTCTGTGAACCCATGGACGAGCCGCAACCGGCTCCTGAAGTCCAAAACCGCAATTGAGTATCCCGCAGCCGGAAGCGCATTGA
>JBAWCO010000827.1:0-3327 GCA_049590315.1 Occallatibacter sp. | reverse complement strand
CCTGAATGGTCTCGCAATCCAGAGTTTTGGCAAAGTTGATGGTGTTGCGGATGGATTCCCTGGTTTCGCCGGGCAGGCCGAGGATGAAGTCGTCGTGAATGACGAGGCCGAGGTCGTGGCAGTCCTTGACGAAGTCGCGGGCACGCTCGACGGTGGCGCCCTTCTTGATGTTCTTGAGGATCTGAGGGTCGCCGGACTCGAAGCCGACGATGAGCAGGCGGCAGCCGGCTTCCTTCATGGCTTTGAGGGTCTCGTACTCGGTGGTGACGCGCGAAGTGCAGGACCAGGTGAGGCCGAGGGGCTTGAGCTTGGAGCAGAGCTCGATGGTGCGCGCCTTCTGGATGTTGAAGGTGTCGTCATCGAAGAAGAACTCCTTGACTTCGGGGAAGTTCTCTTTCGCCCACTTCAGTTCGGCAGCCACATCGTCAGTAGACCGCTTGCGCCAGGCGTGACCGCTCAGCGTCTGGGGCCAGAGGCAGAAGGTGCATTGCGCGGGGCAGCCGCGTGTTGAGTAGAGCGCGATGTAGGGATGTAGCAGGAAGGGGACGTTGTAGCGGGTGACGTCCATGTCGCGCTTGTAGATCTTGGTGGCCCAGGGCATCGCGTCCAGATCCTCGACCTGAGGGCGGTCGGGATTGTGGAGGATTTTGCCATCCTGTTTGTAGCTGATGCCGAGGATCTCACTGAGCGGCTTGCCCTGGGCAAACTCGACGACCGAGTGATCGAACTCGCGGCGGCAGATGAAGTCGAGGACAGAGCACTCATTCAAGGCGCGTTCCGGGTCGGTGGTGACCGGCGGGCCGACGAAAGCGATGCGGATGGAAGGATTTGCGGCCTTGATGGCCTCGGCGAGGCGCTGGTCGCCCTCCCAGCCGACGGTCGAAGTGAAGAGGACAAGGAACTCGTAATCCTTGCAGATTTTGATGGTTTCCGCTGCGGAGACATGGTGCGGCGGCGCATCGAGGAGCTTGGAACCCTCAAGCATGCCAGCGGGGTAGGCCAGCCAGACCGGGTACCAGTAGGACTCAATCTCGCGCGTAGCGGGCCAGCGCGAACTGGCGCCACCGTCAAAGTTCTCGAACGAGGGGGGATTCAGCAAAAGCGTTTTCAGGGGCATAGGCATCCCTTCAATTCTAACATTTATGCAGGTGTCTTGCGGCGCCCAATCACTTCGGTCGGGTCTAACCCTGTTGGAAGAAGCGGTAAAGTCGCTTTTCCAAGGAAGTGTCAACCGAACCCGCCGTGGGACACTTCCTTGGGAAATAAGCGATCAATCGTGGATCGCAATACAATTGAGACCAGTGACAACAACTTTTTGTTGATACGTTTGGTTTTGGACTACTACCGACGCGCTTGTCGTGGTTTTATTCGCATCAGGGATGAAAATGCCATAACTAAAATCATAAATTGTAACTCCATTAACGGAATGCGGAATTACACTCACTGATTTCGGCGTGCACACAACAGTATAGTTAACGTCGGCGAAGGGCGTTCCAGACCAGCTAACCGCTATGTCGCATGTGGCATTGTTCAAATCTCCCGTTGTGCATGAGGCGTTTGTGCTCACATGCTTGAGGCCAGAGCCATTAGCGCTGATTCCGCCATTGATAGTCACATCTGTCGAACCGACCTGCAAGGCCGGTGTACCGGATCCGGGGGGGCGGCGCCGTGTACGCGGTCGTCTGAATAGTGCCGTCTGGAAAAGTGATACCGCTGCCGCCCGTTACGGTTAGGCCACCGTCGACCTGCTGATTCCCATTCACTTCAAGGGTTGTGACTGGCGAGGTTGTGCCGATGCCGACATTGCCGCTGAAATACTGGTAATTGCTGCCAGTTGAAGTGATCCCAAAAATGGCATGCGTGTGGCAACATCCTCCAAGGCCGTCCGAAGGAAATTGGTCCAAGCTTAGGGCGCGGCTCTGGGCGTGAATGGAGTCCTCGTTGAAAAACCATTCGAATGTTTCATTCTTTCCGTTGTTCGACGAAGTCGGGGACTGCAGACTGAGTCCGCCCGTTGCGTTCGCCGCGCCGTTGCTGAGATATGCGGTGATGAGAGCGCTGGCGGTTCCGCCAACCTGCAGAGCCTGGGTCGGATTTGCAACTCCAATGCCAATGTTTCCGCTTGCTTGGGTAATTGCCGAATTTCCAAGGGTCGAGCTCCCAGTGAATAGCGGGATTGTACTCGTCGTGCCGCCCGAGGTCGTGACAGTGGTTTGGCCTTCTACGCCGATCGCGCAGAACGCTAGGCCGATAAAAACTACTTTGGATAATTCCATCGAAACTCTCCGATACCTTCTGTTCTTGATCATTCAGATGCGCTCCTTTTCCCTCAAGTTATGAATCTCCTTCGGTTGTGTATATGCCCACTGAAAAGTGACCATTACGTTCGATCACCTACGCTATCTTTCCTAGACCGTTCAGACCTCTTCCGACACTTTCCGTGGCTTCCAATGCCCCGCCATGGCAGGCACGTCACATCACATGACCACAGAGCTACGCAGACATTAAGAGATCGCACCATTAGATAGCGCTGCTTCCCGTGCTCACCGTGTCCGGCGAAGTGCGCAATTCGTTGCGGCACCTACTGGAATCGGCAAACTTTGAATCTGGGGTTGAACAGGCGTTCGGTTCTCATTGAATTGTCAATTGTTGTCTAGTTCTGAGAAGTGTTACAGTGCTCCGAGCGAAAAGGGGAACGGCAACAGCGGCCGAAAGGACTGCACTACTTAACCGTCACTTCATGGTCTTGCAAGAGGGGATTTAAACTAATGGTGAGGCTCTTAGATGAGTAGGCACCGATCACGCCGACGAGTTGTCACTGAAATGTCGCTGAAATGTGAATTCTCGGCTTTCTGAGACGCGGGTTGCTGTTGGAATGGCGAAGGTGCCTTGGATCTACAGAGACCACCGAAGCCTAGGCTCGTTATCGACTTTTGGTTAGTAGCCTGAAGAGGTTTTTGAGCATGAGGTAAGCGAAGGCCAGGAACTTAATAAGGAGCCCTCGACGGACCACATAAGTCGCATCACAAACGAACACCCTGCGGACGACGGAAAAGGTATGCTCCTACAAGATTGAGGCCAAAGTCTCTTATGTACGCCCTCCGACCAATGCCACGAACGTAGAATTCGCGAACTGACGGCCCTACGGCGCCATTGCGGGTTGCAACTAGCTCCAGCCCAGCTTGCAAGGCCAGTTCGGCGTGGTTTGTGTGCTCATAGTTTTCAATTTCGTGGACAACACCATCCTGGTCATTGAACGTTCGGCGATGTCCTGCGCGGGTGGCGTCAGGATGGAAGTCCGTTACGAATACGTAACCACCGGGCATG
>JBAWCO010000826.1:0-1708 GCA_049590315.1 Occallatibacter sp. | reverse complement strand
TGAGCCACCGCGCCCAGGATGTCCAGCATCTCGGAACTCAGTGTCTCCCCCTTCGGCGTCGCACGCACCAGGGCACGGGAGACAATGTGTTCGATCCGTTGGAGAGTCAATACCAAACATCAGTCGTTTCCGGCGGGCCGAGATGTTACTGTGCGACCGCTTCCAGGTCGCAGAAATGAGCGTAGGCGCGGGCGCGGATGATCAGGCAGGCGCGGTCCTGGCGTGCGCTCAATCTGATTTCCGGGTCTTTGAACTGGGTGCCTCCAACCTCGACGGGCGGAAGGGCGGAGCGAAGGGAAAGCTTCTTGACGTGCTCCGGCTCTGCCGGTTTCAACCGTTCCCCGGAGTAGAGGAACTCGCGGCAGAGGATGCCCTGGGCAGGGTCGGCGGAATCCACCCAGTCGGCGCGGCCCTGGGAGACTTCTTCTGCGCCATAGGCAAGGCTCTTGCGCTGGTTGGGGCGGTCAACTCGCGGATTCGATCCGCGGCTAAAGACAGGAATTCTCAATCAGGGATATCGCAATTGGCTGCGCTTTATGGGCGGCGCGCGGCGCGTACAAATAGACCTGGCGGTCGGGATAGATTGTGGGGCCGAAGAGGGGAAAGTCAAAGTTACTAGAGTGCTAGGACGAATAGAGTGAGTAAACGGGCAGGGAAGTGCAGAAGGGCCGAGTTTTTAGGCTCAGCCCCTTGTTCGGTGACGACCTCCCGCTTGCGAAGCGGGCGTTCTCCGACCGAAATCTAGTAGTTTCCCTGGCAAGCCCGATAGATCACATAGGCCCACGAGCACACGCCGTGGACGACCATCCACCAGATCGAGTGATTCAACTCAAAAGACAGTACCATCGCCATCGCAGAACCGAAGCCGATCCCGGTCCAGCCTGCGGAACTCGACGAGTCGCTCACTCTTCCGCCTTATTCTTTGTGAAAGGGATAATTTGAAACTGCGCGCCAGTGTGCCCCGAAAGCAGATCGATTGCGGCGTCGGCCCGATCCGACTCGTAACGAGCGAAAAACATCATCAGTTCGAGGCAGCCTTCTGCTGTCACGGTTTCCGGAACCACTCCGTGAAATTTAGCCCTCATTAGTGCTATGGCTTGATTTCGGGGAGAGAACGGGTTGTCATCCTGGTTCACTTCTCCGCCTTCTTCTTCCTCGCCTGCTTGGTGAGGGTGTGCTTGATGGACATCAGTGAACCGGGACGCCGCACGAATTCTGCAACTGCATCTGTTGAAAAATGGGCAACTGGGAATATGGCGTGTTCGGATAGCGGCTGGCGATGTCGGCGGCCAACTCGATGCAGTGCGTGTTCTTTTCTATTTCGACTGTTCGCACGTGGACGCCGATAGCGTAGAGTGCTATCCCGACCGAGATAGCAAGACCAAACAGTGTAGTTCTCATTTTGATGCTTCCTGCTTCTTCCTGAACGAACCAGGGCAAGCTATCCCACATTGGAGGCCTTCTGTCGTTTCTCGGTGGCAGCTCTGGATTCTCTGAGCAGCTTCTTTGTGCCTAAGCCGATTTGCTTCGACAGTTCTCGCAGTCTGGCCCAGCGAGCTTCCACGGCTTTCTTGGCGGCTGCGCTCCGCTCTTCGGCTGTTCGTTTTTGTGCCGTCGCCTTCCCACCCTTACGTCCGAGCGCTACGGCTGCGGGGTTTTTCGGTGCCATGCAGATAGTTTTACCACGCAATTTCATCGGACCATACGC
>JBAWCO010000825.1:0-8954 GCA_049590315.1 Occallatibacter sp. | reverse complement strand
CAAGAAGGTAGCGCGCATGATTCCTTACGCCTGATCGCTGCGCCCGCTCCTGAGGGAGGGGTGCTTCCGGGTCCGATGTCGAATCCGCATAAAGCGGACCGGGCCCCCGGCAACTGGATTGATGGTTGCCGAGAGATTCAGGATTGATGAGAGCGAGTGAAGAGGTTTACCGCCTTCAGGAATGAGGGCCTCCTACCTCCAGCCGCGTAAATCGACAAAAACCAGGGCGACGAGCCCAAAAATGGAGAACACATGCCTCGCGTAAAACGCAGTACAAAGAGGAATGACCGCCGGAAAAAGATTCTTGAACGGGCAAGCGGCTACTTCCTTACGAAATCAAAGCTCTACCAGGCAGCACAGGAAGCAGTAGAGCGCGGTCTTAAGTTTGCCTACACGGGTCGCAAACAGAAGAAGCGTCAGTTCCGCTCCCTGTGGATCGTACGCATCTCGGCCGCCTGCAAGCTGAACCAAACCAGCTATTCGCAGTTCATCAACGGTCTGAAGAAGGCCGGGATTGAGCTGGATCGGAAGATTCTGGCGGACATCGCCGTGAAGGATGCCGCGGGTTTCACTGACTTGGTAAACAAGGCGAAAGCCGCACTTGCCGCGGAGAAGAAGGTTGCCGCCTAAGGCGGTTGTTGCAGAAAGATAAGGACGGCCCGGAATCCGCTGGATTCCGGGCCGTCTTGCGTTTGATGTCTTACTGGGCGGCGAGGAAACCTTCCACCGTCTTCTGCCAAAGGTCAGGTTGGTCGACGAAGTTCATGTGGCCGCTGTCGGGGAGGATGACTAGCTGCGAGCCGGGGATCTTGTCGTGCATCTCGCGACTTAAGGATGGGTCGCACTCGTCGTGGTCGCCGGCCATGATGAGCGTGTGGACGTGGATGGACGACAGGCGGTCAACGTATTCGACGGATTTGAGGTTGCCATCGATGAGGAACTCGCCGTGGGAACCCCACATGACGCGGTAGAGCTCCCAGTTGCTGGGTGCGCCGCTGGCGGGGTCGTAGGTGGAATCAGGTCGCGCGCCATAGAGGAAGGGGTAGTAGCCGGGGCCCCAGGCTAGCTTTTCGTATTCCTCCGGGTAGCGGCCGTGTTCCCATGCTTCGCCTTTGCCGAAGAGGCCCGCGGCTTCCAGTTCATTCAGACGCTTGAGCTTGTCTGGAGGCATCTGAGCCTTTTCGCGGGCCAGCACTTCGTTCATCTGGCGGGTGGAGGGGAAGGTGCTGTTGAGGATTAGGTGCGAGAGGTTCTGCTGGTATTTGAGCGCATAGGCCTCGGCAAGGACGCCGCCGTAGCTGTGGCCGAGGAGGGATATTTTTCCGAGATTGAGGGCAACTCGGACGTCCTCTACGTCGTCGGCCATGGCTTCGACGGTGTAGAGGCTGGTGTCCTGGAGGCGCTGTGAACGGCCGGAGCCGCGCTCGTCAATGAAGATGAGGCGGTGAGTGCGGGCGAGGGGCAGCAGCCAGGGTAGGAAGTAGGTGTGATCGGCGCCGGGACCGCCATGGACGATGACCAGCGGCGAGCCCGTGCCGAAGCTGACGTAATAGATGAGGACGCCGTGGGCGTCGACGAAGCCATCCTGCTGCGGGTAGACGGTGGTTTGGGCTGGGGCAATCGCGGTACTTAGAACACACAGAAGTGCTACTAAACGGCATTTCATGTCAATCATGGTAAGGCATCGGCAACCTCAATAATTAGTGGGCGGCGAGTTTTCCTCAGGCTGATCGCGCGATAATGAGCGACAAGAGGTCTCTGCGCAAAGCCTCGCGCGAAAGGAGTGCCAGTGATAACGCGTCGGGAGGTATTTGAGGGAATTCATAAGGAGTTCTCGATCTTAAGTTTCGGTATGAGACATTTGTATGAAGTCGTGGATCGATCCCTCGATCCCGTGCTTTGGAATCCAGAAGGGATCAAGCAGGTGCGATGTGCGTTCCTCCGTGGGGAACATGGTTTGCGGTCAGAAATCAAGAACTACTTGATCCGAGTATTTCCGTCGCTTGGGCCTGTTACGCGAGACGCAATTTGTGACGAAGTGACCTGTGATATTGAAGAAAGATTCTACTCCGCTTTCAAAAGGGCGGAATACGCTCGAGAAATCACCGAGAAGTACGCCACGCAAAATTGAATCTTGGTTGGGTCTAGGCGCGAGCGCGAGATCCTTCGTCGCGGGGCGGTGGTTTATCCTGCTGTTTACGCATGACGAACCAAGGACCACAAGACAATTTCGATTATTCTGAAGCCAACCTCGACCGGGTATTTGCGAATTTCGAGGAAAGCGCGCGACACGCAGCTGCGAGTGCTCGCACACCACAGGAGATAGAGAATCTCCGGTTGGCGTGGATGGGTCGCAAACTGGGCTTGCTTCACGTACAGTCGAGCCAATGGCTCCGGAACGCTCCGCCAGAGGCCAAGAAGCCCCTCGGACAGCGATTCAACGCGCTCAAAGAGGTATTGCAGGCATTGCTGGATCAATTGGCCGGAGCTGGGCCGAGCGATGCGGCACTGACGGCGGAGGCAATCGACATTACGCTGCCTGGATCGCGTCGGCTCAGCGGGGCGGAGCATCCGATTACTCGGACGCTGAACGAGATTACGCAGGTGTTTGCGGCGCTAGGCTATTCCGTCGGGGTGGGGCCGGAGGTCGAGACTGATTTCTACAACTTCGAGAGCATGAATTTTCCACCGGGGCATCCTGCGCGGGATACCCAGGACACGCTGGTTGTTGCCAATCAGGAGCGCCGGCCGCTGCGTGATCGGCTGCTATTGCGTACGCACACATCTCCCGTGCAGATGCGGACAATGGAGTCGCAGCCGCCGCCGGTGCGGATTGTGATTCCGGGCAAGGTGCATCGTAACGATGCTGCCGATGCGACGCACTCGCCGATCTTTCACCAGGTGGAGGGGCTGTGTGTGGATACCAACATCACCTTTAGCGATTTGAAGGGGACGCTGGATCACGCGATGAAGGCGCTGTTCGGATCGGCGGTGAAGACGCGGTTTTTTCCATCATTTTTTCCGTTTACGGAGCCAAGCGCGGACGTGCAGATCAGTTGCATTTTCTGCGGAGGTAAAGGCTGCCGGAAGTGCAAGCAATCGGGATGGATTGAGTTGCTGGGCTGCGGGATGGTGGACCCGGCTGTGTTTGCGTTTGCGGCGGAGAAGCAGCCTGCTTATGACCCGAAGAAGATTTCGGGGTTTGCGTTTGGCATGGGCGTGGAGCGCATTGCGATGATGAAGTATGGCATCAGCGAGATTGGGCAGTTCTATGCGGGAGATATGCGCTTCCTGGGGCAGTTTGCATGAAGATACTGACTAAATGGCTTAGAGCTTATTTGCCGGGACTGGTTGTGGACGATGCGCAGCTCGCCGAAGACTTGACTCTGCGCGGGATTGCGGTTGAAGGCATCTATTCGCTTGGCGACGGGAATGGGTCGCTCTTCGAGATGGACATCACAACCAATCGCGTGGACGCGATGAACCACTACGGGGTGGCGCGGGAGGCCGCGGCCATCTATGGTCTGGCGCTGCCTGAACTCAAATTCGATTTGCCCGAGCCTCGGCCTGCGGCCGCTCCCGTTCCTGTACGGATTGAGGCGGAGGACGGCTGCGGACGGTTTACGGCGCGGGTTCTGCGCGGGATCACGATCGGCGAATCGAAGGATTGGTTTGCGGGCGCGGAGGTGGCGACATACTTTGGCTTGCTGGAGCAGAAGCGAATTTCAAATGCCGTTGATGCTTCGAACTTTGCCTGGCTGGCGATGGGGCAGCCGACGCACGCTTTCGATTTAGACAAGATTGAAGGCGGTATTGTGGTGCGTCGCGCGCGCAAGGGTGAGCGACTCAAGACGCTGGACGGCGTGGAGCGCGTGCTGGACCCTGAAGACCTGATTGTGGCCGATCACGTAAAGCCGCTGGGGTTGGCCGGGGTGATGGGCGGTTGGGACTCGATGATTACACCTGCGACCACCAATGTGCTGGTAGAGGCTGCATGGTTTGAGCCGATGGTGGTGCGGCGCACGGCGCGGCGACACGGGCTGCATACGGATGCAAGCCATCGATTCGAACGCGGCGCGGACTTCAACGCCGGGTCAGTGGCGTCGGCACTGGTGAGCAAGATTCTGTTGGCTAACGGCGGGTGGCTCGAAGGCGAACTGGTGGACGTCCGGGTCGCGGCTATGGAGGCGCGCACGGCTACCCGCAAACCTATTGAACTGGCACTCGGCGAGGTGAAGCGCATTCTGGGTACGACAGTGGATGCGGATGGGATTACTGCTACAACCGTTGAGGGTGTGCTGAGGGCACTGGGGTGCGGGTTGGCGAGGTTAGCCAAAGACAACGCCGCATGGTTGGTTACGCTGCCGAGCTGGCGGCTCGATCTGGAACGTGAGATTGACCTGATTGAAGAGGTCGCGCGTGTCTATGGGTACAACCGGTTCGCGAATACACTGCCGGCGTTTGGCGAGGGAGTGCGCGCGCTGCCGTGGGCGGAGAGCGAAGCAGCGGTGCGCCGAACGATGCTGGCAGCGGGGTTCCATGAGGCAATTGCAAGCACATTCTGCTCGGCGGCGGAAGCTGCGTTGACGGCGCCGCAACCGGGGCTGGTTGTGCCACTGGGGAATCCTCTGAGTGAGGAGGCTGGTGTGCTGCGGCCGTCGCTGGTGCCGGGGATGCTGGGAATGATTGCGGGCAATCTGCACAGGGACGTGAGCGACGTGCGGCTGTTTGAATTGGGCATCGTGTTCAGCGGAACGACTGAGAAGGTTGAGGAGAAGCCGGCGGTAGCATTCGGCGCGGTGGGCAGTTTGCCGGATCAGTCCGCAGTGCACTCGGCTCGGGCGATCGATTTTCACGACGTCAAGGGCGTGGTGGAGCAGGTGCTGGCACGGTTCCAGGCGCGCGCAGTCTACTTCGACAGATTTCCTGCAGATGTGGGGCTGACACTGAAGTGGCTGCATCCTTACCGGGCGGCGCGGGTTGCGGTGGATGGCGAGACGGTGGGGTGGATCGGTCAACTGCATCCGGGCGAGGCGGCGGCGCGCAAATTGAAGGAGCCAGTTCTGGTGGGCGAATTGTATCTGGACCGGTTGTACAAGCTGCCGCTGCGCAGGCCGATTGCGCGGGAGATTTCACGTTTTCAGCCGGTACGCCGGGATTTCTCGCTGATTCTGGAAGAGAGTGTCGGGTGGGAAAAAATCGATCAGACATTGGCAGGACTGCAGATTCCGGAGCTAGTGGAATGGCGGGTGCGCGAGGTATTTCGCGATGCGCGATTAGGAGCGAAGGAGTACTCGCTGCTGATGGGAGCGACTTTCCAGGCGCAGGACCGCACGTTGCGCGAGGAAGAACTTCAGGACTTCCAGACACGTGTGGTGGAGGCGGTAGGCAAAGTGGGAGCTCGGTTGCGGAGCTAGGTAGCCCAAGTGTTCACAGGCGTGTGATAACAAGGCAGAGAGCAATGGGGCTATACTTCTTCGAAAGCTGCTGAAATTTGGCGGAGGTACGGGATGTCAAGATTTTTTGGGGAGGGCGAAGACGTGGAACAAGTACAAGTTGCACAACAGTCATTTGAGGAAGCGGGAGAGCCGAGAACCTTAACGGTAAGCTCTAACGATTTTTCCGCGCTGGAGGAGCGAGTTCTTCGTGCAGTGGAGCTTGTAAAACGGGAGCGGCTGGCCCGCGCGCAGGCCGAGCAGCGCGCCTCTGAAGCAGAGTCGCAGCTGAATGAGCAATTGCCGCAGGTGGAGCACTTGCAAAAAGAAGTGAATGCGTTGCGCACCGAGCGGGACTATGTACGGCAGCGGGTTGAGCGATTGCTGGGGCAGCTCGACGCGCTTGAGCTTTAGTGCTGGACGGGAAAGCGAAGTTGGAGGCGAGGCATGGTTGAGGATCCACACAGCGTTTCGTCCAATTATGTGACGGTGGAGATCTACGACCAGACCTATCACCTATCAGGACAAGATGCCGCGCACGTGCGTGCACTGGCAGCGCGCGTGGACGCGAAGATGCGGGCTGTAGCAGCACAGGGGCGCACAGTGGACTCGCTACGTGTGGCCGTGCTGGCTGCGCTCAATCTTGCCGACGAGTTGTCACAGAGCGACGGCGGGGACGTGGAGTTGGGTCATACGCGGGCCGCCAACCTGCGAGGGTTGCTGGACGAAGTGCTTGAAGCCGACCGGCACATGGGCCGATAAGCTTCTCGATTTTGCGGCTGAACATCCACTAAATCAATATTCCAACCGGTCGATTGAACAATAGCTGGGCGGAGGAGCATGTCTGAAAATTCTGGTCTCGCACACAAAGTACTGATTGTCGCTGCGGTTGTTTTGCTCGGTCTTGGAATTCGTCTGCATGCGACTCAAGCAGGCCAGACGGAAGCAACGGGCAACGGAGCATCCAATGCCGCCGCGACCAAGCCGGGGGAGCCGACGGACCCGAAGGCACGCAAGACCTATGCCTCTGTGATCGATTGGGAAAAGCACAGAAACTACGGCTCCGCGATTGACGATTTTCGCAAGGCGAATAAGCAGGACGGCGGCCGTTGCACTGAGTGTCTGCGAAGGGCCTTCTTGCTGGCGAGACAAAACGGCGCTTTCAAAGAAGAGGCTGAAATTGCGCGCGAGATGTTGCCGCAGGCCATAACAACCGCAGACAAGGTTGGCGCTCACTACAGGCTGGGATTGGGTTTACAGGATGAAGGTGTGAGTAGCAGAAAGGACGAAAGCTTCAGAGGAAGTTGCGATGAGTTCAAAGCAGCTCTCGAATTGGAGCCAAGGTTTGCGTTAGCGCACTATACGTACGGAATCTCGCTGGCGCATTTGAATCAGGACGACGCCGCCCGCGCAGAATTCGCAGCATTTCTGGATGGGGACAAGCAGAACCCGGAATTGCATGAGCGAGCGCAGAGGTACAGGGACCGAGTGGAACTGGCGCGTGCGACGATGGCTCCGCCGTTTTCACTGACCACACAGGATGGGCGTCACATCTCCATGGATAGCCTGGCTGGCAAGGTAGTGCTGATCGATTTCTGGGCGACGTGGTGCGGGCCGTGCCGCGAAGCGTTGCCGCACATTAAAAGAATTGCCGCGAAATTCTCAGAGCAACCGTTGGTGGTGCTGAGCATCAGCCTGGATTCGGACGATGCTAAATGGAAGGATTTTGTGGCGAAGAATGAGATGACCTGGCTGCAGTATCGCGACGGCGGGTTTAACGGAACGATAGCCAAACAATTCAACGTCAAAGCGATTCCGTCCACCTTCACGATCGACACGGATGGCGTGCTTGAAGACCAGCATGTGGGCGACGGGAACATTGAAGGGAAGTTAAAGAAGCTGGTCGCACAGGCTGTAGAGAAAAGCAAGTCAGCACCCACGTCGGTTGTCGCAGAGAAGCCGCCCGGTGGAGCGGAATAGCAATTGAGGGATGCTTGCAGATCTGGGAATTCACTGATCACAAGCGGCGGGTAGAGAACGTAGCACACCGCGCCAACCTTGCGCAAGACTTGCAATTCCCAGCGCGGACCCATAATATCCGCAATAGAAACCGGCCTGCAAAGCAGGTGGGTAATCAACGCTGGTTGAACCAACATTCATTGAACAGGGGCTCGACTCGACAATCGGTTCTGTGTGCCGTGTCCGCCAGTCCGGAATGCCTAATGAACCGCGGAGAGCTCCACCGTCTTAGGACGGGTTCACCAGCGCATTGCTCACGGCCCAGTGGGCCGGATTCTACCTTCCCCTAACCCTGAGGGGATATTCTGACTCAGGTGTACCCAGTTCTCTTCCACATCGGAGCGATTCTGATTCCCTCGTATGGCGCACTTGCAGCGCTGGGAGTGATCGCGGCGTTGTTTCTGGCGCAGCAGACGGCGCGTGTTGCTGGGGTGCATACCGGGCATGTGTGGAATCTGTGCGTGGTGGCAGTGTTCTCGGCCCTTGTGGTTCAGCGGCTGTTGCTCCTGGCCGTCAACTGGAGTCAAGTGCGCGCACATCCGTCGTTGGCTCTGGGGCTGGCAATGATTCATCATCCGCTGCTGGCAGTTGCAGGTGCGCTTGCGGGCGGGGGAATGGCTCTGATGTATGCGCGCCGGCAAAAGCTTCCGTTGAGAACGACGGCGGATGTACTGGCCGCTCCCGTCGCGGTGGGGTTGGCCTTTGAGCAACTGGGTGCGCTTCTGGCAGGTTCTGAATTTGGCAGCGAGACCGGTGTCAGCTGGGCTGTGACTTACACGAATCCGTTGGCGGCGCGGTGGAGCGGCACACCGTTAGGGATTTCGCTGCATCCTGTGCAGGCGTACGCGGCGCTGGCGTTCCTGGCGCTTTCGGTTTTGCTGGTTGTTTGGCTGCCTGCGCGGCGACAACAGGGCGAAGTAGCGGGGCTTGGCCTGATGGGAGCCGGTGTTTCGATTTTCATCACTGAGCTTTGGCGCGATCCCGAGGGACGCGGTGTGGTGTTGGGCGGCGCGCTGGATGGGCCGCAACTAGCTGTGATCTTGATGGTGCTGGCAGGTGGATTTTTATTGCTGGAGCGCTCCGGGGTAACCGAGGGGCGCAGTTTCCCACCCATTCACCAGGAACAAAGCGAACGGATGAGGCACGGAGCCTTTAGTGGACGTGGAGCGAAAGATGAGGGCTCGAATGGCTGAACCGCACATCATCGAAGTGCCTGTTGAAGCAGCCGGGCAAAGGCTCGACCAGTTTGTGGCCACACAACTGGAGGGAGTGAGCCGTTCGCGCGTGCAAATGCTCATGGACCAGGGCGATGTGCTGGTGAACGGTGAGCGGGAGAAGGCGTCGTTGAAGCTGCGCGGGGGTGAGCGAATTACCGTGACCGGTGAGCCGCGCCCTACGCCCTTGAAGGCCACCCCTGAAGACATTCCTCTGGATGTGGTGTTTGAAGATGCAGACCTGGCCGTGGTGAACAAGCCGGCGGGGATGATGGTGCATGCGGGG
>JBAWCO010000824.1:0-11660 GCA_049590315.1 Occallatibacter sp. | reverse complement strand
CGCCTTCTCTGCCGCCGGTCTGCCTTCCATCGTCCCGGCGTCTCTTGCCCTTGGCGCTCCTTCACTGGCGCACCTGAGCATGCTCGATCTCGCCGTCATCTCCATCTATTTCGTGATGGTGATTTGGATCGGCTTCTATCTCAAGGGCCGGGCCAACACCAGCGAAGAATTCTTCATGGCCGGTCGCGAGATGACCGCCTGGATCGCCGGCCTCAGCTTCGTCTCCGCCAACCTCGGCTCGCTCGAACTCATGGGCTGGGCCGGCTCCTCCTACCAGTACGGCATCCTCGCCGCGCACTGGTACTGGGTAGGCGCCATCCCCGCCATGCTCTTCCTCGGCATGGTCATGATGCCCTTCTACTACGTCTGCAAAACCCACTCCGTGCCGGGCTACCTGAAACTCCGCTACGGCCAGGGCACCAGCACTGTGGCTGCCGTTTCCTTCGCCTTCATGACCGTCCTCATGAGCGGCGTCAACATGTTCGCGATGGCTGAAGTGATGAAGATCGTTCTCGGCTGGGACCTCAACTTCTCCATCATCGTTAGCTCGCTCGCTGTTGCCGCCTATGTGGCGCTTGGCGGCCTGCGCTCGGCCATCTTCAATGAGGTTCTGCAGTTCGTACTCATCTGGGGCGGCGCACTTCTCGTTCCCATCCTCGGACTCATTGAGACCGGCGGCTGGACCGGATTCAAGGCTCGCCTGGCCCACAACATTGCCACCGGCGCAACCGCTTCCGGCGACTACACACACATGTGGCGCAGCATGGGTCACTTCGCTGACAACCCCATGGGCATTCACTGGACCGGCATCCTCTTCGGCCTCGGCTTCGCCATCAGTTTCGGCTACTGGACCACCGACTTCCTCGTCGTCCAGCGCGTTCTCGCCGCCAACAGTCTGCGTTCCGCCCGCATGGCGCCCGTTATCGGCTCCTTCTTCAAGATGGCCGTCCCCTTCATCGTCATCCTCCCCGGCCTTCTCGGACTCGTCGTCCTCACCAACCCCGATGGCAGCCTGATGCATCTGGTCGGCGAAAACGTAGTTGCAGCCAATCCCGGTGCAGGCTTGCACAGCTACAACGAAGTGCTGCCGCTGATGATGGTCCGCTACCTGGGACCCGGCCTGCTCGGCCTCGGCATCACTGCTCTCATCGCCGGATTCATGAGCGGCATGGCCGGCAACGTCAGCGCTTTCACTGCCATCTTCACCTACGACATCTATCAGCCACACATCGTCAAGAATGCCCCAGACGAGCACTATGTTCTTGTCGGCCGCATCGTGACCATTGTCGGAGTGATCATCTCCATTGGCGCAGCGTACCTCGTCATGAATGCCGCCGGCATTATGGATTACGTGCAGGCCCTCTTCAGCTTCTTCATCTCGCCGCTGCTCGGCGTGGTGCTCCTCGGCATGTTCTGGAAGCGCGCCACAAAGCAAGGCGGATTCTGGGGCCTGCTCATGGGAACTCTCACCTCCATCGGGCTCTGGGCCTGGGTCAAGGCAGATCCCTCCGCGCTGCGCTATGTCGCCATCTCACCCGATGCCAAGGACATGGCGGAAAACATGTATCGCGCCCTCTGGTCCGTCACCACAGCGGTCGGCGTCAACGTGATTGTCAGCCTGTTTACCAAGCCGCGCCCCATCGCCGAACTGGCCGGGGTGGTCTACGGCGCTACACCGCTGCCCACTGAGGAGCCGGTTCCGTTCTACAAGAACGAATGGTTCTGGACCGCGATCGCCATCGTTATCTTCCTCGCCCTCAACATCTACTTCTGGTAAAGAGGTCACGCATGCATAACTCAGGCTTATCGATCTGGTTCTTCATTGGAGTTCTTCTCACCATCTATGGCGCAATGATTTTCGGCTATGGAATCTTCGAGCTGGTTGTTGGGAGTACGGCCAATGTGATCCTGGCCAACCTCCACGCGCCAGTATGGTGGGGTGGTTTATTGCTTGCGCTCGGCCTTTTCTATGGCGTGCGCTTTCGCCCGAGCCGCAACGGTTAATGGAAATGCGGCAACCCCTCAAAACGTGGCAATAAGGAGCAATTGATTTATGACAACAAAGCGGAAAATGACATTTGGCATCGTAGTAGGCAATCGCGGATTTTTTCCTGGCCACTTGGCCAACAGCGGCCGCGAAGAGATGATTGCGGCAGTCGAGTCGGCGGGCGACAAGGCGATTGTGCTTAGCCCGGAAAACACAAAATACGGCGCGGTGGAAACATTCGCCGATGCATTGCAATGCGCCGATTTGTTCAAGAAACACGCGGCGGATATCGACGGCATCATCGTCACTCTGCCCAACTTCGGCGACGAGCGCGGCATTGCCGATACGCTGCGGCATGCGGGCCTCAATGTCCCGATCCTCATCCAGGCCACACCCGATCGCTCCGACGCCATGACCATCGCCACGCGTCGTGACAGCTTCTGCGGAAAAATGAGCGCCTGCAACAACCTCATGCAATACGGCATTCCTTATTCTCTTACCACCTTGCACACCGAAAGCCCTGCATCGGCAGAGTTCAAGGCCGATCTCGAGTGGTTCTCCTCGGTCTGCCGCATCGTCAAGGGGTTGAAGAATCTGCGCATCGGCTCTATTGGCGCACGTCCTGCCGCCTTCAACACGGTTCGCTACTCAGAGCGCATCCTGGAAACACACGGCATCTCCATCGAGCCAATCGATCTCTCTGAAATCTTCGGCCGCATTAACAAAATGAAGGATACGGACGACGCCGCGCAGGCCAAGCTCGCCGCTATCAAGAAGTACGTCACCACCTCCGGCATCCCCGAAGCAGCACTGCTCAAGATGTCCAAGCTCGGCGCGGTCATCGACGGCTGGATGAAGGAGAAGTCCGTAACCATCAGCGCGGTTCAATGCTGGACCTCGATGGAAGAGTTCTTCGGCGTCGTCCCCTGCACCATCATGAGCATGATGAGCGACAACCTGATTCCGTCAGCCTGCGAAGTGGACGTGCCCGGCACGCTGAGCATGTACGTTCTCGCCCTCGCTTCCGGCACACCGTCAGCGTTGCTCGACTGGAACAACAACTACGGCAGCCATCCCGACAAGTGCGTCTGCTTCCACTGCTCCAACCTGCCCAAGCATTTCTTCAAGGAAGTCAAGATGGACTACCAGGAGATCATCGCCGGCACGGTGGGTAAAGAGAACACCTTCGGCACCTGCGTGGGCCGCGTCAAGGCCGGCGCCATGAGCTTCGCACGTTACTCCACCGACGACCGCCGCGGCGTCATTCGCGGCTACACCGGTGCAGGCAAGTTCACTGACGATCCGCTTGAAACCTTCGGCGGCGCTGGTGTGGCGGAGATCCCGCAACTGCAGAAGCTGTTGAAGTACATCTGCCGCGAGGGCTTCGAGCACCACGTAGCCGCCAACTTCAGCGACGTCTCGAAGGCCGTCCACGAAGCCACCGTCCGCTATCTAGGCTGGGAGAGCCACTACCACCCCGCCCTCGAAGACTAAGCGGGGCGCGCTAAACGTAAAGCAAAAGCTGGGTGCCCCATCCATTCGACATCTTCTCGTCGAATGGGTGGGAAAGCATGAAGCTCGTCCCACACCATCAGAAGGACGCAATCATGAGCAAGAGAATCGGAAAAAGCCTGATCATCGGCGGCACCACCATCGTCGCGGAATCCGCGTGGAACGCGGAACTCGAAGCGAAACACGAAAAGTTAGTCGAATGGCTGAAGGCGCAAGGCCTCGCCGGCGTCCTCATCCGTCGCAATGAAAATGTAGCCTGGCTTACCGGCGGCGCTGTCGAACTGCGTGTTCTCACTCCCTGCGAAACCGGCGTGGCTTCGTTGTTAGTCACTGCTTCCGGCAAGCGCTATTACTTCACCACGGAAAATGAAGCGCCTCGCCTTCACGACGAGGAATTCGGCGCGCTCGACTTCGAGCCGGTCCTCTTTCCCTGGTGGGCAGACGATACCGTGGGCTCCGCCGCGAAGTTAGCCGCCGGCCCACTTGGATCGGATACGCCTATTGCCGGCACAACTTCCGTCAGCCTCGCTCCACTGCGCGAGGGCCTCAGCGAATCAGAAATTGCGCGCTATCGCTGGCTCGGCCTTGAGACTGCGGCGGCCACGGTCGAAGCGCTTCATGAAATCGAGCCCGGCCTCAGCGAGTACGACCTCGAGGCCATTACCGCAAACGCGCTGCTGCGGCGTGGCATTCTGCCCTCGGTCTATCTCTACGCCGTCGATGACCGCATTCTGAAATACAAGCACGCCGTGGCTCGCGGCAAGCGCCTCAAGCAGTACGCCATGTTGAATCTCTGCTCGCGCAAGTGGGGTCTGGCCGTCTCCATCACGCGCTTCATTCACTTCGGCGCGCTGCCCTCGGAACTCGGCGCGCGCTTTGAAGCCGCCGCGCAGGTCAACGCCGCGCTGCTCAATGCAACCCGCGTCGGCGCAACCTCCGCGGAGCTTTTCAAAGTAGCCCAGGCAGCGTATGCGGCACACGGTTTTCCCGGCGAGGAGCGTTTCCATCACCAGGGCGGACCCACCGGCTACGGCGAGCGCGAGTGGGTCGCCACGCCGGAAGGAAAAGAAGTGGTCGTCAACAATCAGGCCTTCGCCTGGAACCCCAGCATTCGCGGCGGCAAGACGGAAGACACAGTCCTGCTGCGTGACGGAGTTATCGAAAACCTGACACCCACGCCTGAGTTACCAGTGATTAAGGCCGACGTAGAAGGCAGCACCTACGCCGCCGCCGGTGTGTTGGTGAAGTAGCAAAGCTGGGGTCAGAGATCAGAGATCAGGGGTCGGGGCCAATTGACGGAATAAACTGCGAAGATGCGATATGGCCCCGGCTCACCGCCGGCGAATTTTCCTGAATTGATATTTGTCCAAGCCTCGTCGAAGGACTCAAAGAGGCAATGGGAATTGGTCTGAAGATGTTTCGCCATCGAGCAGCATGACAGCGGAGAGCATTCAGGTGCAGTGCCACCGTAGAAAGTGACTACGTCAAATCCTTCCAGCCTCAGGTAAGGTGGCCGCACAACATTGGTCAGGATTAACGGTTCTGGCGAGAATGCGCGCCACGCTTCCCCGGTGAACTCCTCTTCATAAGCTTCGTAGTAGAAAAGCAAGGATCCTTCAATCGCTATGGAGTTTTCCTTTGCGACCTCTTGAATGATTTCAGGAGAGTCGAAGAGCCAATAGCCGTTGTGTTTCCAATAATCGATGTAATCCGCAAAATCGTCGTTTACGCAACAGCCAACGGAATACACCTCAACGACGTCTGGCAAGCCGAGAACGTCAGGCTTCTTGCAACTCCGTTTTGCCAAATAACCAACAGGGATCATCACCGCCTCGCTCTGATCGTCGTCAGGACCGGAATCCTGAACCCTGATCTCTGATCCCTGATTCCTGTTCCTTCGGCACCAGCGTGATGCGCGCCGTCAGCACCACCAGCGCAACCCACAGCGAATCGGCAGCCAGCAGATGCGCCACCTGCACCCAAAGCGGAGCCAGCAGCACCACGTCCAGTACGCCCAGCGTATACACCGCCGCCAGCAGCAACAACACCAGCCCGGCAAGCCGGCGATTGTCCCAGGACCCGCCTTCATGCCAACTGCGCCCGTTCGCCCGCACCAGCAGCCACAACAGGAATGCGCTGGCCAACAGGGCCACAGATGGATGCGTCCAGCGCCAGCGCACCAGCCAGCCGCTCGTCGCGGAAAAGTCCTGTGCCAGCGCGTTGGCCAGAGACGACGCGGGAAAGAGCGTGTCGCCCAGAGCTGCCAGCGAACCGGTCACTCCGACAATCAACACCACAACCACCGTAATAATCGCGCCTAAAGGTGCAGCCAGACGAGTGCCGCTACGCAGATAACCGCTGCGGCGGCTGAGCAGGTGCGCAGTCAGGGTAAGGGCAGCCAGCAGCAACAGCGTGTTGGTCAAATGAAGTGCCAGGTATGCGGGTCGCAGCGGCGACTGGCTTTGCGCGGTAAGTCCCAGCTTCACCAGCAGCGCGCCAATCACAGCTTCAACCAGCGTAAACGCTACCGAAGCAACGGCTGCCGCGCGCGCCAGGTGTCCGCGTACCGTGCATGCGAGTGTCCACCACAGCAGCCCCACAACGGAGAAAAATGAGAGCCCGCTGGTAATGCGATGCGTGAACTCGATCATCGTCTCCACGCTTGCCGAGGGCTGCATCACAGTGCCGTTGCAAAGCGGCCAGTGGTTGCCGCAGCCCGCGCCCGACCCCGTAGCGCGCACCAGCGTACCCCACAGAATCACAGCGATGAAGTAAACCAGCACTCCCCATGCGAAACGTCGGAGTGCTGGTGGTGGAAGTTGTTTTGAATCGATGGCGGCGGCAGCAGTAGGCATGAGGGAAGACTCCGTATGGAACCCACCAGTGTAGAACAACCGTCCGCCGAGCCGGTCTGAGGTGAAGCTGCTACATCATTCGCGAGCACGTCGAAAAACGCGAGCTTCCCGATCGTTATTTCCCCAGCAGCCTTACCACATGGTTCACAATAATCAAGTCTTCCGCTGGCGGAATCACTCGCACCGTGACCGCCGAATTCTCCGCGGAGATCACCGCTTCACCGCGTACGTTATTGCGAACCGGGTCCAACACAATGCCCAATGCACCGAGGCCAGCGCAGATCTCCGCCCGCGATGCAATGTCGTTTTCGCCAATGCCACCGGTGAAAACCAGCATATCCAGCCCGCCTAACTCGGCCACATAACTCCCGATCCACTTCGCGATGGTCCATGTGAACTTGTCCACTGCCAGCCGAGCCTTTGCGTTGCCTTCCTTGATGGCGTCGCGCAGGTCGCGCATATCGTTCGAAAGTTCGCTTACGCCCAGCAGCCCGGCCTTCTTGCTCGCCACAGTTTCGAGCTTGTCGGCAGCATCAGATGCACTAGTCGCCGTCTCGCAAATCTTGCGCAAAATAAACAGCAGCACACCCGGATCAATGTCCCCCGTGCGCGTTCCGCTGATAATGCCGCCAGTCGGTGTAAGCCCCATCGAAGTATCCAGGCACTCCCCGTTGCGGATTGCCGAGATAGACGCCCCGTTGCCCAGATGCGCCACAATCAGCTTCTCCGGCACATTGGGTTCCAGTTGGTACACGATCGACTCGTACGAAATCCCGTGCGCCCCATACCGCCGCACGCCCATCGCAACATACTCTTCCGGGATCGGCATATGTTTCACCACTTCCGGCATGGTGCGATGGAAGTAAGTGTCGAGAATGACGAAGTTCGGAATTCCCGGAAACAGCCGCAACGCTTCGCGCATGATGTAAACCGCAATCGGCGTGTGCAGTGGCGCAAACGCCGTATAGCTCTCCATCTCGTCAATCAACGCAGGCGTGATCAGTTGGTTGTCCTGCACGGTTGGCCCGCCGGAAACCATGCGATGACCAATGGCCACCGGAGCAGGGAAGTCGCCGGAGTGAAGCGCCTCCGCAACCAGTGCGAATGCCACAGCCCGCGTCGGCAGAGCCGGTGTCTGATCCACCAGCTTCTTGCCGGCCGCATCCTTGATCCAGAACTTGCCCAGATCGGTGCCAATTCCGTCGACCGCGCCCTCGTGGAGTTTGGTTCGCTGACCGTCACTGGCCTCGTAGACAGAAAACTTGATAGAAGATGAACCGCTGTTCAAAACCAAAACCGGCAAAGACGACATGAATAAAGAACCTCGTTGAATCGGGGCTGGACGCTTAAGCGAGTCAGCAAGTTAGTGAGTTAGTAAGTCAGGAAGAACTAACTCGGGTTGAAGTTGATGCCCCACCCTTCGCCGCAAATGGGAAGGATGAGGCATCCCGCATAAGGTCCCCAGGTCACATAGCCACATCCTCGCCCGCCGGCGACGTGTCAGCGGGTTTATCGGAGATTTGTCCCTTCGATGCATTTGCTGCTTTGCTCGAGGTCCAGCGCCAGTCCTTGATCTCAGGCAGGTCATCGCCATTTTCGGCGACATACAAACGATGCCTCTGTATGTTTTCCGAGTACCACTGCTCGGCCGCGTCCCTTTGCGCAGCCAGCCGAGGCACCCGCCTGAAGACATCCAGAACCAGTTGGAAGCGGTCAATGTTATTCAGCACGCACATATCGAAGGGCGTGGTCGTAGTGCCCTCTTCCTTGTAGCCGCGCACGTGTATGTTGTCGTGGTTATGCCGCCGGTATGTGAGCCTGTGAATGACCCACGGATACCCGTGGAACGCGAAGATCACCGGGACGCCAACAGGAAACACCTGGTCGAACTCCTCGTCAGGCAGTCCGTGCGGATGTTCCGACTGTGGCTGCAGCGTCATCAGGTCCACCACATTCACCACGCGGATCCGCAAATCCGGTGCTCTTTCACGCAACAGCATAACGGCAGCCAGGGCTTCCATGGTTGGCACATCGCCGCAGCAGGCCACCACCACTTCGGGACCGCCGTCGTCGTTCGAAGCCCACGGCCATATACCCAACCCCGTAGTGCAGTGCGCAACAGCTTCGTCGATGGTGAGCCACTGCGGCGCCGGTTGTTTGCCCGCCACAATCAAATTGATGTAGTTGCGGCTACGCAAACAGTGGTCGCCCACCGAGAGCAGAGTATTGGCATCCGGCGGCAGATAAATGCGCACCACATCGGCCTTCTTGTTCAGCAGATGATCGATGAACCCCGGATCCTGGTGGCTGAACCCGTTATGGTCCTGCCGCCACACCAGCGAACTCAGCAGATAATTCAGCGAGGCGATTGGCTTCCGCCACGGAATCCCCCTCGTGACCTTCAGCCATTTGGCGTGCTGATTCGCCATCGAGTCGATGATGTGGATGAATGCCTCGTAGCAGGAGAAAAATCCGTGACGCCCTGTCAGCAGATATCCCTCCAGCCAGCCCTGGCACATATGCTCGCTGAGGATCTCCATCACGCGGCCTGTTTCAGAAAGGTTCTCGTCCACCGGAAACGTCTCGGCCATCCAGGCTTTGCCAGTTCCGGTAATCACGTCCTGCAGCCGGTTTGAAGCCGTCTCATCGGGACCAAAGACGCGGAAGTTCTTCGTCTCCGTATTGGCCTGCATCACCGCATGAAGCAGGTGTCCCAGCACACGCGTCGATTCCATGTCCTTGGCGCCGCGGCCTTCAATCTTCACAGCAAAGTCGCGGAAGTTGGGCACATTCAGCGGCTTCAGCAGCAGGCCGCCGTTCGCGTGTGCGTTCATCCCCATCCGTCGCCGGCCCTTAGGCGCAATTTCCGCCAGATCTGCGCGGAAATGCCCCTTCTCGTTGAAGAGTTCCTCGGGTTTGTAGCTGCGCATCCACTCATCCAACTGCCGCAGATGCTCCGGATTCTGCTGAATCTGATCCAGCGGAACCTGGTGCGCGCGCCAAGTATTTTCCACCGGCTTGCCGTCCACAATTTTAGGACCGGTCCAGCCTTTGGGCGTGCGCATAATCAACATCGGCCATGCCGGCCGGTCAGTCGAGCCTTCTTCGCGTGCAGCCTTTTGAATAGCGGCGATCCGATCCAGCATCGTGTCGAAAATCGCTGCGGCCTGCTGATGCAGCACCGCCGGATCGTCACCCTCCAGCGTGAAGGGCTCATAACCGTACCCGCGCATAAGGTCTTCTAACTCGGCATGCGGAATGCGCGCCAGAATCGTGGGGTTGGCAATCTTGTAGCCGTTCAAATGAAGTATCGGCAGAACCGCGCCATCTGTCGCAGGGTTGAGAAACTTATTCGAGTGCCAGCTCGTAGCCAACGGCCCGGTCTCCGCCTCGCCATCGCCCACCACGCAAGCCACAATCAGGTCGGGATTGTCGAACGCCGCGCCATAAGCGTGCACCAGCGAGTAGCCCAGTTCGCCGCCTTCGTGAATCGATCCCGGTGTCTCCGGCGCAACGTGGCTCGGAATCCCATATGGCCAACTGAACTGCTTGAACAGCCGCTTGATGCCATCCTTGTTTTGCTCAATGTGCGGATAAACTTCGGAATACGAGCCCTCGAGATATGTATTCGCCACCAGACCGGGACCACCGTGCCCTGGGCCGATTACAAAAATCATATTCAGGTTGCGCTCATTGATCAGGCGGTTCCAATGCACATACAGAAAGTTGAGCCCCGGCGTTGTGCCCCAGTGGCCCAGCAGGCGTGGCTTCACATCGTCCAAGGTCAGCGGACGCTCCAGCAGCGGGTTGTCTTTCAGGTAAATCTGGCCTACGGAAAGGTAGTTGGCCGCACGCCAGTAGGCGTCCATTTTGGACAACAGTTCCGGGCTGAGAGGACCTTTGCTCGCTGTTTCGATCATTGTGTTCTCGACCATCGCGCACCTCACTAGGATGTTGGATCCCTGACAGGGAAAGCGTAGCAGCCGCAGGTTAAAGGAAGGGGTGATTCGAGTCACATTGAGGTGGGACAGCAAACCACCTTGTGGGACATGGGTTCGCCAAACCTAATCTCGCTACCCCATGTTTTGTACCCATTGCGCGCCCCACGCTGTGCGGTACGATCTTGAAATGCCCGGCGATCAAGCCGCGGTCGCAGCACTCGCCCTGCTAATGTTTATCGCGGGCATCTACGACCTGCGCGGACAGGAGTGGGCCGCCCCTAACGTGGTGCTGTTTCTGATGGCGCTCTTTGTGATCGTCAGGCGATGGCCTTAAACTTCCGGTCACCGCGCTAATCTCGCACGAGGCGTGCAAGTCTCGAATCAAAAATAGCGCTTGAGCTTCAGGATTTGCGACTCGAATCCGTACCACAACACAGAGGCCGCTGCAGTCGAGGCAGCCAGCCGAAAGGCCACGATGGCCAAGTTGCCCCCGATCCCATAGCGATCCATGCGCAAATCGAACCAGCCAAAGAAAATGAAAATCATGATGTGCGTCATGTAGAGCCCATAGCTGATGCGTCCGTAATAGGGCAAAGGCCCCCGTCGCAATAGAACATTCAGTGGATTGCGCGCGCCTGTCGACGCAATCGCTGTCATCACCGCGCCCGCAAATGCCACTGATAATGCAGAGTCAAGAAATGCCGTGCCGCCGGCGATTGTCGCGGCCACCGCAACACCCAGCGGAATCGCCGTCAGGCCCATCCATAGCCATAAGCGGCGTCCAATCGGCACCGTATATAGCCCTAGAGATAGCAGGCTGCCCCATGCAATGCCATCCAGATGCGTAAGGGTGTGCGTAGGAGTAATCCATGCATGGTGCGTCAAGCGCATCAGCGGGGAAACCACCAGCGCAGCCGACAGAATCACACTCAGCAGCCAAGGCCTGCGCAAAAATCGCACCAACGGCGCCCACACAAAGTAGTACTGCTCCTCAATCGCCAGCGACCACGTCGGTCCAATCGCCGGAGGCAGCGCGAGGTGAAACAGGTTCTGAACAAAAAAGATGTATGCCAGCCATGGCGCGGCCTTGATCGCCTCCAGCACCGGTGGACCGATAAACCAGTCCGAATTAAGATACACCACCGCAAGCACCAGCACATACACCGGCCAGATGCGCAGCGCGCGCCGCCCGTAGAAGTTGCGGAAGTACCTCGGCTTCTCCCGCGTCTCCAGCAAAATTGAAGTAATCAGAAAGCCGGAGAGCACAAAGAAAAGATTGACGCCTGCCCATCCCCAAAGGCTCGCGTAGTAAACCCAGGTACCCTCAAGCCGCGGATGGCAGTGGTAGAAAAACACCCCCAGGAC
>JBAWCO010000823.1:0-4990 GCA_049590315.1 Occallatibacter sp. | reverse complement strand
GGACTATTCGCTGTTTCACGTCCTGGATGAATATTCGATCGACTTGTGGAGGACTCAGTTCGAAACGATTCTTGCCAAGAACGGGTTAGCGAGTTTCATTGTTCATCCGGACTACATTATCGAGCCGGAAACACATGCGGTGTATAAGGACTTGCTCGCCATGTTGAGCGAATCGCGGAAGAGTAAAGGCGTCTGGTTTGCACTTCCTGGCGAGGTCGACAGTTGGTGGCGCGCGCGAAGCCGCATGTCGATTGTCAAAGACAACGGATCATTGCGGATTGTCGGCGAGGGCGCCGAGCACGCCGTGCTGGCATTTGCGAAAGAGATGGATGGCCGACTAATCTACGAACCGGCCAACAATCCGCAGAGTGAATTGCTACTCTGTGAGGCGAAGTGACGATAGATGGCTGCCATCCGAATCAAACAACGTCGCCTGAAACCCTCCTGACGCCGGTTTGCGGGCGCAAGAGTCCATTACCAGATTGGTCAGCATGAAGTCAGTTTCGCCAGCTTGCGGGCAGCTTCCTTGCTCGTGAGGTGGCGGCTCTTGGTCGCCCACTTTCTCGTTGTCATTCGGTCAATTGCCAAGAATGTATTGCGCATTTTTACAATTGCCTGCTTGTAACACAAGTTGATCGTGGATATCTCACAGGAAGACTGTCTCGTCAGGGCGGGATCGTCTTCTTCGGGATTGCCTTCTGAGGTATTTCCGTATTGCTCTGGATCTTCCGGGGGGGATGGAATGTCTCTCAACGCCGAATTGAAACCGGTGAAGATCAAAGCTACAGACGGTTAGACATGAGTGGGCGCACGTCTGCCCATATTGACGTGTTATAGGCTGGTTTGCCGAACAGTTAATGACTGACTTGAGGAAGTGTCCACTCACAGTGGAAACTGGGGAGATATGAGTTAGACGGCTTCAGACATTAGTGTGTCCAGCTATGTGTCCCGAGACGGACGGTCCTTGCAGTTGCGCCAGCTCGGCAGCCACCGGTGTTCGATCCGGCGAAGGAATGTTCTTATGACCTATATTTAGTCGAAAAGCCTTGTTTGTCGCTGGTATCTGTCCTTGGGTCTTGTCCAATCTCGAACAATTTCACTCATAGTCTTTCCTGTGCCGACACTGTTCGGCTGTTCTTCCAAGACGCACTTGTCGGCGTGGCTTTCGGCAAACGAATCAGCGTGCTTGCAGAGTGTCCAAATGGGCCGTGAGGCATTTCCGGTGCTGTTGACCCTGGCGAGCGTCCAACCACCTTTCAGCTTTTCTCCATGCAACGTAAATCGCAGGACGCCGCTGCGCAGAGCGCTCTGGATATCGTCGGACTCCAACTGTGGCTCCCACGTTCCGCGATCCCAGAGCATGATGGGACCTGTCTCATGCACGCCCTCGAACAGCAGGTTTGCCTTGCTGTGATCCTCCATTTCGATGGCTTTATGAACCGCTCCGGCACAGCAACTGGGGCCGTCCGGAAGGGCCCAGCTCAGCAGCACTCCGTTCCACTCCAGTCTTAGGTCGTAATGGAGGCGCGTTGCATGATGTTTTTTCATAGCATAGGCGCGCTCGCGAAGTGCACGACGGTTGGCTTCGGTTTCCATCTCGCAGCGTCTTCCTCCTTCTCATTGGCCTCTCCGGGCAGATACACCAGGATATCGGAGCGTGCCGATCTCCCCTCTTGAGCTATCTTAAGGAGTGATCCTTGAAGTGCTCACCACCTTGTGGGTGGGCACCATGGCGGCGGCACGTTCTCCATCGCAGTTGGAATCTCCAAACAAGTAGTGTTTTCGACCAAGAGCTACGGCCCGCAGCGCTCTTTCGGCGGCGATATTATGTGTGCCATGATAAGGTGCACTTTCCTCCCCGATGCAAATCCGGACCGGCAAACTCTCGCTCCAGCCGGAAACACTCAAGGCGGGTTAAGAGGTGCTCCTTCTGCGAGTATGGAAACCGAAGAACATCGGAGGTAGAAGAGCCACTAACCGTCGTGCACATTCGCACGGCGGTTAGTGGCTTTTCTCTTGGATTGACAAAGAACTGTCAAATCACTTGCGGTGGGCAGCAACGATCCCCATCAGGGAATTGTTACGGCAAACGTGCTGGACGGCACGCTCTCAACCCCAGAAGCGTCGACACTTTCTACATAATAATCGTAGGTCGCCCCACCTTGGACTGTGCTATCTACGAACGCCGTCGTGGTGACGACCGACGAATTTACCTGTTGATATATAGTGCCTCCACTCGGCGCTCGGTAGATGTCATAACCTGCTACCGGATCCTGCGAGCTGCCTGGCGCATCCCAGCTTAGGTCGACAGTATATGCAGCGGCTGTGCCTGTACCGGTCAGCGCAATCACTGCTGTGCCGTTGGTCGAAGAGGTGCTGGTGATCGTCAACTGGCCTGTCGCAGCCCCTGCGGTTGTGGGATCGAACTCCACACCGAGGGTCACTGCCTGGCCGGGAGTGAGAGTGGCTGGGAGGGTAGCCCCCGACACCGTGAAACCCGTACCCGTCACAACCGCCGAGTTGACGGTGACGGCGGCCGTGCCCGTTGATGTCAAGGTCACAGATTGCGTCGTCGGCGTATTGATGACCACATTGCCAAACGCTATGCTCGTCGCGTTGATGCTCAGCGTCGAAATGGCCTGGTTCACTGTTAGCGTCACGGTCTTCGTTGCGGTGGTGTAATCGGTGGTGTCTGTCGGCGTAAATGCAACGGACAAAGTCTGCGATCCCACAGCGAGGACCGCACCAGCAGCGGGAGAGTATACGAACACACCGGGGATTGCAGAACTGGCGTCAAGCTGAGTGCTGCTGAGTGCCGTTCCCGAGAGGATGGTTCCAGGCGTGGCCCAGTTGATGACCGGCGTTGCCCGGTTCACGGTCAATGTGACGGTTGCCGTCGCGGTGGTGTAGTCGGTGGTGTCGGTCGGGGTGAACGTGACTGACAGAGTCTGCGCCCCTGCCTTCAGCATGGTGCCCGCTATGGGTGAGTAGGTGAAGCTCCCGGCCACCGTAGAAGAAGCGTTAAGCTGAGTGCTGCTCAGCGCAGTGCCGTAGGTGATTGCCGCCGGAGCAGCCCACGCAATGGTCGGCGTAGTAGCATTTGCATTCACGGTTAACGTGACAGTTGCCGTCGCTATGGTGTAGTCGGTGGTATCGGTCGGTGTGAAGGTAGCCGTGATTGCGTGACTGCCTGTTGCCAAAACGGTACCCGCTGCCGGTGAATAACTGAAGGTACCAGCCACGGTCGAAGAAGCGTCAAGCTGAGTACCACTGAGTGCAGTGCCATAGACGATGGCCGCCGGAGTTGCCCATGTAATAGGCGGTGTAGCAGCGCTCACTGTGATTGAAATGGAGCTGGTGACTGTGGCGTAGTCGGTAGAATTGGTCGGTGTAAAGGTAGCCGTAATCGTATGACTGCCCGCCGTCAACACCGTGCCTGCCGCCGGTGAGTAATTGAAGGTACCAGCCACGGTCGAAGAAGCATTGAGCTGGGTGCCGCTGAGTGCCGTGCCATAGACGATAGCTGCCGGAGTTGCCCATGTGATGGTTGGTGTTGCCTTGTTCACAGCCTGAGTGATGGCGCTGGATGTTGCAGCACAGTAGTTGCTGTTTCCAGGCCAACTCGCGGTGATGGTTTGGGATCCAGCGGTAAGCGAGCTCGTTGTGAGCGTCGCAGCGGTTCCATTGAGGGTGCCAGTACCGATTACGGTACCGCCGTCATAGAACGTTACAGTCCCAGTGGGTCCACTTGAGATTGTCGCCGTGAAGGTAACCGCGCCGCCATAAGCGGATGGAGAGCCTGAACTTGCCAGGGTCAGTGTAGGTTGGTTGGCGCTCAACTGAAGAGTAAAGGTCTTGGAGACGCCGCCCGCGCCCGCCGTCAACGTCACCGCCTGAGCGGTCGCGACCGATTGTACCGTGGCCATGAACGTCGCACTGGTGGCACTTGCCGGCACTGTAACCGTGGCCGGCACTGCGACCATCGTGTTGCTGCTGGACAGGCTCACGCTGAGACCGCCGCTCGGCGCCGCCGCACTCAAAGAGACCGTGCAAGAATCGGTTCCCGGTCCCGTCATGGACGCGCTGCTGCACGAAAGCCCAGTAGCCGTTATGGGCGGGGGTGTGCCTCCCGAAGGAGTGCGGAAGGCCACTAACTGCATGATCCACGGCCCGGATGAGCTGAGAGGTGCCGTGGTGCTATAGCTTCCTGCAGCGGTGACCATTTTGTCTTCTGCAAGATCGCTGTCTGGTGTGGTGAGCAGTCGTTTTGTAAATCCGCTCCCTGAGCCATTGGTCATTGTCTGGACCAAGTTGGCTCCAAAGATAAGATCAGTCGCGGTGGTCGTTGTCGCCGATGCACTTTGGCTGGTGGCATTGTTACCGGTATTCGCCGCAATTACATCCACCGGGTTATTAGGATCCGCTCCGCTATATTCAAGTACACGAATGTCGGGGTATTGTGCGGCGCTCTTGAATGTCACGGTAACAGTATTCGATCCGGCTGCCGCTGATACGACGTTTTTCGCAAAATAGATGGACTGCGACGAGTATCCGGTTTGAATCGTGGGGCCCACGGCAAGTGCATACGTGTTGCCTGATGAATCGGTAACTGCACTGACCGTGGCCGTACTGTCGTTCCACCCCACCACTACGACGTTGAGGTCGCCGGCGACCTGTGCCGCGCTGAACTTAACCTTGACGGTGGTCTGAGCGGTTTGTGGCGTAGCAAAGTTGCCCTGAACATAGGCGATAGTTTGCGCGGACGTGCTAGGGGTCAACAGGCCAAGAAGAAGCCAGCATGAAAACAAGGTAAGTAGGGCTGCGCACCAGGAATTGTTCCGAGAGGCTTGAACTCGCTCGTGCGTGCGCTGCTGATACGGCAGGGAGCAGTCATTGCTTGTTCTAAATAAGGATTCCAATGTGCGACGAGTAAGAGTCGCATTCGCTTGATTTAGGTTTGATGATGTTTTCACACACGTCTCCTCTTGCG
>JBAWCO010000822.1:0-4990 GCA_049590315.1 Occallatibacter sp. | reverse complement strand
GCTCTATCCAGCTGAGCTACGGGCGCACACGGGTGGTCGTCACAACGACCTAAGACAGATTATCAGGGTTCTGACGGCGACGCAATCGTGCAACGTCATGCTGCGGGAGCTGGCTCCGGGGTGGGTTGGGGCAGAACCAGGGGTAGTTCCTCCGCGATTTCAAGACCGGTTTGGCGGACAAGTTGGGTGACCGTGGCCGCGTTGAGGCGGGTTGCGTCGTACTCGACGCGGAGAGTACGCGCTTCGCGATCGAATGTGAGGCGGCGGATGCCGTAGACCTCGCGAGTATTGGCCAGCGCGAAGACCACGGCCTCAGTGGGCGGGGTTGTATAGCGATAGAGGATGTCGAGCTGGGTCATAAGACGATGATAGCAAGATGCGAGACCGACAACGCCGTTTCGCAATTCTACAAAGTTTTTAGGAAGGCGCGGACTTCTGGGTCGGACCAGTCCTGGGCGCCGATGAATTTGCGGCGGATGAAGCCCTGACGGTCGATGATGTAGGTCTCGGGCCACATCTCAGTGTGGAAGAGCTTTGCGGCGGTTTGGTTAGGATCTCGGACTGTGATCAAGTCGAAGTGACGGCGGTCGAGAAAGCGTTTGTATTCGCCCGCATCCTCGTCAATGCTGACAGCCAGCATGGCCAGGTCAGGGCGGTCGCGATGGAGCTGGAGGAGCGAAGGCGTTTCCTGAATGCAGGGAGCGCACCAGGAGGCCCAGAAGTTGACCAGGACGACTTTGCCGCGATAGCTGGCGAGATGGATGGAAGTGCTTCCGTCAGAGACGTTGAAGTCAGGGGCCGGCTGATAAATTTGTGCGGGGTGGGCGCCGCGATCGCAAGCGGCGAGGACGGCCAGCGGCAGCAGCAGGATAAAAGTGAGTAAACGCGAAGACCGCACACTCCTATAATACGGAGCGAAAGGCGCAAACGAAAGGGCGGAGCGTGATGGCGAAGGACAGTCCGGAAAATGTTGTGGGGAATGGAGCCGGACGATTCAAGCCGGTGCTCGGGCTTTCTGTTGAGGGCGAAGAGCCGGTGGCTGTGCCCGGACGGTGGGGATCGGGAGCCGGGACCGTCTTCGACCAGCCAGAGCCGGAGACGCTGATTGAACTGACGGTAGTGGTTCCGGCGCGCAACGAGGAAGACTGCCTGGCAGCTTGTCTTCAGTCTCTGGTCAGCCAATCGGAAGAGATTTTCGAGCTGGGGAAGGACTGGGAACTGGTGGTAGTGGATGACCACTCCACCGACCGGACGAGAGAGATTGCGCGCGGGTTCGCGGGCGTGACAGTAATGGAAGCGGGAGCGCTGGAGACGGGCTGGACGGGAAAGGCAAATGCCATTTGGACGGCAGCGCGGAAGGCGCGGGGACGGTGGCTCTTGTTTACCGATGCGGATACCGTGCACGAGCCAGGTGATTTGCGGCGGGCGATCCATGAGGCTGAGCGGCATAAGGTGGGGTTGCTGAGCTATTCGCCGCGGCAGTTGGCGAGCGGGTTTGCGCAGCGGACGGTAATGCCACTGGTGTTCTGCGAACTGGCGCTGGCCTACCCACCGGCCAAGGTGTCAGACCCGCAACAACGAATTGCAGCGGCGAATGGACAGTTTCTCCTGGTGGAGCGGGGAGCCTATAGGCGGCTTGGTGGCCACCCGAGCGTAGCGGACCGGGTGCTTGAGGACGTGGAGTTGGCCGTGCTGGCGAAGCGGCTCAGGGTGGGGCTGTGGTTTCGCTATGCGGACGATGCAGTGGCCACCAGAATGTACCGGTCGACGGCAGCCATGGTGGAGGGTTGGACCAAGAACCTGGCGCTGTTGTTTGATAATTCCTTGGCGCTGGCGGTGTGGCGGGCGCTCGATTTCGTTCTTCTCTTCGGACTACCTTTCTTGACTATCGAACTATGGAACGGACGCTTTGCGTTGCATTCGCTGGAATGGCTGGGAGCGGGCTGGGTACTGGCGCTGCTGTGGGCGCGAACGCTGTTCCGGTTTTATGCGCGTGTGGCTAAGTCGAATTTTCCGTTTGTGGATTGCGCGCTGGCGCCGCTCGGGCTGCCGCTTTTTGTGGTGTTGTTGTACCGGAGCTGGTTTCAGCATCGAATACTGAAACGCGTAAGCTGGAAGGGGCGGGAGTATGCAAGTTAAGGTGTTCCGATTGCATGAAATCGACGCTGGAACGAATGAAGCTGGACCTTGGGTTGCGGCATCTTCTCTACTGAGGGCACGATGATCTTTTTGACGCGGCGGGCCACGTTTTCCGCTTCGCACTACTACTGGAACGAGGCGTGGACCACTGAGGAGAACGAGCGCGTATTTGGCCGCTGTGCAAACCGTAACGGCCACGGGCACAACTACACGCTGGAGGTTACCGTCGCGGGCGAGCCGAACGCTGTCACGGGATTTGTGGTGGATCTGAAGTGGCTGAAGGATGTGATGGAGCAAAAGGTACTGGCTGCGTTCGACCATCGTCACCTTAACAAGGAAGTGCCGGAGTTTGCACAGGGGAAGCTGATTCCGACTTCAGAGAACATTGCGATTGCGGCGTGGAAGCGGCTTGAAGCTGCTGTGAATGGAGCTGGCGGAGCGCGGTTGAGCTGCATTCGGGTGTATGAGACGCCGGAGATTTTTGCGGAATATCGAGGCGGACTGTGAACACGAGCGCGGGGAACGTGGGTGGGGGAAACACGGACGCGGGGAAGGCCTACTTTGGGCGGCGTGCGGGGCTGAGCGCGAGCCACAGACTGCATAGCGACTCGCTCACCGCGGAGGAGAACCGGACGGTCTATGGCAAATGCAACAACCCTTATGGGCACGGACACAATTATGTTGTCGAGGTGCTGGTGGGGGGAGCGGTGGACCCGGAGACGGGGATGGTGGTGAACCTGGCAGCGCTGGATGAAGCGTTGCGCACAAGAGTGCTGGAGCGGTTTGATCACACGAACCTGAATCTCGATCCGCTCTTTGCCAGTCAGGTGCCGACCACCGAGAATCTTTGCAGGGCGGTTTTTGGATTGCTGAAAGACGCACTTCCGGCGGGCGAACTGGAGTATGTGCGGGTTGAAGAGACAGAGAACAATTTCTTCGAGTATTACGGCGAGTGAGATTGCGAGCTATCTCGGAAGGCTTTTCAAGAATCGTCGAGGATGAAAGATCGATAGAAGAGGGATGTGAAGCATGGCGCAGCCAATTGCAGTGAGCAAGGCCGTTCGCGGTGTGTTGGAGATCGACGAAGGGCTGAACCGGTTCAGCACCGAGGAGATGTATCGCGAGATTCTGAGCAGGCTGGGCGAAGATCCCAATCGCGACGGGCTGCAGGCGACGCCGGGTCGCGTAGAGAAGTCGATGGCCTTCCTGACCAAGGGCTACAAAGAAGACCCCAGCAAGATTCTGCGCGGCGCCTTGTTCGACGTGGACTACGACGAGATGGTGATTGTGAAGGACATTGAGATGTTCTCGCTGTGCGAGCACCACATGCTGCCCTTCTTCGGCAAAGTGCACGTGGCCTACATTCCCAAAGGAAAGGTGATTGGGCTGAGTAAGATACCGCGAATAGTTGATGTGTTTGCTCGGCGCCTGCAAGTCCAGGAGCGGCTGACGCGGCAGATTGCCGATACGATTCAGGAGGCAATTAAGCCGCAGGGAGTGGGCGTGGTGGTTGAGGCGCAACATTTGTGCATGATGATGCGCGGGGTGGAGAAGCAGAGCTCGTCGACCGTGACTTCGGCGATGGTGGGTTGCTTCCGGCAGAAGGAAACGCGGGCGGAGTTCCTGTCCCTGGTGCGGCAACAGGGTTAGCGCGTGGTGAATCTGCGGCGAAGCTAGAAGCGAAAACCCACTCCGAAGCTCATCAGCATGCCGGTATAGGTCCGGCCAGGGACCGCATACCTCTGTCCCTGTTGGATAATGTTCTTCGGCTGATAAAAAATGGTGGCGCTCCCCGCGTCGGCTCTCAGAATTGTGTGCCGCGAAGGATAAACCTCGTACACTCCGCCAACGTCCAGCACAGGGTTCGTGAACATGCCAAGATCCACTTGGAATGCGCCGGAACTAAGGAAGGAAACTTGCCGTTCGGTCTCGCCGAAGGTGATTGTTCCTCCGCGCACCTTGGCGAAGTAGCCCATGTGGTCGCGGCGAATGCCGATCTTTGCGCCGGTCAGCGCTTCGAATGCACGGCCCCCGGCCTGCTCATCGGAGAACATGTATTGGCCGGGGTTCCTTCCCGTGTGCATGAGCGACGTGTCCCACGAAAGGTGCCGGCTGAAGTTCCATGATCCCCAGATGCCCAGCGTGGGGTAGGGGTTCATGAATTCCCAGTCCGGCTCGGTTCTGGGTTGCAGGGAGAATGCAGCTCCTATATCCCAGGCCGAACGATCGGGAACACGCTCTGGCTTTGCCTCGCGCAGTTCGCCAAAACTCCGCGTGATCCCAATTCGCATGTCCAGATGCTGCAGCCACTGGCCCGCCTGAAAATGCTCGGGCGATCCGTCGCTATATCTCGCAATAATGTGATCGAACTGCGGCATCATCAAGTGACCGGCATCCGCGCGCAGCGACCATCGCTTAGTCAGCCGATACTCAGCGACACCACCGTATTCCAAAGCGAAGTTGGTGATTCGCTGGCAATTCGAATACGGTGCCGGTGAGTAGTAGAAGATGCTGCAACTGAAGCTTCCCACGCCGACCTGCATCTCGCCGTAGAAACCCCATTTTTCTCCCCGCCAGCCGGTCTTGACTCCTCCCATCGCCAGAGTTTCGCGTCCTGAGCCATAGTCGTTAGCGTAGCGAAAGGCAGATGTAGGCATGACTGTGCCTTCCAGAGCGAGGCCGGGTGAAAGGTTGTAGGTGTACGTGACGGATGGGGCCGGCTCGGAAAGAGTGCGGTCATGCCCAGGTTGGCACTCCGGCCCTGATCCAATTAGTGTGCAGGTCGCGACGCCGAAGGTCTGACCGTCTGCGCCGACGGTGACTTCCTGCTTTGCATACTCCTGCGCTGTAG
>JBAWCO010000821.1:0-5692 GCA_049590315.1 Occallatibacter sp. | reverse complement strand
CCGTTGGACGCGCCTCCCGCCCCAAGGTAACCCAATCTTCATAGACAGAAAACTTCATTTCGCCCCAAAAACCCCTCCGGAAGCAGCTTTTGAGAATCAAGCGCTCTTCAGCGGCAAAAGGCGCTCTCGTATCCCCTGCGCGAATCATGCCAAGGGAGGGTTTGCTGAATACAATCCGCTACAGGTTGCACTACTGCCCCGCCAGTTTCTACGCGATGATGCCGTCACCCTGTACCTCGGAATCCCGCCACCGAACGAGTGGGAAAAGGTGGCAGCATCATCCGCGCCGAAAGGGTGCGGTAATGTTAACGAAAAGGTCATTGCCGGTTAGGCGGTTGTCGTCAGCCGGTCATAGACCCGGAGCTCCCGAAGGTCGAAGAGTTCTCCGCTTGTACTGCCCAATGAGTGCATTGACGACAATGCGCTCATTGACGAATGGAGGAATTGTCGGAGCGAACGCTGTCCGTCCGAATCGTAGTGCGCCTGGGGAAACGCGCCAAAGTTGCCATTATCACCAAAGAACGGTTCCCCGGCTGCCGCAATTACTATCCACTTACGATTACAACTCGTTATCCGCCCAACGCGAAGACCACGTTGACCGTTGTCTCCACATCCACTGGCTGGTTGTCGAGCATGTAGGGCTTGTAGCGCCAATTGCGCACAGCATCCACCGCTGCCTTCTGCAGCATGGAGGGGCCGCTCAAAACTTTAAGGTTTTCGATTTGTCCGGTCTTTGAGATTGTTGCCTGCAACACCACCGTCCCGGACACGCGGGCGGTCTTTGCAATCGGCGGATAACTAGCGGAAGTCTTCTGAAGGAGCATGCCCTGGGCCACCCCGGCAGATATCGTCGCAATTCTGGGTGTCTCGCTCTTCACCTTTGGGCCAGGCTGCTTACCAAAGTCGGCACTCACCGGGCTGCCTGTTGCACCCAGGCCTTCCAGTCCTCCAGTTCCAAAGCTGGCTGGCGGAGGCGACGCATCCTGCTCGGCTGATTTAACATCCTTCGAAATGCGCGCTGGCGCGCTCAACTGGTTGCTCATCATCTCTGACTGGACAACCGGGTCCTCCGGCTGCGGCGCCGGTGCACTCGGTTCGGTTGTCGATTGCGCAGGCGTTGAAGGCGTCGCCTTCTCCTGGAACGGCGTCGCGTCAGGCGTATACGTTACGGTTGGCTGCACTACTACAACAGCTTTTTTCGGTTCAGCTGGCTTGTGAAGCACCAGGGCAACCACTGCGGCCACAATCGCAAGAACCAGCACGCCGGCCCCAATCCACATCAGCATCAGTTTTTTTTTGCGCTGGCGCTCACCGTCGGATTCTTCGTCCCGTGTGGCGCGGTAATCCCGGACCAGGCTTGAAAGCTCTTCGGTTGTCGCGTACTTCGCAGGCTGCGCTTGCGCTCCCGCGGCATGTGCCGGCCTGCTCACCGCGGGTTGTACCAAGGTCGCTTGCGGTATCACCGCGGGTCCCCGCACTATCGGAAGTTCTTGCGTCCGTTTCAGTGCCGGGGTTGCTGCGTGAGCCGGTGAGGGCATCGCATGAACTGGCGGTGCAGCGGGCGCCCGACGGGCTGGCACTTCCGCCGGGGTGTTTACCGCCGGCGTTACGACGACGGCTTGCGGTGCCGCAGACCCGGCCGGGGGAGCCGGAGTATCATCGAATTCATCGAAATCGTCCGGAAGAGTCGCAGGCGCTGCCTCCCCGCCATCCCATTCATCGAAATCGTCCGGAAGAGTTGTTGGTACAACATCCTCTAGTTTTGCTCGAAGTGCCATTTGCCATCTGCCCCTTTCACGTCAAACACTACCTGGCCCACTTTTGACGCAACTAGTCCGATCATTCTTGCTGCGACCGCTGCCAGCACCCAGGTAATCACCAACGCGTATTTTCAACGGATGATTCTCTCCTGAGATGCAATCAGAAGATCACTTTTTTTCGTCTTAGGAGGTGATCAATATCACTTGGTATTCGACTTTGGAGCGGAAGCCTCAAACAAGGAGTCAGATCAGAGGCATTGAACTCCGGGGGGCCGGCAAGAGTTTACCTATCTCCCGAAACACGGGATTCACTCTTGCCAACCGGGAGCTGCAACTCGACGAACTGGCCTGCGGGCGATCTTCGAATTTAGAGCAGATTGTCGGCCACCCCGGCGCCGGACCATCCCATTAATTACTACTTGGCAGCCGATTGGCGGGGTTGAATTGTATCGCCCATCTTGGCGGCCGATGGCGCAGCTCTGTACAGGCGGCATAATGTCGGATGTCCAACATGGTTCTCGTGATCGCTGATTTTGATGTCTCGCGATGCTAGTCTTGGAAAATGATTCTGCCTAGGCTCAGGCCTGACCTGGATTTCATGCTCTCCCCAGATCCCAACCAGCCGGGGCTCCTGATTCGCGACACATTTCGGTATTCCGACTACATGCTCGTCATTCCGCCGCCTCTCATAAGTAGTCTTAACTTTTTTGATGGGATAAGGACGGATCTCGACCTTCAGACAGAACTCACCGCCTTGCTCAGCATCCCCGAAAGCCATGACCTTGCCACCCGCTTAATCGAGTCCCTCAGGAGCGCCGGTTTCCTCGTGGACGAGACCTACGCCAGGCTCAAACAAGCAAGGCACCTCGCCTTCGCCGAATCTCCCGTACGGGTCCCTGTACACATGGGCTCCGCTTATCCGTCTGAGCTCGCGCCCTTGCAGGACCTGATGCAACGCTATCTGGGTTCGACCGAGTCGCCACACGAGCGAGTGATCGGAATTGCTGCCCCACACGTCAGCCCTGAAGGCGGCTGGCAATGTTACCGGGCGGCCTACACCGCACTCACTCCCGATCTGCGCGACCGCACCTTCGTCGTGCTGGGAACCTCGCATTACGGACAACCAGACAAGTTCGGGTTGACGCGCAAGCCTTTCAAAACTCCATACGGAACAACGACAACGCACGCCAGTCTGGTCGCCGAGCTCGCGGCCCAACCCGCAGCTCTGATGGAGGACTATTGCCACGCCGTCGAGCACTCCATCGAGTTTCAAGTGCTCTTCCTGCAGGCCATCTACGGACCGGAGGTGCGCGTCCTCCCCATCCTCTGCGGCTCATTCGGGAGGCACGTCCACGAAGGTGCATTCCCGGAGGATAACGACGACGTGAATCGATTCCTTGGCGCACTCGGCGAGATCGCCGACCGCGAAAAGGATCGTCACATCTGGGTACTCGGCGTCGACATGGCGCACATGGGAATGCGTTACGGAGACAACTTCATAGCCCGCGCCGATCAGGACCAGATGACCGTGGTACGAGAGCGGGATCAACTCCGCATCGACCGTGTGATTGCGTCGGATGCGACAGGCTTCTGGAGCCTGGTGCGAGAGAATCAAGACGACGATCTGAAGTGGTGTGGATCGTCCGCCATCTATTCGTTTATGAAAGCCGTTCCGCAAGCGCGGGGAACACTGCATCGCTACGAACAGTGGAACATCGATGAAAAGAGCGTAGTCAGCTTCGCCGGAATCTCCTTCTCCGATCGATCCGAGCAACCTCTCAAAATCGCAAAAGATAACTAGCCTTAACAAAAATCTGCCGTCCATCATTCAGATAGCCAGGGCCGCGAGCCAGAATCGGCCGGTTCGGATCGCATCGCTGCGGCGCACCCATCGGATTCGTCGTGCATACAGTGTGGTTATAGTTCTGCAGGTCGTTGTTCCAGCCCACGTAGATCACCGTCCCCGGATGCGGCAGCCAGGTCAGCAGCCCCTGCGTCTGCACTTGCTTCGTGCGCTGCAGAGACGTCTCCGCCGGATTCGCCAGCGTCGTGTCGTACTCCACAATCACGCGCGCCGACCACGCCCGTGTGAACTGGTAGTTCAGCTTGGTCCTGAACGTCTGCGTCTCATACACAAGCTGCCCGTTGCTTACCGCGTGATCGCGATCCAGCAGGTAAGTGTTGTCTGCCGTTAACTGCCGCAGAGGATTCACGCTGATCAGCGCCTGCACCGTCTCTTGATTCATCAAAAAAGGAATCGCTCCCGGCAGCGGATTGTAATTGACGCTCCCGCTGCGAAGTGCGGTCATGTTGTAGTTCAGAATGCCCCATGGTTGTCCGCGGCTCACAAAGCCCCCGAAGTTCTCCGTAAAGTTTTCGTTCCCCTGCATCGGGTAGCCATCCTGCGGTCCCACGGTATCGGAGTTCTGCCCGCCGATGGGCGCAATAACAATGTTGCGCGTAAGCAGCCAGAACGGATCCACGGTCGTGTAGTGGTAAACCCGGTTGTTCGCGTGGTCAAAGGCGACGTTCTGGTTTGTTTCCAACCCGTAACTCTGCACCACACTCTTTTTCGGAAACCACTGGTAAGTGGCGTGCAGATGCTCGCTGCGGATATTCGATGTCTGAAAAAATCCCGGTAGACTCGCGAAGCCCTTGCTGATGTCCTGATACTCGTTGTACAAGTTGAATGCATGTCCGTTGCGCTGCGTCTGCCAGTCGGTGGCCGGCCCCGCCCCGTGTCCGCCCGGAAACACCGCCGCCGCGCTCGCAGGATTGCTCATCTGAGTCGAGCTCTCTACAGACTGTCCCAACGTCGTCCAGTGGTCGTTGATGCGCCAGGTGAAATCGATGCCCCCGATGCGGTTCCATCCACCCCCAAACTCCTCGTCGGTATACATCAGGCCAACGTTCGAGCCTTTGCCCAGGTCCTGCGAGACGCGCCCAACGTAAAATCCCGCCTTCGTTCCATAGAGAGGATCGCCTACTGGAATCGTCTGCCCCGGCTCGCGATCGTTGATCGCCAGCAGCCCGATATTTGTATGTCCCAGCTTTCCCGTAACGCGCAAACCCACGTCCGGCCGAATGATGTTGCGCGTGTAGAGCAGAGCCATGGGCGTTGCGAAATAGCTGGCGTTTTCCAGGAAGAACGGTCGCAGTTCGGGAAAGTACACCGGGTAACGCTGGTTCACAGTGAACTGAGGCTGATCGCTTTCCACATCACTGAAGTCGGGATTGACCGTGCCGTCAAACACCACGGCGTCGCGCCACACCGCCTTCACTTCCCCTCCCCCGGTGGCCTCAGCGTTGCGTGTGCTGAAGTAGGGATTGTTTGGATCAAGCGTGTCCAGTGAATGCTCGTTCTGCGCCAGCGCGTAAGGGTTGATCTGCACATTGTGTGAGCCCGTCACTCCTTCAATTCCGCGCAGCATGCCTTCCTGGCTCAGCACCCCGCTCACGTTCGCCGAGACCCGCGGCCAAAAGTCGTTTTCGCTGTTGCGCGGCAGGTTGCGCCAGAACACCACGCCCCAGTCTTTGCCCGCAGCCGGAAAGCGCACGCTGCGGAATGGAAGCGCAATCAGCGCCATCCATCCCTTGCTTGTGACGCGGCCCTCCGAGTCCCACACCTGGTCGAAGCTATAGTCCGGGCCGTTGATGTCCGTCCAGGCTGCATCTGCCTGCACGCCCACCGGATTCACCTGAAACTCCACCCCTCGCTGCCGGTCCTGAAACGGATCCAGTATCACGCTCACATAATCGTCCTTGGTGATATTCTCGCGCCGCGCCAGGTGCCAGCGAATCAGTTCGGGATGACGATCAAAACAAATGAAGACTATATAGAGTGCGGTATTGGTCCGCCCCATCCACACCTCTGTGTTTTCGGTTCCCGGGGCGCCATCCGTCGGCTGGTTCTGAATGAAGTTGCCCAGATG
>JBAWCO010000820.1:0-5626 GCA_049590315.1 Occallatibacter sp. | reverse complement strand
CTTGAAAAGCCTTACCGAAGTCCCCATGTATATCGCATCTTTCTCAGAGTGCAAGGATGTGCTAAGCCAATGGCGGGGATACTGCAAGGGCGGGGATGGCTACGACGTCGGATTTATGCCTCAGACTCTGACCGGCTTGAAGAACGCGGGCTTTCGACTCCTCAGGTGCGTATATGCGCTGGATCAGCAAAAGACACTATGCAATGCTCTTATTGATGCTTACCTGGACATAGATTCGAAATTTGTGGGCAAGAGATCGCTAGTGCGCGGTATCAGCAAGTCCGATTGGCGCACGAAGTTTTCCCTGCTTGCAGCGGCAATCAAGCATGAAAGCTTTGCGGAGGAATTTGAATGGCGACTCGTGGGGAGTGAAGACAAAGAAAGCGATTTGCATTTTCGTGCGGGCCGATTCGGAGTGGTTCCTTATCTTCAGATACCTCTCGCGACAGCTGACGAAAAGGTTCCTGTCGCGGAACTCGTTGTAGGCCCAACCGATGATAGGAAAGCTACCCTTGAGGGTGCTACAAAAATCATGAAGAGGTTCGCACGTGAAAGACTCGACCACAGAATCATTGCAAGGCGACCGCCGGGAATGCCACCGGTAATCGCAGCCCCTAACGATGTGGATTACTTGATCACATCCTCCACAACTCCTTACCGAGACTGAGAGCGACCTCGATAATCGTTTATGCCTCAACTGCCCAAAGTCGAATTGCACCTCCATCTGGATTGCTCGCTGAGTTACGACGCCGTCTCTCATCTCGCGCCGCACATCTCGCGCGAGGAGTACGACACCGAGTTCGTAGCTCCATCGCAATGCGCCAGTCTCGCGGACTTTCTCACCCGCGCCCCACGCGGCTTCCAGCTCATGCAGACGGAGGACGCCCTTAGCATCGTCACCGAGGATGTCTTTGAGCAGCTCGCCCGCGACCATGTCATTTATGCCGAAATCCGCTTCGCCCCTCTGCTGCATCTGCTGGAAGGCCTGACGCCCGAGGCTGTGGTCGCAACCGTCGACCGCACCACCGAGCAATGCATCGGTGCTACTGGCATTGAGGCGCGCCTGATCCTCTGCACGCTTCGACACTTCACCGAGGAACAGAGTCTCCTCACCGCGAAGCTTGTGGAGCAATTCGGGGGCAGCAGCGTCGTGGCCCTCGATATCGCCGGAGACGAAGCGGGCTTTCCCATCACTGCCCATGTCCCCGCCTTTCGCTATGCAATCGAGCACGGACTTCATCGCACAGCCCATGCTGGAGAAGCCGCAGGCCCAACCAGCGTATGGGAGACTTTGCAGGTTTTTCAACCCACGCGCATCGGTCACGGCGTCCGCAGCATTGAGGACCCGGCCTTGATCGACCACCTTCGTCGCGAGCGTATTCATCTTGAGGTCTGCCCCACCAGCAACGTTCAGACTCGCACCTGCCTCACGTATGCCGATCATCCCGTCAATCACCTCTACCGCGCTGGAGTCTCCCTCGGCATCAGCACTGACACGCGCACCATCACCAGCGTGAACCTGGAGTTGGAGTACGCTCGTCTCCGCGAGCATTTCCATTGGACAGACGACGAGTTACTCGCCTGCAATCGCGAAGCTCTTCGTGTCGCCTTCATCGATGAGCCAACGCGTACCCGCCTGCTTGCACGGCTCTCCGCAGACTGATTGGATGCCCGACGCACTCCGTGTCCGGAGCACTTGGGCCTGCTGCGATGCAACCAACGCGCAGCTACGGATCATCTGAGTTGCGTGAGGGAGAATCGGCATGCCAACTGCAGCGAAGAAGTCCACACGAAAGTATTCGCCGTCCGCTGGGAAAAGTGTTGAGAGAGAAATGAAGGCGATGAAAGAAGGGAAGCTCAAGAGCGGACGCAGTGGTAAGCGCGTCACGAATCCAAAGCAGGCCATTGCCATTGGGCTTTCAGAGGCAAGGAAGGCCGGAAAGAAAGTCCCGCCTCCCGAGTCTTAGAATCAAAGCATCCCCGGAAAGAGCCGAATGCCGATGCATGATTCGAGAGTCTTGTTTCTTGGCCGCACCACACTGGACGTCCTTTATCGGCTCGACCGTCTTCCTGACGAAGACACCAAGGTCTATGCGCAATCGCTTCACGCCGCGCCCGGCGGACCCGCGCTCAATGCAGCCATCACGCACTCTTTGCTCGGTGGCCAGGCTATCCTTGTCAGCGCTGTCGGCGGAGGCCCGTGGGCAGCGCACGTCCGCGCTGAAATCGAGCGCCATGGCATCCAACTCCTCGACCTCGCAGATGGCACGTCCTACGAAACACCTCTCTGCACTGCGCTGATCAACGCAGCAAACGGCAGCCGCACCATCATCAATCCACCTATCTCTCAGGTTCCGCTCAACCATCTCAGTGGCGCATGGGATGCGGAAATGACCTCGGCCTACGGTCCCATTCCTCCTGTAGTCCTGAGCGATGGTTTCTTCTTTTACGAAACTTCTGCCCTGCTCACTATGTGCAAAAACGCAGGCGCGGAACTCTGCCTCGACAGCGGCAGTTGGAAGCCAGGCACCGCCGAACTCGCTTCCATGTTGAATGTCGCCATCTGCAGTGAACGATTTGCCGTGCCCGGCCAATCCAGTACTCCGGACGACATCCTTGCCTGGTTTGCCGGCAGAGGCGTCCCCCATGTGGCCGTCACGCGCGGCGCAAAATCCATCCTCGCCCTCGATCGCGGCCGTCGCTTCGAAATCGAGATAGCCTGCATCGCCGCAACCGACACGCTCGGAGCCGGCGACGTTCTGCACGGAGCATTCTGCCATCATTTCGCGCGCAGTCGGGAGTTCGAGCCTGCACTTCGCTGGGCTTCGCAAATAGCAACCTTGTCCTGTCAGAGTCTCGGCACAGAAGCATGGGCAACTCAGCCGGGAATACCTCTGGTCGGCTAAACGAGAATCCGACCAGCCCTTCTGGGGAATCAACCTGGGTTGACTCACCAAGTCTCAAACAATTGGGTTTTCAATATGATTGCTTTTGGCAACTATCCCAGTGTAGACTCCTGCCATGACGGGCAGAGACATCAAGGAAGAAGCACAGATCGCAGCGGTCCGGGGGTTCAATCGCTTTTATACGGCGCGGCTGGGCTTGTTGCGCAAGCGGCATCTTGACGGCGACTTCTCGCTCACTGAGGCGCGCATTCTTTATGAGATTGGGACCAACCCTGGGCTGACCGCTTCCTCCTTGCGGAACACGCTCGGCCTCGACGCCGGATACCTCAGCAGAAGCCTCGCATTGTTAGTCAGGCGAAAGCTAGTGCGACGCGCAGCATCCAACCGCGACGGCCGTGAGAAGCTGCTTACGCTTTCGCCTGCTGGGAATAGAGTCGTAGCTCGGCTGAACGAGCAATCGTCATTACAGATACAAGAGATGCTGGCGAAGGTCAGTCCGGCTGACCGAGCTGTCCTGGTCGAATCGTTTTCCAAGATCCGCTCCATCCTGAGCGAACCAAAATCCATTCGAATAGTCCGCCTGTCCAAATCCAACGACGACGCGCTTCGATTGCTGCAGGAATATTACGAAGCAGTCAACGTTGTCCTGCGGGACACTCCTCAGGCGATTCAGGACATCATTGATGATCCCTGTTCTGGCGTGTGGCTTGCCTATCTCGAAGAAAAAGCGGTTGGGTGCGTCGTGCTCAGAGATCTAAGCTCCATTCCGTTTGCTGGGGAATGCAAACGTCTTTATGTTCAGCCTGAGGCCCGTGGACACGGCATCGCACAAAAACTGTTGGACGCGCTGGAGGAATTCGCCCGTATCAACGGTCTGCATTGGGTCTACCTTGATAGTTACGACGATCTCAAAGTTGCCATTGATCTCTATCGGAAACGCGGGTACGTTCCATGCGAACGCTATAGCGACAACCCACAGGCAACGGTCTTCCTGCGCAAAAATATCAGGCGCAGGTCATGAAGCGCTCAGACCGGTATTTCGCTGCCTATTTTTGAGGAGCTTGCGTCTTCGTTGCCGTTCCGTTCTCCGCCGGCTTGATCTCGAATTTCGGCCAGATAATCGGAATTTGCTGCATCTTCAGGTTCGGCCACCTGGAGGGAACCGGGCCACCATTCGCCTTCGCCTGCTCTATTGGAAGCAACTCCAAGCCAGGGTAGTGGTTCTGCGACACGGCAATTCCCGGCGGCTGATTGCCAATGCTTGAAGGCGGCGGATGAACCACCATCTCTGGGTCCACCTGGGCGCTTCCCGGCCGTAGTGACCCGGTACCGGGTGGGACGACCATCTTCAGCGACCCGCCCGGCGCAATCTGCCAAGCCGGCGGTCCTTTGCTGAACTCCTTCTGAGACAGAAAGCCATTTGGCGGTGTTAGCCCCGGCTTCTCAGGGCTTGAGGGGACTGGTGCGGCCAACTGGCTGAGCGCCGTGGTTCCAGCAGAAAGAAAAAGCGCAACCGCTCCAATTCGCATTGCTGCCCCTCTAACCCACGGACGTGCCAAGGCCCAAAATAGTAGCAGAATTCCGCCAGCGTGCCTGCTTCCAGCCGATTTGGCCCCTATGCCACTGCATCTGCGTGTGCGATATGGCCGCAGGGGACAACCGGGGATTGTACCCTCTTGTGATCTATTCCCATGACTCACTGTCACAATTCTGGTCGAGATGCCACCTTAGTTGTAAGCGCATGGTACCCCTTTCGTAAAGGACAAGGCTGAAGTGGTATTTCAATCCTCACGTATCTCACCGATGATCCAAATGGGAACAGGCACGAAGGTTCCGCGCAAGCAGAAGACTTGTGTGGATAAGAGCCTGGACCCATTGCGGACGGAGTTCGGGCCAATCCGCAGTCTGGCTGACGCAGACACCTCCCCGCTCTTGCGCCCTGCTTCTCAAAGCACTGCAAGAAACGGGCAAAGTTCTCTGCGCATTACCCCTGTCTCCGGTCGTTTCGGAAGCAAGGAATCAGCAGGCTACAAATGGCCTGATCGGGATTCCGAGACAGAGGATGCGCGTATGATAATTCAGATCGTTCTGGCCGATTCGGAGACAATTTTCCGGGCAGGCGTCGCCAAAGCGCTCGATATCGAACATGATCTGTGCGTGGTTTCTCAATGCGCAGACTTGGATTCGATGTACGATGCCATAGCCGCTTTTCCCGGCTCCGTTGTCCTGTTTGCGTCTTTGCTTAAGCCGGATCAAAAACGGTTGCTGAGCCTCCTTGAGGCCGCAGGCAGCCAGGGTATCGTCATCGCGGACGGCGGTCTTGCTCCGAATTCCTATACGCAACAGGGCCTTCGTGGTGTGGTCTTTCGCAGCGTTACCCCCGCAGCGCTGGTGGAGTGCGTACGCAAAGTCGCCGCCGGCGGTACTTCTATTCCTCCGGTTCCCGTGCAGATGAATCCGACTCAGAGCGATTTGCTTGGAGCGCAGGTGCGCGATCGGCTGACCGCCAGGGAGATGCGGATTGTGGCTCTAGTTGTGCAGGGTTGCCGGGGGCAGGAAATTGCCAACCGGCTCGGCACCACGGAGCAGGTTATTAAGAACTACTTGCGGACGGTCTACGTCAAGACCGGCGCAAGCGATCGTCTGGACCTGGCAATGTTTACCATTCGCCATCCCGCATTGGCTAAGGCGGTCGCTGAAGTAGGCATTCAGCTTGAAGC
>JBAWCO010000819.1:0-1799 GCA_049590315.1 Occallatibacter sp. | reverse complement strand
CAGTTGCAAGGTAACCGCCGTCCACCAATAGATCGACACCCGTCATCAAACTGGCGGCCGGAGAAGTTACGAATCGGATAACCTCGGCAATCTCCGAGGCCGATCCGAGCCTTCCAAGTGCTGAATCGTTTCCGCCGTGATCAAGAGCGGCCTGTCTTTGCGCGCCCATCGCTGTGTCACCGAGTACACCCGGAGACACCGAAAGCAATCGCCCCTGTTGCTGGCCCCAGGCGTATGCTCGACGCTGCACTTGCAGAAGTGTTCCACGCTTGGAAGTTGCATAGGCCAGGCGATGTTTCGGCGTTGTGGGAGCCTCGCCTTCGATGACTCGTGCCAGGTCCGCCGGCCCCTGTGTGGGCTCCAACAATAAGGAGTCGAACCGATGCCCAAGCGTTCTATGTCCTGCCATTGAGGCCACACAAACCCCCACCACTCCGGGTTTTACCAAGGGTTGGAAGGCGTTCAGTATGTTGATAGTTCCGTATAGATTCACTGCGTAAATGATCTCGGGGGGCGTAGGTGGCGCGACGCCGGCGGCATGAATCAGAACCGCAAATCCGCCCATGGCGTTTGCGGCCTCCGCCAGGGCACACGCATCTGCCTGACGCGTGATGTCCGCGGGCATCGCGACAGCATTCACTCCTTCGGCCTGAAGCGTACTCACTGCCAAATTGACCGCATCCGGCCGAAGATCCGAAATTAGAATTCGGTGGTCGCGAAACCGCCGCGCACAGGAGAGTCCAATATGCCCGGCACCGCCGGTGATGACCGCAAGGGGCAATCTACTGCTATCGTTTGTCATGGTTCAATCTCGTCAAACTGCAAACACGTGCAAGCTTCCCCTGGCAAGAAAGCGGCTATCAATCGCGCAAACGAGCTTATGATTTGGGCAATTCAGCATTCGTATAGAAGCGCATGGCAGGACGCCGCGCATCTGGTGGAAAGACTCGCCACGCACCATCTTCGTGTTTGAAAAATACGATGGAAAAGGCCTTACTCGAGGCGCGAGCCTCAACTCGAACAGAGCGGCTGTGAACTATGCCGCTCCATTTAAATCGGGTTACCCGAACGGGTGCAGCTGCAAACCACTTCTCAACAACTGACCGCAAACAGATTTCTGCGCTTTTCATCGACCTCTCCTTCCAGGCTTCGGCGAGCGGCCGCCCCAGCCCGCGGCTCAACTACGCCTTAGCCAAATGTGCCCGTGTGTACCAGTTGCCGCTTGCGCTTCGCGTAACTCCCTGATCGATTACAGACGGCACGAGATGCCCTCTTAATGGGGTCCGCTACCTTGCTAGGGATCGCCTGGCTGCCCGCTTCAACATACGGCGTTGATATAGGTACCGTGTTTCTTTATGGCACTACAGTACCATAATAGGCCAACTACCGTTGAGGTGCAAGGCTTGAGCGTGTATCAGAGGGCTTCGAAGATGGTGACATTCGCCATGCCACCGCCTTCGCACATCGTCTGCAAGCCATACCGCTTTCCACGCGCGCGCAGCGCATGCACTAGCGTTGCTGTCAGCTTGGCCCCCGAGGCACCGAGAGGATGCCCTAGCGCAATCCCTCCTCCATTCACATTGAGGCGATCTGGATCCGCATCAACGGCCCGCAGCCAGGCGAGCGGTATCGGCGCAAACGCCTCATTGACTTCGTAGAGGCCGATTTGATCGATTGACAGGCCCGCTCGTTTCAATGCTCTACGCGTGGCCGGAATTGGCTCTTCGAGCATGACAACCGGGTCCCCTGCAGTAACCGTAAGATTGTGAATCCTGGCAAGGGGCGTCAGTCCATGCGCC
>JBAWCO010000818.1:0-9807 GCA_049590315.1 Occallatibacter sp. | reverse complement strand
TGGAAGAGGTCATCGGTTCGATCCCGATCAGGTCCACCAAATAACTCAATAACTTAGCGGTCCCCCTCCAAATTTCTTGCCCGCATTTTGCCCGCAAATAGCAAAATCTTTCCGCGCGACGGCACTGCTTTCAGCTCCTCCTCTCCTCGTTCCTTGCTCTCTGCTTCGATCTCGGGACCAAGTTTTGCTTCCCCGTTTCCGCCATTCCTCTGCGCTTCACCGCCAGACTTAGGGGTCTTCCCGTCGGTAGTCAATTTCTCGATTGCCCAGCAATGTGTGCGCGATCTTCGAGTTGCGCTCCTCGATCAAATGAACCGGCTTTCGGCCGACTATCACGAGCAGACGCCGACGGGCGAGAAACTGACGCGCTTGGAGCACGATGTCGACGAGATCGCGAATTTGGGCGCAGACACGGCCAATCTAAGCATTAGGGCGATTCTGTTCTTTGTGCTCAACCTGGCAATGATGGCGAGATTGAATTTGACTATGACGCTCACTGTTTTGCCTCTGATGCCGCTGTTCGCCATAGTCCAACGGCGCTTCACCGTCCTTTTGAAGACCAGGGCCGAGGACGCGCGTAGCAAGGTGGGCCTCGCCACCAGCATATTGACTGAGCACCTTGCGGCTGTCCCGCAAATTCAGTTCCTTGGCGCGGAAGCGGCGAGCGCACGACAGGCTGTCACCGCATGGGACGGGATGTTGCGGACTCAGAGGATTCAACAGCGAACCCAAATCGCGTTCAGCCTGTCAGTTGGCTCTATCCTGGCCGCTTCGATAGTGGTGGTTCTCGCTTTCGGCAGCGTGAAGGTGCTTGCCGGAGCCCTGACCATCGGCGGCTTGGTGGCGTTCTATACCTATGGGACTCGCGTCTTCGAGCCAGTCAGCTCGGCGATGGATCTGTATGCGCGGCTTCAATCCGTCGGCGCTAGCATTCGGCGGGTGCGCGAGCTTCTTGACCTCGAGCCGACCGTGCGAGATACGGGGACAGAGTATTTGGAGTCCTCCAACCTGATCGACGGTTTCGAAATTCAGGATGTTTCCTTTTCCTATGGCCGCAAGGCCGCCTTGAGCAACATCACTCTTCGCCTTGTTGCCGGAGAATCTATCGCAATCATTGGTGCGAGCGGGTCAGGCAAGAGTACCTTGGCCCGGCTTCTTGTAAGGGGCGCCGATCCGGACCGCGGATGCATATTGCTTGAAGAGCACCCGCTCGCCGATTACGCACTGGGGTCCCTTCGCAGCGCTGTTTGCTATGTCCCCCAGCAGCCTGTGCTGTTTCAGGGAACGATTCGAGAAAACTTGTTGTATGCGAATCCTCGGGCGAGTGACGAACAGATGATTCGAGCGACAGTGGCAGCCCAGCTTGCTTCCGTTCTCAGCCGGCTCCCGCAAGGCCTCGATGCTTCGCTCGGTCCTGGAGCGATCAACCTCTCGGGAGGGGAACGCCAGAGGCTGTCCATTGCCCGGTCACTGTTGAGAGAATCGGCAGCGCTCGTTCTCGACGAAGCGACCTCGGCTCTCGATGTTCCAACTGAGCGCGCCGTACTTCGATCCGTTGCGAAATTTCATGCACATCAAACGATCATCGTTATTTCGCATCGCATCAGATCACTCGCGTGGGTGGACCGCTTTGTCCTGCTCGATCGGGGCCGAATTGCCGCAACGGGCACCCATTCGGTGTTGTATGCGCAGTCCGCGCTCTACCGCACTCTGTTCGACGCGTCGGTTGAGGACATGAGCATGCCCCTCAAATCGGAACGCGAGGACCAAATGAAGGATGCCTCTTCCGCAGAACGCCGATCAGATGATCCTTTGTGAGGTTGGTGTACCGCTGGCTAGGCCGTGGCGATGGAACTAGGTCCTTGAAACTCGTGTTCAACAGGGATAGACACAATTGAAGAATCGCCCATTCACTCTTACAGTACGTTGGTGCTCGCGCGATGCTCTCGGCTGGTCCGCTCACTGTGGCCGTCGGCCTCTTCTTGCTGGCCACATCAAACCCTAATCCGAACTATCTGGCACGTCTCGCGCCGAGTCTCTTCTTGATGGGTATCGGACTCGCAATCACCGTGAGCCCCTTAACAACTGCAATGATGTCCTCAGTGGAGGATGAGCTTGCCGGAACCGCCTCCGGAGTCAATAACACCGTTGCTCAAGTTGCCGCTCTACTCGTTCTTGCCATCACCACACCGCTCTTCCAGCATCGGTTCGATGCTTCTTTACAAACCCAGCTGGTAGCCAACGGGATTAGCGCTGACGACTCAGAATCCATCTGGGAGCAACGCCGTCGGCTTGGGGCAATTGCCACCTCGAACGCCGCTGGTAGAGCGGCAATCGATCAGGCTTATGCTCAAAGCTTCGCGATGATCGGTTGCATTGCAGGAGGTCTTACCGTCCTTGCTGGAGCGGCGGGAGCCGTCTCTCTGCGCGGCAATCCGAATAAACCACTGCTGATTGGAGAAATGCAGAAATGAAGTTTTCGCGTGTCTCGATCAAACTTCTTCCGATAGCGATGATATTGATCGCTCCATTGTTTTGCTCCTCGCAGACTAGGACTACGCCATCGGCCGCAGAACGGTCAGAGTTACTTCGCGTTCGCCAAGAGGTGTGGGAGAGCTACTTCTCCAACGATCAAGCAAAGCTCCATGAATTGATCGGTGAAGACTTCTTAACCATTAATCCAGGAGAGGAGCACTGGCAAAACCGCGACGAATTTGTAGCAGGAGCGAAAGCATTTACCGAACATCAAGGGAAGCTGTTGTCCTTGTCCTTTCCGCGGACGGAGATCCAGAGTTTTGGAGACGTGGCGGTCCTCTATTCGCTGGTACAAATCACAATGGAGAGTAACGGACAAAGGGAATCTCTAAGCTGTCGGTCTACAGAAGTCTTTCAAAAGCGTGGAGGGCGGTGGGTGAACACCGGGGCGCATGTCGATTCGGGACGGTAGTCCCAGCGGTAACAATGGCCATCCATTGAGCACAATGCGCTTCGTAAGCCGATAACGCAATTGTTTAGTCCATTTTCTGTCAGGCTCCCCTTTAGCGAAAATGGTACTCGGAAGCTGTGCATCGGCTGTTTTGCTAGAAGCAGCAGCGATCTTTCTATTGTTCAGTGGGCGGCTTCCCAATTTTCTGATTCAAGCTTGGCAAACATTGCTCCCGCGTTTTACCCATCAAACGGGAAATCCCGAAAACCCGAGACCCTCATTGGTGCTAAGTCATTGCTGCTCAAAGCATTGTGAATGGCCTTCTCCTTGCAACCTTCACCAGCAGATTTGGTGCCGACCCCGAACGAGGGCCCCCCCGAGCCTGAACTGCTTCGCGAACAAATGTGCAAGCGCAGAACAAAGAACTCAGTCGCCCCAGTCTTGAGTCGCACAACAAATGGAATTACAGTGCCTACACCCGGAGGAATTATTCAACAATGCGATGCGAAGTGTTGCCCGAAAAGCAAGTCGGCACGGAGGCGACCAAGTGTATCCGTGACTCGTCGGTCCACAACACCGATTTCTCGGAGCTCGTGAGGTTGCACTGGGGCCAGGTGTTCCGAGTATGTCTACGTATCACTCGAAATCAGCATGATGCCGAGGATGCAGCCCAGGACTGCTTCTTGCGTGCATTCTCCCATTTAGATCAGTTCCAGGGCAAGGCTCAAATCAGTACGTGGCTTCAGACCATCGCCAGAAACTGCTCCCTGATGCTCTTAAGAAAGAGAAGAAACAGACCAGAAGTAAACATTGACAACTCGCGAGATTCCAATGGTAATCCAGCGTCGTTGGATCCTCCTGATAGGCGGCCGGATCAATTGAGCTGTGTTTTGTATGCAGAGAGCTCTGGTCTGCTCGTCAAGTCCATCGCCGCACTTCCGGCCACTCTGCGTACGACCGCAGATCTCATCATCCTCAATGAGCTGACCCTTCAAGAGGTAGGTCAGATTCTTGAGGTCTCTAGCGCCAGCGTGAAATCACGCTTATTCCGGGCGCGAAGTCGTCTGAAGCGTGCCTCTAAAGCCCGTAGCGTCATTCAGGTTGAATTGCGATGAGGACCCTAACGTCATCGGCGATCCCTTTTCTTCTGTTGAGTGTCACCCTGTCGAAGGCGGCAGAACCCAAAAGCGAAACACTTCAGGCCTGGGATGACTACATTGGCAGTGTTACCGCAAGTGTGGTGGAACGGAACTCCGGGAGCAAGCCATTTCTATGGGTAGACGAGTCGCTGGAGACGCGGCAGCGCGTGCAGCGCGGGAAATTAGTGATCACCAACCTCGACCCGCGCAAAGTACCTCAGGGCCTGATTCATCATTGGGTCGGCGTCATGTTCATTCCGAACGTGTCACTCGATCAAGTGATGGAGGTGCTGAATAGTTACGACCGCTACAGCGATATTTACAAATCGCTGATCAAGAAAACTTCGGTGATCAAGCAGGCCGGAGTCAATGTCGAGCTTAATGTACTTGCAGTACAGAGAGCCTTTTCGGTAACTGCAGCGGTGGAGACGGACGAGGCGATCCAGATTGCGAGCCAGCCCCCAACCGGGTATTTATCACGGCAAATTCCGCCCGCATACAGGAGATCGCCAATTACGGCCAGCGCGGTGAGCATGTTTTTCCCGAGGATCTCAGGCCCGGATACGTCTGGCGAGCACTGATTGTGCAGCGGCTGGAACAAGAAGACGGTGGGGTGTACGTCGAGTTAGAGACGATTTCCTTGAGTCGCGGCATACCGTTGGAGGTACGGTGGCTGATCAAACCTCTGACAGACGGTCTGCCGCGGAAGATGATGGCCGACATACTTGATGAGACACGTGCCGCCGTACAGCAATCGGTTCCATGCCAAAAACAGGATTGCAAGAACTAAAGGGTATCGAGGTCGCGCGATCAGTCAAATCGGCCGAATCGGAGACATGAAACGGACGGACACACGCTTACCTGCAGAGGGAGACGTCCTTATGAATGCGTACGACGTAAAGTGCCTAGACCAAGTAGCAAGCACCATGAAGGTCCTTCGAGGAAAATGGACTGTGCAAATTCTTTGCGCGCTGCTTGATGGCCCGGTTCGTCTCAGTCAGCTCAGGCGGCTCATACCGACGGCTTCCAAGAAGGCCCTAACTGCAAACCTTAGGACCCTTGAGAAATTACATTTGATCGTGCGGCAAGACCTGAGCAGTTCAGTTCTTCATGTGGAATATGAAATTGCAGAACTCGCGCGAGAGCCACTTGCGGCCTTGGTCGACCAGCTTTCCCGGTTTCAGAATTACCTGCCGGCCACCGCGGACGAATAACGACTCCCTCGACCAAATTTCGATACTGCGGCGGCAACGGCTGGTAAGGAATTATCTCGCTCGATCAGTCTTAATGCGTCGGCCCTGTGTCATGGAATCGTGCAGCGGGCTGAGATCGAAAGTTGCTGGCGCCGTCGGCGTTTCTCGGAACCTATCTTCGCTATGGCGCTCGTGCTAGAACCAGCCAAGCCTGCTGAGCAATTCCGTGTTGTATCTCTCGACCACCTCCTTGAATCGCTCGACGGAACCTCCAAAAAATCCCGACCGCAGTGGTGGCCAAGCGGCCCCGGCGGTTGTTGCCTCTTCGAGCAGCGCGGCGTATGGATTCCCATGCTCGCCACGTGAGATCTTCCATCCAAACCGCCCTGGGGGTCCCCAGAAATGGTGGCCCTTCTTGTCTTCGATGTCGGCATATGTGATAGCGTAGAAAATCTCAAATCTATCGAAAAGTTCCTCATAGCTCCTGCCAAGGAAAAGAAGATCTTCGATGGCCGGCTGGATCGTCTTAAAGAGATATTCACTCCGTGGCACATAGTTTCTTTCGTAACCGGGCAGTCTTTTGAACATCTCATTCCGATCCACTTCAAGTATCCCGGTGACAGTTGCCGCGATCACTTCTTGTGTGCCTCTTCCACTAACGTGGTCTCCCAAACGTGTATTCAAGAGGGTGGCAAGACTCGTGTAGTTCTGACCAGACATTGCCGCGATTCCACCACCGTAAATCAACAACAGAATCGGATACCAGCGAAGTCCGAGCCAAACTACCTTGCCGCCCGTCATTTCGTTTCCATCGGCCAGCCTCGAGATAATCCGTTCGAGGATTGGCTGATGTTCCGTAGCGCCCCACTTTGCCACTAGCATCGCCACGACACTCAGCCGCGCAACAGCAGACTCGTATTGACGAAGCCTCGCGGTAAATGCGTCGGGTGTCACTGCTGCTGTCATTGAGAATTCGGGTTCCTGAAAAGCCTGCGCTACCGCACGGATCTCGTGCGCGGCAAGATCATCAAGGCGAATGCGAAATCGTGGATCATATAGATACTCTTTGACTGTGTCGTCGAGATTCGGCTCGTTCGCAATGTCTTCGGGTGAAAGATTGATCGCAGGCATCTGAACAAGCAGGTCGCTCCCCTCTTTTTCCGCCTGTTCTCCCGAGGGCACGGACGGAGGTATCGAAAAGATGAAGTCTCCATCGCCGTCGAAAAAGCCGTAATGGGGCGACTGTTGTGAATGCGGGTCCTTTGCTACACGCTCATAGACGTACGCCATCACAGCGTTGGCCGAAAGGATGCCCTGCGCATCGGCTGCATTACCCTCAAGCGCATCGAGAAGATGACCTGTGAAAATGGAGTGATTCGGACGAGGACCGCCGGAGTCGGCAACCGTCTCGTCGGCCTTTCCAGCCGTCAGTACCTGGCGGGAGTACCTCTGGAGCATGTTCTTGAGAAAACGCGAGCTTCCGGCTGGGATGCTACGATGGACCGCAAGTCCGCCATAGCACGCATCCATCACAAAAAGCATGTGCTTCGCAGTAATTAAGTCCGCGTTCCGGGTCAGGTCGTCCCAGCGGACCAGCGTCGCAGGGTCGTCAGGATCACCGTCGACAGGAAGGAGAAATCCGACTTCGCCACGATTGCCGGTTCTTGTGAGGCCATGGCCGGCAAAAAACACTGCGATCCGGTCGTCCGGGGACACATCCTCCTTCTGGAAACGATGGAATGCCGAGAGAATCTTTTCCTTAGTCGCATCGCCGTCCAGCAGAACGGTGACGTCTTCTGGAGGAAAGCCGTGGCGCGTTGTCAATACTTCGGCCAAACCCTCCGCGTCCTGTCTGGCATATCCAAGGGGGGATGCAATCTGGTATTCATTGATGCCGATGACAAGCGCCCAGCTCTTTGCGTAGCGCGGCTGATAAATAGTCTTACTGCTCATAGGTCAGCGTACAGCTTCTCCCGTCCTTGCAAGGATAACGCGACGATTCCGGCGTGACCTGATGCGATGTCAGGACTGATCGAGTTTGGATACTGAAGAAGAGCGGCGACATTGGATTGCCATGTTAAGCCCAGGCTTGGCGGAAGAGTTCTTTGCAACGGGTGCATCCGTACTGTTCAATTTGCTTGTGAAGACTGTTGTGTAAAGCGCCTGCGGTGGGCACAGTCCATGCCAGGGTGCAACTTGAGAGGAATTCCACGAGACTGCCTTTGTCGAGGAAAGCCTCGAATACCGGTTTATTAGATACTTCACAAGATAGAGTGACGGTGCCGCCTGTCGACTTGTATATCTCGTATGCCTCGAATTCGTCGGTATTCTTACTCACTTGCTTGACACCGCAAAGACGATCGGAATCGTAACCCGGCAAGTGACCAGCAAAATGGTTGATATCGACAGTCAGAAGCCCTCCCTTCGTCTCGTGCTTACCCTCCCACTTCTTCACGGTCGAATCAAGTTCCTCGGTCATCTCAAGTGTCGAACCGGGGCGGATAGCATAAAGAGATATCCTCACATTGCACTTGGACCAATCTGGCCAGGTGTTCATTGCGCTTTTTACGATATTCAAGATTGTTCCCATGCCGGTACCTGACTTTACCTCGTCTACGATCAGCAACTCGACGCTGGCCTTAGCCAGAGAAAGGGCTTTGTATCGCAGTTCGCTGAGGTAGCAAGGCAGTTCCAGCTTCGGATGCCGTCCGTGATTTAGGCCGCCGAAGATCGTAGCTTGTAGTGCCAATGAACTGGTCATATTGAGAAACTTGAATGCGAAGTATCCGCCGCGTAGGAAGAACGAATGCCCATCAAATTTGTGCACGAGGCGGTCTGCCTCAAAACGCATTCGGACGCTCTTGAGTAAGCAACAGTATTCAAGGAAGTCGTGCAGCGAACCGTCGAATTGGGCGGAATCTAGCGGTACAGTCTCCCGCCAGAGTTCTTCCAGGTTTTGAGTTCGCCAATCGGCTGACAACACGCGTTTGATTTTCATAGACACTCTAATGCACCCGTTCTGCCGAATGAGGTCGATCTGCGATCCGGATCGTCAAGAGTTAACTCTTGGATTATCGTTTCTTTCCTATGCCCCTAATCAAGAGGGGGTTACTAACGATAGCCTGAAGCAGCGCGACAATATCGTTACCAATTTCGCGGTATTTGGATGGTGGCCGTATTCGAATCCGCGCCCGATCAGGCGGGCATCCCGTAGCGAGCAAGCTCCACCGATCCGTCAGGCGAAAGCGTGACTTGCAGAACCTGATTTGTGAGAGCTCCTCCTTCTTCGAGATTGGACAGAACGAGATCAAAGAGGAGCTTCTGACTCTCCAGGTTCAGGCCTCCAGGAGCATCGACACAAACGAGGCCCGCGTGAAGAGGAACATCTGCATAGACTCCCTGGCTACCAGGCTTCTTCGCCGATCCCCGAAAGTCGACACCGTTGTTCGTGATGAACGTCCAATCACCATTGAGAATTGTGGTCTTCAACTGCCAATCGTTCTGCCCAGTAAGACCGAGATGATTGACGTGCGAGCACACGAATCCCTTGTCAGTAGCCAGCCCGACCAAACTCGGGCTGAGATTTTCATCGACCAGCAATTTTTGCACGCTTCGGTCCTCCCACGGAGGCCTCTCGAAGATGCCTTTTCGAGACGGAAATCCTGCTCGATTCGGGCAGAGCTTTCCGCTTTGGCCGGCCTCGGAGAGGCCGAGCCTTCGCGTACAAAGAAGCGAGACGAAACTGCTCCTCGGACAGGCGCGGATACAGTTCTTTTAGCTCATCCATTGGAGTCTTCTCGTCTACGAGACTGGCAACGTCATAAACCGGAATTCTGGTGCCTTGTATGACTGGCGTTCCCGAAAGTATTTCGGGATCTTCAATCACCATCTGCTGTGCGTTCTGTAATTCCTTGAGGCGAGCGTTCACCTCATCCCAAATGTCTTGAATACCGACTTTGATCGTTCGCGATTCCTGCAGCTTGCAGGTTCGTAGGTCAGCCCAAGAAGGGCATCGGTTCGATCCTTCCGAAATCATTCGTTGCCGAGCATCAGGAGTGAGCAATTCCGAGGTTTCAAACCAAAACGCAATCCAGAGACAAGCATCCCGCTTGAGTGTCCGGACGGTCGCGGTCCAATAAAGATTCTCGGGCAGGATTTTACGATCGATCGCCCGATTCACATCGTCGACAGAAACCCCGGCGACGACGGCCGCCTCAGTGGTTGTGAGAGTCTCAAAATTCAGTTCCATGGCACCGCACCTCGTAAATCATTATAATCCTTCCCATAGATGGGAATTATTTATCTTAAAGTCAAAAGTTCTGTTGAGCTTCGCCAGTGTTCCTTGCAGGGTTGTGCCAAGAATTGTGTGAGCTGGCCCGCCACGACCCAGCTCACGGCCCGAAAAGTTTGTGTCAAAGTTTGTGTCAAAGCCCGCCCAGAGAGCCGGTTTTGCCGGTTTTGCCGGTTTATAACTGCATTCCCGTCAATAGCTTAGGTTTTGCGCGTCTCCATGGCATGGAAGAGGTCATCGGTTCGATCCCGATCAGGT
>JBAWCO010000817.1:0-21763 GCA_049590315.1 Occallatibacter sp. | reverse complement strand
GCTCTATGTCACGGGCGCCCTCGGTGGATCCGCCGCCGGCCTCGCCCATCTGGCCGAACTTGTCCATTCAGCCAAACCTCACTCCGTCCGCCCAACCCCTCCCCCCATCCCCTACAGGCTCGAATCCCAGCTCGAACCCCACCTCTATCCCCAGCCCCGCATCGCCCAGGGCCTCTGGCTCCAGCGCCGTAGTCTTGCCTCCGCCGCCATCGACTTAAGCGACGGCCTCTCAACCGACCTCACTCATATCTGCGAAGAATCCCACGTAGCCGCCGAAATCGACGCTGCGCTGCTCCCAGTCCACCCAGCCGCAACCCAAGCTCAGGCCCTCCACGGTGGAGAAGACTACGAACTGCTCTTCGCCGCCCCCGCCTCAACCCGAATCCCCAAGAAAATCGCCGGCATCACTATCACAAAAATCGGCCGCCTTCTGCCCGCCCGCGCCAACCGCCCCACCGTCACCCTCGTCACCCAGCAAGGACGCGTGCCACTCCCCCCCCGGGGCTGGCAGCATTTTGTCTGAAGCACCGCTGACCGTTCCGCTGTAACCTCCACAAATCGCATAGAATGTGCGTTGGCTTCATCCTCCTCCCGGTCTATCATGTGTCTTGTCATGACCCCCACAAAACCCCGCGTCCGGTTTGCTCCATCTCCTACCGGTATGCTCCACGTGGGCAATGCTCGCACCGCGCTCTACAACTGGCTCTTCGCCCGCCGCACAGGCGGCCAATTCATCCTTCGCATCGAAGATACTGACCTTGAACGCTCCGAAGCCCGCTATGAGACTCAGCTCATTGAAGACCTCCTCTGGCTCGGTCTCGACTGGGACGAAGGCCCTGGCGACTCCGTCGGCGCTCCCGAGAGAGGTGGCCACGGCCCCTACCGCCAATCCGAGCGTCTCGCGATCTACGCTCAACACACCGAGCACCTGCTCGCTGAAGGCAAAGCCTACCGTTGCTTTTGCACTGCGGAAGAGTTGGAAGCCGAGCGCGCCCAGGCCGTCGCCGTTCATGGTCCGCAAGTTTACTCCGGCCGATGCCGCACTCTTACCGACGGAGTCATCGCGCAGAACCTCGCAGCCGGCAAGCCCTATGCAGTCCGTCTCAAAATCGAAGACCACCCGTTGCGTTTTCACGATCTCGTTCGCGGTCCCGTCGAGTTCGCCGCTGAGACCGTCTCCGATCCAATTCTTGTGCGATCGATAGGTTCATCCAAAGGGCTGTCCTCCGCGGGAATCCCCGTCTATAACTACGTGGTCACCATTGACGACGCACTCATGAACATCACTCATGTTATCCGCGGCGACGACCATATCTCGAATACCCCCAAGCAGGTCGCCATCTATCAAGCCTTCGGTTGGCCCGTCCCCGAGTTTGCGCATCTTTCCACCATTCTCGGCGGAGATCGCGAGCGCCTCTCCAAGCGGCACGGTGCAACCTCCATCGCCACATTCCGCGAGATGGGTTATCTGCCCGAAGCCCTCGTGAACTATCTCGCCCTCCTCGGCTGGGGTGCAGAAGACGGTAAGACCGAGACCTTCACGCTCCCTGAGCTCACACACATCTTCTCTCTTGGACGCGTTACACCTTCGCCGGCCATCTTTGATTTCGACAAACTCAACTGGCTGAACCGCTACTATCTCAAGCATGCCGCCCCTGAGCGCATCGCGGAGTTAGCTGAAGAGCAATTCTGCCGTCAGCTCCCCGATATCTTCCCCCTCTGGCCATCCTCTCCGGTCTATAACTCCGAGACCCTAACTCTGCTCACCAGTCAAACTCCTCCAGTTATCATCGACACAGCAAGCAACCCGGCATGCGATGCGCTCAACACTCTCAAGAAGGATTGGTTCGCGCGTCTCCTCTCGCTCCTTATTCCATATGTCGATCACCTCGACCAACTCCCGACCAAAGCGGCCAGCATTCTTGGCTTCGATCCCGATGCCGCACGCGCCATTCCGGAAAACTCCGCCATCCTCTCTGCCGACTCAGCGCGCACCGTCCTCGGCGAACTCGCGCACCGCGTGCGCGCGCATAGCGACTTAGTTACCGGCGAGGATTTCAAGTTATGGATGAACGACATCAAGGCCGCCAGCGGCGTCAAAGGTAAGGAGCTTTTCCATCCCATTCGGATCGCACTTACAGGAGCGCCTTCGGGTCCCGAGTTCGACAAGCTCATCCCGCTCATTGAAGAAGGCGCATCGCTGGGCCTTGGCATACCCAGCGTCCGCGAGCGCATCGAAAGATTCTTAGGAGTTTGACCCCAAAGTGAACGACATCTTCTGGATCGAAGGCGACCCGCCGGTTCCGCTGGCCATCGTGCTGCGTCCTCGCGGCGGCGATTGGCTTAAGGACGAACTGGTTCGCATGAAAAATGCAGGCATCCAAACCCTTGTGTCGCTTCTTGAAAAACACGAAGCTGCTTATCTTGAGCTTTCAGAGGAGTCCAACATTGCCACGCAGGTCGGACTTAGCTTTCTCTCGTTCCCCATCACTGACACCCGGCTCCCATCGGATCCACTGGCCTTTGAGATCTTTATCAAGCACATCGTCAGCCGACTCCGCGCCGGCGAACACATCGGTGTTCATTGTCGTGGAAGCATCGGCCGCGCCACCGTCACTGCGGCCAGCGCACTCATCCATCTCGGCTGGTCGCCCAGGTCCGCTTTGTCAGCCATCACGATGGCCCGCGGTTGCTCAGTTCCCGACACACAGGAACAGGAAAACTGGATCCTCAACTACCGGCCTCAACCATGACTTCGCATCCACCAGCACCCTTGTTTGACGGCAGCTTTACCCACCACTGGCAAGCTGAAATCCTTCCGTCGCGTCCACTCATTCTGCCCTCTCGACACTACGTGTATCCTCAGCAGGCCGAAGAAGTCGAACGCGGCGCCCTCGAAGTGCTGATCCGCGTCAATTCGTCCACGCAATCCGACCCAAAGCGTCCGCCATCCGCCCAGGAGTTTCTCGCCACGTGCGCTCTCGGATTCCGCGATCCGGCTGTCCCCACGGGGCTCTGGTCCTGTCCTAACCCGGATGAAATCTGCGCCGTCTGCGGCGGCTATGTCTACATCATCGATACGACGACCCCTGATCGCTTCACTATGATCCCGTACCGCCCCGTCCTCGAAATTCGACCGGTCCCTGTCGAGAATTTGATCCTCTTTGTCGGACATCACTCCATCCTCGCCTGGGGCGCCAACGGCCAAGCCTGGCAATCGGAAAAGTTATCCTCGGAAGGCCTAACCCTTGAAGATATCGACGGCCCGATCCTTCACGGCCTTGGTTGGGATCTGATGACCGACAAGGAAAGTCGCTTCGCCATCGACTTACAAACAGGCCTTCGCATTCAGGGGCCACCATTCTAACTTTCCCGTTTCTCGCCAGTTATTCAGTACCCTAACTCTGTCAAACTTTGCCCAACCTCGACAAGTTAATCGGAGCCATCGGCGAGTCAGCCGCCAAGACGCACCGAAACCATCAAAACTGCAGCAAAATGTTCGCCTATAGGGTTCGCGAGAAGAGCCAAATGTTCGCCCGGAGGGTTTCGATTTCGCGCAAATATTCGCCCATACGGTTCGACTTCTTTGAAGCCTTAACCTTGTGGGCCTGCCCAGAATGCGAATCGGTTGTCGAGAATTGACCGGATGAGAGCAAAGGGTTGTCGAGAATTGAACTGTGATTCTACGAAAGTGACTGAAACTGGATGGCGTACTGGATTAAGGCATTGAAAATGGGTGATTTATTTGTGTTTATATTGACTGTTTGAGTGCGGTCAGAAATGCGCTCTCTCGCCGGCTCAGAAGCTCTCCGTAAAAACGTAAACTTGTATTGTCATCTCGAATGGGAGAGAGAACCAAAATGATTCGCTTGTTCCTTACGGCCCTCGGTCTGGCTCTGTTCGCACCCTCACCCTCAATCGCATCCACATCCAAGCCCGCGCCCGACTACTCGATCCAGGCCATCCGCTACGCGACTACACCGGGCGTTGTCGCTGACTTGGTAGTGGGCGGCCCCAAGGATCAGAAGATCGACGTCGCCATGGTCGTCTGGTTGATTCGCGGCGGAGGCCACACCATCCTGTTCGACAGCGGCTTTCATCGCGATACGTTTCTCAAAGATTATCCAATGCAGGACTATCTGCGCCCCGATCTCGCTGTCAAAACCGCAGGCGTCGAGCCCGACCAGGTGACCGATATCGTGATCAGCCACGCCCACTGGGATCACATGGGCGGTCTGGATCTCTTTCCGAAAGCACAGGTCTGGATTCAGAAGGAAGAGTATCGCTACTACACCACGGACGCATGGCAGCCTGGCGGCGACCATGATGGCATCGATCCGGAAGACGTCAAGGAGTTAGTCCAGCTCAACACCGAAGGCCGGGTTCATCTCGTCGATGGGGATAACATCGAAATCTTCCCCGGCATTCGCGCTTACACTGGCGCGCGCCACACCTACGCCTCGCAATATCTCCGCGTAGACGGGGAACCACCTTTTGTGCTGGCCTCAGACAATTGTTATCTCTACTTCAACCTGACGTCTCATCTTCCCGGCAACACCTTCAGCGACGCCGACCATCCGGCTAACGTGGCACAGCAATCGCGCATGATCCAGTTAGCCGGCTCGCCCGATCGCGTTGTCCCAGGGCACGACCCGCTTCAATTTCAGAAGTTCCCCACCACCGGCCGCGTAGCGAAGATCAAGTAATACTGGAAGGCATGCAGTCCGATACGCCAAGAGCGAGACATGAGCCACTCGCCAAGGGTAGCTTGTTCAGGAAAGAAGCCGGCTGTTGAAATTGGCCGAATATTCATCCGCTCTCGGCGACTTGGTGAAAGCTAGAGTCAAGCCAAGAGGGACGGATGACATCCATTGTCGGGAGACCGTATTCCGGGTATTCGTGGATCAAGCAATGTCTCCCACTTGGGCGTATCGTCGCCGACTCGTCTCCCAGGTGATCTAACTCACGTCGGGTAACCAACCACGTGTGTACTCCTTAGTTATATAACCTTAGTTAGATAACCTTCGTGCCTTGACAATCATTCTGGAGATGCCATGCTAGAGACGCCATTCCAATGGCAATGATGAGGTTGCCTGGCTGAGGCTGGGGGAACCAGAATGAGGAGAAACACAATTGAATAACTTGCTCTTGAGGTTCTACTTTACGTTCCAGCACCTGATGAACCGCGAAGAAGGTCAGGATCTGGTTGAGTATGCTCTAGTCGTCGCCCTAATTGCCCTCGGTGCTACCGCTGGCATGCAGGCGTTGGCCAGCGGCATCAACAGCGCGTTCAACTCTGTCAGCGTCGCCCTGGCGACCGACATTTAACATCCTGAGTCACTGAGTGATTAAACCATCCTTCTTTCCCAGCTTCTAACATTCACTGTGCGAGTATCCAGGTCTGACCAACCCAGGGTGATTGGGGGCCCATTTCTCGATTCTAAGATGTGGGCCACCCGACAGATGACAGCGTGTTTCATAAATAGCCGCCTTGTTTATGCTGTAATTCCTCAGGGGTTAAAACCCGCCTTCATTCCGGCCCTTTTCGGCACGACTGAAGTAGCGGCCTGATACAAAGCAAGCTTATGAAACACGCTCTAGAGACGACAGTGGGCGTGCGCTCGGGTTGAGCTATGCAGGGGCTGCAGAGGGAGGATCAGGTTCTCGGCTGCGGCGGGACGGCTGCGCGGGGCTTTCTTGAATGTGGCGTCGCGGCGGTGGAGAGGGTGCTGCGGCTGCTTGCCATCGAGGATTTGCTGGATGGCGAGGATCTGGAGTTTGGGATAGGTGGTGCCATCGGTGGATTTGTAGATGCCTGCTTCGGCGGCTTCGCGGATCATTGGTTCGGTTGGTTCCTCAAATGAAAGAAAGACGCCGATCTCAGCCTTTTCTCGTTCAATGACTCCGCGAAGGTCGCGTATCTGTGGCACGGAAACACCGCCGCCCTTTACGGAAAAGATGATTTGTTTCGAGTTGCCTGACTAGTCGTCCTGGAAGTCGAGACGCCCGTCAATGCCACGGCCTGCACCTTTCTTGCTGCTGTCGGCGACTCGTGCATCGTAGAGCCCGAGCGCCCAAGCCGCAGGTACTTATACCGTCGATTCCGATCTGGCGCGTCCCGCGCAACTCATCACTCGCGACGAGACAACCATGCGGTTCGTCACTCCACGTAAGCAGCTTCTTTGTTTACGCTGCTCACGTGAGTTAGCCGATCAAAAGCTCAAGTTACTGTGAATGCCGGTGCTCAGATAATTTCGCGAGACATTTCAAACTCGACGAGTGTCGGGTCGTTTGGGTAGGGCTCAGTCCTTCCGGTCAGAGCGAAGCCTAGTCGCTTGTAAAACAGGATCGCTGGTTCGTTGGTGCATACAACCATCAGCAGCAATCGTCTTACTCCGCGTGATTGCGCCCAGGCAATCACCGCATCCACCAGGAGCCGTCCAACACCCTGCTGTTGATGCGAGGGCGCAGTCCACATGGAGACGAGGCTTGCCTGGGTCGCGTCTTCCTGATCGAGAAGACCGCCGGCGATGCCGCACGCAATGCTGCCGTCCATCGCCAGGTACCCGATGCCTTTTTCTCCGTTCGCATTGTTCACACGTTTCATCCACTCCGCATCCGTGAATTGGGACTCTCTCGCATACGTCGAACCGAAGGCACTTGGGGTGTCCAATAGCGCACGCAGACGAACCGCTTTGTAGGTCTCCGTGTTCCATGGGCCAATTGGCTGGATGGTGATCATCTCTTTTAAGAATAATCAAGAATAGTGTGGGATCGTGTCGTCCTCGAAATATCGATTGGCCAAGTTACGCTTCAGCGGGCGCTAACTCCGCGCCCTCAGCAAATCCGCGGTAACTGCTCACCGATTTGCTGCGCAATCACCCGGTTCGCGCCCATCGCCGTTCGCGCGACCAACATTCTTGGATGCTCAGCCGTCACTCGACCAATCCGCGCAGCATCTCGTCCCAGTGGATGGCTCTTCAGCACCTGCAGAACTTTCTCCGCCGCATCGGCTGCGACGAAGAAAACCGCCTTGCCCTCATTGGCCACATACACCGGGTCGAGGCCAAGCAGCTCGCACGCCGACTGCACTTCCATCCGCACCGGCAGCCGCGCTTCATCAATCGCAATGCCCACGCCTGAGGCCAGCGCAATTTCAGTCAGCGTTGAGGCCAACCCGCCGCGCGTTGGATCCCGCATTGCGTGGACCGCATCACCGGCTGCGTCCAGCACGTCCGAGATCATTCCATTCAGCGCTGCGCAGTCGGACCGAATCTGGCTCTCGAACTCGAGTCCTTCGCGCACGCTCATGATCGCCATGCCGTGATCGCCAATCGTCCCAGAAACTAGGATCGCGTCGCCGATCTGCGCCCGATGCGGACCGACTTGGATTCCTTCGCGCAATACGCCAACACCCGCCGTATTGATGTAGCAGCCGTCGCCGTGTCCGCGCTCCACAACCTTCGTGTCGCCGGTAACAATCTGCACGCCGGCGGTGGAGGCGGCCTTCCCCATTGACTCCACAATCGCGGCCAACTGCGCCAGCGGAAATCCTTCTTCCAGAATGAAGCTCGCGCTGAGGTACTTGGGAATCGCGCCGGAGACGGCCAGGTCGTTGACGGTGCCGTTGACTGCTAATTCACCGATCGATCCCCCCGGGAAAAACAGCGGCTGCACGACGAAGGAATCAGTGCTCATTGCCAGGCGTCCGCTGGACAAATTGAGTACTGCGGCGTCGCCCAGATTTTCAAGCGCTGCATTGCGGAAGGCCGGGAGGAACAGGTGCTCCACGAGCTCATTGCCCAGCTTTCCGCCGCCGCCGTGCCCCATCACAATGGTGGGATAGCCAACGAGCGGCAGTGGGCAGGACCAATTTGAAAAGTCCGGGGTGGCGGGCTTATCCATTTAGCACCTCTGACGATAGTTTAGTTTTCCGGGTCCCTCTCGTAATAACACCCCTCCTTATGGACATAATCGTAAAAACGAATATTCTTCTCTTCGAACGAAAACACAACGGACTTGCTTTTATCAAAATCATGCGGCAGTGCTTGAGCCGGCCAGACCTTACCGTCGAAGAAAACTACGACTTCTCGCTTCGATGCTTTCCGGCCTTCCCACCTTTTTGTGTTTTCTCCCAAGCCCCATATAATTTCGTTCATTTTGGATTTTGTACCCACGCATAGGTAAATGTCATGGGTCATTCCGATACCTCCTTTACCGAATCTGGGGAAGCATGGGTTTGTTTCCATGACGTTCTTCTCTTCTGCAGTTACGAAGTCGGGTAACTCGGCTTTTCGACAACCAGAAACGATACTCAATAATGAAGCAGCCAAAGCAAAACAGCTCAGAACCTTCATTCACGTTCTCCAAAACAACCTAGCGTTTGGAAAATGTTGATCCTGCACCAGCCAACTCTTCGGCGGAAATAAACCGTCCATAGTTGTAGTAGGCTGCGCAAGCACCTTCGCTTGAAACCATGGTCGCACCCAGCGGATGCCTGGGCGTGCATTCCTTGCCAAACGCGGCGCACTCCGCCGGCTTGATGGCCCCGCGGAGCACGTCGCCCGCGCGGCATAACGCCGACTCCTCGGTGTGAATCCCGGTAATGTGGAACCGCTCCTCGGCGTCGAACTCGCGATAGGTTTCGCTCAGCCGCCAGCCGCTCTTGGGAATCACACCGATTCCGCGCCAGGCACGGTCCGTCACTTCGAACACTTCCGCCAGCATCTTCTGTGCGGCCTGATTTCCATCGAACGTCACAATCCGCTCGTAAGCGTTCTCCACTTCGTGCCGCCCGGCCTCCAGTTGAATCACTGCGCGGCGAATCCCGTCGAGCAAGTCGAGAGGTTCAAATCCGGTGACCACCAGCGGAATTCCAAACTGGGCCGCAACGGGCGGATACTCCCAGTAACCCATCACGCTGCACACATGGCCGGCCAGCAGAAACGCCTGCACCTTGTTCCCCGGTGACGACATGATGGCCGCAATTGCAGGGGGCACCAGAACATGGGAGACGAGCAAGGAAAAATTCTTCAACCTGCGACGCTTGGCAATGTGCACGCTCATCGCGTTTGCCGGCGCGGTGGTTTCAAAGCCCACTCCAAAAAACACAACCTGTTTGTCGGGATTCTTCGCCGCCAGTTCCACCGCGTCGAGAGGAGAGTAAACCACGCGCACATCGCCGCCAGCACCCTTCACCTGGAAGAGGTCCATGTCCGTGCCGGGTACGCGCAGCATGTCTCCGAACGAGCAGAAAATTACCCCCGGCTGCGCGGCAATTGCCAGCGCCTTGTCAATCAACTCCAGAGGGGTGACGCACACAGGGCAGCCGGGCCCGTGAATCATCTCGATTCCGGCGGGCAGCATCTGGTCTATTCCGTTCTTGATGATGGAGTGGGTCTGTCCGCCGCAAACCTCCATGATCTTCCACGGCCGCGTGGTGATGGAGGCGATCTCCCGCGCCATCCGCTGGGCAATCTCGCCGTTCCGAAACTCAGTGAGATATTTCATTCCTTGGAACAGCTCCCATCTGGGCAAGCCGACTGCGGGGCAACCGCGGCCCGCGCGAAGGCGGCATCTCCTTCGGCGAGCTCTTCTTCCAGCACGCCCATCTGCCGGAAGACCTCGAGCGTTCTGACGGCCTCATCCTCATCGATCTTCGACAGCGCAAAGCCAACGTGGACGATGGTGTAGTCGCCCACCTCGACCTCCGGTACGTAGTCCAGGCAAACGCGTTTCACTACCCCGCCAAAGTTCACACGGCCCACCCGCAGACCGTTCTCTTCGGCAATCTCCTCGACTTTTCCCGGAATCGCAAGGCACATAACGTCTACCTTATACCTCTAGTGCATATCACCAAATGTGATCTAAATCACTCTCTCACCCCCGCGCCTTCGCCTCATTCGCCGCCACCCGCGCCTTCACAATCTTTGTCACCAGCGCTTTGGGCATCGGTTTGTCCACGGGGAACTGAATCGTTCCCTTCGAAGTTTTGTACTTCTTCAGTTCCTCGGTAAACTCATCGCCCAACGAATGGTTCATGGGGAAGAAGCTGCAATGCAGTTTGAACGCCGCATACCAAACCAGCGCCCCTTTGTATTGAAAGGATGGAATCTTGTAGCTGATCGCCTCGGTTGCATCCTTTGGTGCAGCGGCCCGAATCATCGCGCGCATCTTTTCGAGCGTCGTCCGTGCCGGCTCGGGTACACGCGCCAGATAGGCCTCAACGTCAGCTTTGCCGTCCTCAGCAGTCTTCTTCTTCGCTGCCATCCAGATCTCTCCCTATAGAAAGACTTCGCGCCGCATGGCACGTTGGCATCTGAGCGTCCTCGCCGGCTTCCAGCTTGGCCAGCCAGGCATCGGCTTCTTCCGCTGCCACATGCAGGCCGGTTGCCTGATAGTCGGCCCACGCAGTCAACATACTAACCCGGAGTTCTTCGCGCATCTCTTCACGCCCCTTGCACTTCTATTTCTAAGTCAGCGGATTGACCTCTTTCGCTCGTCTTGAAGATAAGCGAGCCATTCTTCCATCCCTTTGCCGGTCTTGGCCGATGTCTCAAAGATCCGTATCCCTGGCCGAATTTCGTTGATGTTTTTGAGCGCCAGTTCGCGATCGAACGCACACGGTTCCGCAATGTCCATCTTCGTAATCACGGCCGCATCCGCCGAATTGAACATGGTTGGATACTTCAGCGGCTTGTCTTCCCCCTCCGTGACACTGAGCAGCGCCACGCGTATTTTTTCACCCAGGTCGTAACTCGATGGGCAAACCAGGTTACCCACATTCTCAATAAATAGATAATCCAGCGCGCCCAGCGAAACGCCGTCCCATCCTTCCAGATGCTTCCCGATCATCTCGGCGTCCAGGTGGCAGATGCCATGGGTGTTGATCTGCCGCACCGGAGCTCCGCTGGCCGCCAGCCGCCGCGCATCGTTGTCGGTCTCCAGATCTCCCACAAGCGCCGCAACGCGCGCGCCGTGCGCCCGCAGATCGCGCAGCGTGCGCTCCAAAAATGCGGTCTTCCCCGTTCCCGGACTCGACACCAGGTTCAGCACCAATACACCGCCGGCCGCGTACCGCTCGCGCAGCCCGGCGGCCAACTCGTCGTTCTTCTTTAAGATGCCCCGCCGCAACTCCACAATCCGCGTCGTCATGCCTTCACCCCAGCCTTCTCCGTTTCAGCCTCTTCAATTTCAAACGATTCAATATCGAGTTCGCGTCCCTGCCGCAGATCGCTGCACGGCGCATCGCACCGCGGACACCGGAAGCTCTGCACGCCCTCCAGTTCCACATCCGCATCGCACGCTGCGCAGTGCATCATGACAGGCACGGTGTTCACCACCAGCCGCGCGCCCGCGAGCGGCGTGTCTTCTGTCGCGATTCCCCAGCAGAACTCCAGCGAATCCACCACCACGGAGGCCAGCGCGCCGACCTTCAGCCGCACTTCAACAACGCGCGCGCCGGGATAAGCCTCGAGCGACTCCATCACCGTCGAAACCACGCTGGAAACAATTGAAAGTTCATGCATAACAGTCGGATTTTACGCCGTTACAGCCGCTCAAGTCTTACGGCGCTCGCGTTGAGCCGATTCCCGAACGCACTCTCCTCCCTGGGCACCGGCACACAATCTGAAATCGCCTTGCTGATTTTCGAGTGGGCGTGTTCTCATGGTTTTTCTGTTCGAGCGAGTTTTACGGTGAATTGAAAGAGGGCCACCCATGCACCTTCTGAGCAAACGCTTTCTCGCACTCATCACAACGGGAGTCGTTTTTACCGCCGTTGCGCCGGCGCAGCAGACCGCTGGCCCCAACCTCGACTTCCCCACGGTGCTCTATGGCGCCGCCTACTACAACGAATACACGCCGCAGGATACGCCTACAGCCCAGGACGAGCGCCTCAAAAAAGACGTCGCCCTGATGAAAGCGGCCGGCCTGAACGTTGTCCGCATGGGTGAATCCACCTGGAGCCTTTGGGAGCCTGAAGACGGCCACTTTGAATACGCATGGATGGACCGCGTTGTCGACGCGATGGGAAAGGCCGGCATCAAAGTCATTCTTGGCACGCCCACCTATTCCATTCCCGCGTGGATGGCTCGCCAGCACCCGGAGATCTTTGCCGATCGCATTCCGCCTGGCATGTTCGGCGGCAAGCCTGTGTCGAGCACCTACGGTCTGCGCCAGAACATGGACACGGACTCGCCCGCCTACCGTTTCTATGCCGAGCGGCTCATTCGCCACATCGTGGCGCATTACAAAGACAACCCGACCGTGATCGGCTGGCAGCTCGACAATGAAACGGGCAGCTACGACGCCGCCAACACGGACGTCTTCATCGGTTTCCAGCACTATCTCGAAAAGAAATTCGGCACTCCCGAGGCTCTGAGCAAGGCCTGGTTCCTGAACTACTGGGGCGAAAACATCCACACATGGGAAGACCTGCCGAGACGCGACGGTACCATCTCAACCGGCTATAAGCTGGAATGGAGTCGCTGGAGCCAACTCCGCGTTACCGACTTTCTGCACTGGCAGGCCGCACTGGTCCGCGAGTGCGCCGGCCCGCAGCAGTTCATCACCACTGACTACGGCGGCATGATGAAGCGCGACGTGAATGAAGAGGCCGTGGCCGCCTCGCTCGACATCGTGGCTGACAACATTTATCACGGCACCCAGGACCACTTCGACGGCTCGTTCCAGGCGCTGCAAACCGACTTTTCGCGCTCGCTGCGCCACACCAATTTTCTGGTCACCGAGACCAACGCACAGACCATTGGATGGACATCCGGCAGCCAATATCCGCCTTACGACGGCCAGGTCCGCGAAGATGTCTACACTTACCTGGCGAACGGCGCCAACATGGTCGAGTACTGGCATTGGGCCTCGATTGCCGCCAACCAGGAGACTTATTGGAAGGGCATTCTCTCGCACGATCTCGAGCCCAACCGCGTGTACAACGAGGTCAGCCGCACTGCCCACGAGCTACAGAAAGTTGGCCCGCATCTCGTCGGTCTGCAGATCAAGAATCAGGTCGCCATTCTCTGGAGCCGCGACTCGGCGAACGCCATCAGCTTTATGCCCTACGGCGGCGGCGTGCCGGCGCGCAGTTGGACCGGCGAACCAGATGGATATGCATCGCTCGTGCAGCAGATGCACAAGGCACTCTACGATCTCAACGTAGGCGCCGACTTCGTCTTCCCCGAGACTCAGGATTTTTCGCAGTACAAATTGCTGATCGTGCCGGCACTTTACATTTCGGACGATGCCTTGCTGCAACGCATCTCCGATTATGTAAAGAACGGCGGCCACGTGGTGATGACTTTCAAGAGCGGCTTCGCCAACGAGAACTCCGCGGTTCGCTGGGTGCGCGCGCCCGGTCCGCTGCGCGAGGCGGCAGGCATCAGTTATCAGGAGTTCTCGAACCTGGAGCATCCGCTCGCGCTGAAAGACGATCCTTTCCACGTTGGCCCAGAGAACAAGGTCTCCTTCTGGGCCGAGTTCCTGAAGCCCGAGCACGCCAAACCCATCGCCTTTTACGACCATCCCTTCTTCGGACAATGGCCTGCCATTACCGAGAACCAGTTCGGTACCGGCACGCTGCTCTATGAGGGCACTTATCTTTCTGACAAACTTCAAACCGAAATACTCAAAGGTCAGTTAGCGAATATTGGCATCAATGGTCCTGACCAGCGGATACCCGCCGCAATCCACGTGCAGCACGGAGTCAATCGACTCGGTAAGCGAGTGCACTATTACTTCAACTACTCCGACGCAGCGGCAAAAGTCACTTATTCCTACGGCGCCGGCAACAGCCTCCTCGACGGTAAGTCCGTCGGCAAAGGCACGGAGCTAAGCCTTGCGCCCTGGGACCTGGCCATCATCGAGGAATAGAGACCGGAGCCGGTCGGCCCTCCCACTGCCACGTCCCTAAAATGTAAGATGGTGAACGTACGAGGAACTTCCCCATGTCCACTACATCCACTGCGTCGCGTCTCGCCCTCAGTCACTTAGCTCCCGGCGTTTTCCAATCTGAAATCCGTGCAATGTCTGTCGCCTGCGACAACATGGGCGGCATCAATCTGGCGCAAGGCGTCTGTGACACGCCGGTCCCCCCAGTCGTTGAAGCCGAAGCCCTCGCTGCCATCCACGCGGGCCACAACATCTATACCCGGCTCGACGGCATCGGTCGCCTCCGCAACGCCATCGCCGCTAAGCAGCAACGCGATTACGGCCTGACGTACGATCCCGAGTCAGAGGTCCTTGTCTCTTCGGGCGCCACCGGTGGCTTCCACGCGGCGTGCATGGCCCTGCTGAACCCCGGTGACGACGTGCTGCTCTTCGAGCCTTTCTATGGCTACCACGTGTCAACGCTCAAATCGCTGCGCGTCAATCCGATCTTTGTTCCGCTGGCAGACCCTGACTTTGCACTCGACACCGACGCGTTGAAAGCTGCCATCACCTCGAAGACTCGCGCTATTGTCATCAACACCCCCGCTAACCCTTCGGGCAAAGTTTTCACCCTGCTCGAACTCGAAGCCGTTGCCGCAATCGCAATCGAGCACGATCTTTTCGTCATCACCGATGAGATCTACGAGTACTTCGTGTATGACGGCCAGCGTCACATATCGCCAGCCACACTGCCCGGCATGCGCGAGCGCACCATCATCTTGTCGGGATTCTCGAAGACTTTCTCTGTGACTGGCTGGCGCTTAGGTTTCGTCACGGCCGACGCGCGCTGGCTTCCCGCCATAAATTACTTCCACGACCTCACGTATGTCTGCGCCCCCAGCCCGCTGCAACATGGCGCCGCTGCCGGACTCGAGCAGCTTCCGCCCAGCTTTTACACTCAGCTCGCAGCCGACCACCAGGACAAGCGCACTCGCATCTTGTCCGCCCTCACCGACGCCGGCCTCACGCCCACGACTCCGGCGGGCGCTTATTACGTGTTGGCTGACGCGACTAATCTCCCCGAAAAAAACGCAGCCGAAAAAGCCCGCAATCTGTTAGCCGCAACCGGCGTGGCCGCGGTCGCGGGCAGCGCCTTTTTCAGGCCCGGACGAGGCGAGAACCTGTTGCGTTTCTGCTTCGCGAAAAAAGACGAGGACCTGGACGAAGCCTGCGCGCGGCTCCGCAAACTTTGATGTCCTCCGCCGCCGGCGTCCGTCTCAGCATGGAGGCGGCCGCGATTCTACCGCCGACCGGTCGCCCGGCAGAGTCCCGCCCCTGGTCCAAATAGGTCGGCATAACTACTTGGTTACGAGGGTTACTGCCTGCGTTGCGGCAGAAAGATGCATCCAATCGCACAAGGTAACGCGATATTCACCTTTGCACTTGAGTTAGGCGATATTCTTCCTTCGTTGGTTTCAACAGCAGAGCAGGAGAACAGGCCATGGCAAAGATCATCAAACACGATGAGCACGCGAAGCACGCCGTACACACTGAGCCAGCGCGCAAGAGCAAAGGCCCTGGCAAACCGCCTCTCGCAAAAGGAAAACCGAAGCCGGTCGTGGCGAGTGGGCAGCCCATTTTCGGCGAGCCTACGCTCTCGCCCGATCCAACGACATTCACTCATCCGGTTACCGATCAAAGCCTGAAACAACTCACTCAACTGATAGCCCTTCCCGCGAACCCGACCGGGGCGCCGGTTGAGCCGGTTCTGACGCTTGCGCAGGTGTACGGCGACGCGGGCCCGGCGAAGGAGGCTGCCATCGTCGCAGCCGGCCAAATCGTTTTCCACTCTGTGGGCGACACGGGCAGCGTGACCGGACCGGCGACGCAATCGCTGGTGGCGGACAAGATGGTGAGCGATTTCACCGAAGCCAATCCGGCGGACGTCCCGAGTTTCTTTTTTCACCTTGGCGATATCGTCTATTACTTCGGCGAGGCCACTTACTATTACGACCAGTTCTATGCACCTTATCGGGAGTATCCCGCGCCGATCCTTGCCATTGCTGGAAACCACGATGGCGTGGTATACGCCAAAGACCCCGCCGTCAGCCTGGAGGCCTACCTCGAGAACTTCTGTGCCGCGGCGCCGACGCCCGGTCCCGATGCCGGCAATCTGAATCGGACGACCATCACTCAGCCCGGCGTCTACTTCACGTTTGAGGCGCCATTCGTGCGGATTCTCGGCCTGTACAGCAACGTTCTTGAGGATCCTGGGGTGATCTCGGGCCAGATCGGGAGCACCAGCCCCAACAAGATTCTCGACTCGCGCCAGATTGCGTTTCTGACCGCAGCGCTCAAGCGCGTGAAGTCCGACGCCTTTGCCGGAGCGGTAATCATTGCGGTGCACCACCCGCCTTATAGCGGCGACACCATCCACGGCGGCAGCCCGTTGATGCTCGCCGACATTGACTCGGCCTGCACCGCAGCGGGGGTTTGGCCGCACGCGGTTTTCTCCGGACACGTGCACAATTACGAGCGCTTCACCCGCACGGTTGCCGGCAAGCAGATTGCCTATATGGTGGCCGGCTGCGGGGGCCACAACCCGCTCTCAAAGATGCGTGCTACTTTGCGCACGCCGTACGTCATCAACAGCACTCTTACCCTGGAAAGCGTGGACTACCTGGATTACGGCTATTTGCGGGTAGTGGTGAACAGCACGACGATGACCATTGAATTCCATCCGGAGAGCGACGGAGGCACAGTCAAGACGCCCGACGACAAGGTGACGATCAACCTGGCCAATTACACCTTGTCATGAGTGCAGCTTTAACCCTGAAATGCCGGCGAGCAGCACTGCGGGTTTCGCGGTTTTCCAATTTGTTCAACCGCTAGCCCGCAGTCACTTGCTCTTTCTCAGAGAACGCCAACCAGAACACCACAAGAATCGCCGCCGACAGGCTGCCTGCAATGATCCAGATCGGCCGCCATTCGTGTGTCGCGCTGCCGTCCGCGGCCACGGTTGCATAGTGGTCCACCACCTGCCCTGAGAGCCACGAGCCTAGCAGCATCCCGGCTCCGTAGGTGATCAGCGTCAGCATCCCCTGCGCTGCCGCGCGGTAGGCCACTGGCGCTTTGCGGTCCACATAAATCTGTCCCGTTACAAAGAAGAAGTCGTAGCAAATCCCGTGAAGGAGTATCCCTCCATACAGCATCCATAAACCGGTGCCGCCGTTCCCGAATGCAAACAGCGCATAGCGCAGCGCCCACGCGCTCATGCCCGCAATCAGCATGTACTTCACGCCCAGCCGACGAAAAAACCATGGGATCAGCAGCATGCATCCCAGCTCCGACATCTGCCCGCCGGTCATCTTCCCCGCCGCGTTCACGATCCCAATTTCGTTCAGAAACAAATTCGTAAACGCGTAGTAAAACTGCAGCGGAACGCAGATGAGAAAGCTGGCCAGCACAAATATTGCGAACGATTTGTCCTTGAGCAGGCGCACCGCCTCCGGCGGCACAACCCCAGACACCTTGAATTCCGAATCCTGTTTCAGCGGCGGCGTATGCGGCAGCGTAAGCGCATAAATCGCCAGCAGCAGCGAGCACCCGGCCGCAAGCTTCAACGGCATGGCAGTGGCTTCGAGTTTCAAGCCGCCCACAATCAGCCCCGCAACAATCCAGCCTGCAGTGCCCAGCACGCGAATCGGGCCAAACTCAATTTTCGGATCTTTCATTTGCCGAAACGCCAGCGAGTTGGTCAACGCCAGCGTGGGCATATACACGCACGCATAGGCCAGCACGAGCCAATAAATGGGACCGAATGCCGTTCGCTCCGCCGCCGTCCACAGCAGCACAGCTCCTGCCGCGTGCAGTGCTCCCAGCAAGTGCTGCGTCGCGAAGAACCGATCCGCCAGCCACCCGGCGAGAAATGGAGACACAATCGCCCCCACCGCCGTTGTCCCCGCCACAACGCCAATTTCTGCACCCGAAAAATGCAGCGTCCGGCCCAGCCAAGTCCCCACCGTTACGTACCACGCGCCCCAGATGAAGTACTCCAGAAACATCATCGCGGCCAGCCGCACCTTCACCAAGCTCATCCCACCCATCCCCCTTAAAGCGCAGATCCAATTCGGCCAGATCCATCGCTAGCAAGCATACGGCAATGCACGCACTGCCCTCTCTACCAAGCTCGCACCCGCCCCGCATTACTCCGTTAAACTGAGAGGGCAATGCATCCAGCACACAAACTCAGCGGTTCCACACTTGCAGCCTCGTTTCCCGTTTGCATTGCCATCTGCATCTTTCTCTCCGGCTGCGGGACCCCCGGTGCTCCCATGCCGCCTACGCTGAATCTGCCAGCCCCGGTGACCAACCTGGCCGCCGTTCGCGCGGGCAACCAGGTCACCCTTACCTGGAAGATGCCCAAGAAGAGCACCGACAAACTGCTGCTCAAGGGCGATATCCCTGTCCACATCTGCCGCAAAGAGAATTCCGGTGCTTGCGTGCCTGTGCCCGCCAACCTGATCTTCGCGCCCGAGGCCACGGGCACATTCACTGAAGATCTGCCGCCCGCACTGACGACCGGCGATCCCCGCGTACTCACCTACTTCGTCGAACTCATCAACAAAAATGGACGATCCGCTGGCCTCTCCAACCCTGCTGTCGCACTCGCCGGTCAGGCTCCAACTCCCGTCGCCAACTTTTCCGCCAAAGTCATCAAAGCAGGCGTGGTCCTTCGCTGGACGCCTGATAACGCAAGCGAAGCCATCCGCCTGCACCGCAAGCTGCTCTCCCCTCAACCGGCCTCCCAGGATAAGCAGAACCCGGCGTCTGCGCCGCCCGAACCACTGGAGCAAAACCTGCTGGTCGATCCTGCTGAGCAGACTGAACAAACTTCAAATCAAGCGCCAAGTCGGGCGCCAGATCGGGCATTGGACAAGGACATCCGCTTTGGCCAGGTCTATGAGTATCGCGCCCAGCGCGTGGCCCGTATCACTGTCGAGGGCAAGACGCTGGAGCTATCCGGTCCGTTCTCCGATCCCATTCGCGTTGAAGTCCGCGACATCTTTCCGCCCGCGACTCCTACCGGACTTGCTGCCGTGGCTACTCTTGCGCAACCCGGCGTCGAAACCGCGATCGACCTGAGTTGGCAGCCTGTCACCGATACCGATCTCGCCGGCTACGCTGTCTACCGCCGCGAGGGCGACAGCCCCTGGCAGCGCATCACCCCCGCGCAACCTATCGTCGCCCCTGGCTTCCATGACAATCACGTCCAGCCGGGCCATACTTACCATTACGCCGTTACCGCCATCGACCAGGACGGCCATGAAAGCCCCCGCTCCGCCGAAACCGAAGAGACCGTCCCCACTCCTTGAAACATCAACGCACTGAGGATCACGCCATGAACTACTGCCGCTTCCTGCTCGACAACCAACCCCACCACGGCAAAGTTGAAACCCGCGCTGGAGAATTGTGGATCACTGACCTGACCCACGCCCCGGAAGAAGACCTTGCCTACCACCTCGCTCACAGCCGCGCCACAGCCCCATCGCTCGACGTTGCGTCCCTCGCCTTCGAGCCCATGCCTCTGAGCGCTGCGCAACTCCTCGCGCCCGTCACTCCCTCCAAAATCATCTGCGTTGGCCGCAATTACCGCGACCACGCCAAAGAGCTCGGCAATGAAGTTCCCACCGAGCCACTGCTCTTCTTCAAGCCGCCTTCGTCGCTGCTTGCACCGGGCGGCATCGTGCGTCTCCCCGCCGCTTCGTCCCGTGTCGACTTCGAAGGCGAGCTGGCCTTTGTGATCGGTCGTCGCGTGCGCAACCTGCAGGCGAACGCGGACTGGCGCTCGGTGATCCGCGGCTACACCCTGGCCAACGACGTCACCGCCCGCGACCTGCAGAAGAAAGAAGCGCAATGGACCCGCGCCAAGGGCTTCGACACCTTCTGCCCCATCGGCCCCGTTGTCAGCGACGAGGTCGATCCCGCATCCGGCCTCACTCTTGAGACGCGCGTCAACGGCGAACTCCGCCAGCAAGGTTCAACCCTGGACTTTATTTTTACGATTCCGGAGCTGCTTGCCTACATCACCGCCGCAATGACGCTGGAACCCGGCGACCTGATCCTCACCGGAACGCCGAGTGGCGTCGGACCGCTTGCTCCCGGCGACCGCGTGGAAGTTTCGATCCCCGGACTCGGTGTGCTGACGAATACCGTCCAGCCGGAATAGGGTCTACCCGAACCTGCTGAATGACCGGAAAGACAATCTCGAACAGCGGAAGGCTAATGAGGGAGCACCAGCCGGCCGAAGGCACGATCTTCAATGCGATTGCCCCTGATGATTTCGGTTATGTTTATGAAAAGTCGGTCGACAGACTCAGGTCCTTGAATCTCTTTCCAAGTGCGATGCGAGCCTCGTCGTTTTTCTCGGCGGCCTCATAGGAGTCCTTGCCAAACGCGATCCGCAGAGGCGGTTCATCAAGGAGTGCCAATTGAAGCAGAGCAGCAGCAGCCCTCGCCGGATCACCCGGCTGCTTCCCGTTATAGTCGCGTTGGAATCGAGCAGCCGCGCCCACTGTAGCGTCGTATTCAGGACGGCCTTCGCGAAGCTGCGTCGAGTTGCCTGCAAAGTCGGTTCTGAATCCACCGGGCTCCACGATGGTGATCTTGATGCCGAGCGGAGCCACTTCTTTGGCGAGAGATTCGGAGAAGCCTTCGACTCCGAACTTGGCCGCCGCATACGGCGCCCGCCCCACCGGACCGACGCGACCACCAATGGATGAGATTTGAAATATCTTGCCAGCCCGCCGCTGGCGGAAATACGGCAAAACAGCCTTCGTCATGATGATGACGCCGAAGAGATTCGTCTCCATTTGATCTCGGAACTCTTTGAGGGATGTGTCCTCGATTGGAGCCAGGTTGCTGTAGCCTGCGTTATTCACCAGCACATCGAGTGCACCGAACGTCTCGAGTGCGGTTTGGATGGCTGCGGCCGCTTGTGCCTCATCCGTGACATCCAAAGACAGCGGAAGCACGCGTTCGCCGAATTGCTCCTTCAACATCCGGAGGTCTTCGGCATGGCGAGCTGTTGCAACCACTTGATGCCCTGCCTCCAGAGCCCTCTGGGCAAACGCACGGCCCAAACCGCGAGAACTGCCAGTGATGAACCATACGTTAGACATTCATTTGTCCATTCAGATTAATCTTCGTCTTTCAGGCTGTTGGATGAGCCTACGGAGTTAGGGATGCGTCAATTTCGTTTTCGTCGCTCGCCGGCGCGTCAGAAGAAACCCTGCCCTCCCACGAGCATCTAATCGGAGTTACACTAGAGCCGACCGCGCTTCACAAGAAGTGCCCTTCCCCAGGAGGAATTTATGCCGCAGAATCTGCTCGAGCAACTTCGCCAATACACCGTGGTCGTCGCCGATACCGGCGACATGCAGGCCATGGAGCAATTTCATCCTACTGACGCCACCACCAACCCATCCCTGATTACCGCTGCCGCGCAGATGCCGGCGTATCAGCCCATTGTCGACAGCGTGCTCGTCGAAGCTCGGAACGAACTCGGTGAGGGCGCCACCGATCAGGCCGTTGCCAATCTCGCTTTCCAGCGTCTGGCCATCGCATTCGGCAAAAAAATTCTCGCGATAGTACCCGGCCGCGTCTCGACTGAAGTGGACGCCCGTCTTTCGTACGACACCAACGCCACCATCGCCATGGCGCGCGCCATCATGGCCCAATATGACGCAGCGGGCATCGGCCGCCAGCACGTTCTGATCAAGATCGCTTCCACCTGGGAAGGTATTCGCGCCGCAGAGATCCTTGAGAAGGAGGGCATCCACTGCAATCTCACGTTGCTCTTCGGCGTCCACCAGGCCATTGC
>JBAWCO010000816.1:0-18568 GCA_049590315.1 Occallatibacter sp. | reverse complement strand
CCCAATGCGAATCTCCAGTTAATCTCTGCCATACGCAGCTTCAGGAGTTTGCCCCGCCTGCCTGATTTTGTCGGAAGAACCGACATAGTTTTGTGAAGCTCTGCCAGATTGGTGCACGCATTTCCCTGACGTCTGGGGATGAGAAAATGCCAATGCTACTTGCCAATGAAGAAGTGAGGGGAATTGAAGCGGAATCCCGATGACAGATACTAACGACCGGCTGCGGCAGTGTCAATAGAGATAAAGGGATGTGTCGTCCGATGTGGACTACGATTGTTCGTTGATTTCAATGGGGTAAGAAGAAGTCCACTGGAACTGCCAGGTTGAATCGATGCAGGCGGGATTGGATTTCGATGGTGGGCGCTGCAGGATTCGAACCTGCGACTTCCACCGTGTGAAGGTGGCACTCTACCGCTGAGTTAAGCGCCCCGAAAGAGAACTGGCGAAAGCTGCGCCAGCGGGGCATCCCATGCGTTAGAGTAACACCAGCGAGGCTTTACGGCCAACCCCGATGCTGTATCCGGGGCGTCTGAAAACTCGAAGATCAAAGATGATTTGGAGAACCAGGTCAACCCGGAATGCAGCCGACTTTCCCCCGGACGGGGAAGCTGCGTTGCGTCCGATTCCTGCTCTGGGCGGGGTTAAACTGGCCAGTGCGAGCCATGGCGGCTCAGGCCAGACGCCTGTGACGGGCAAATCTGCCGGATTACGGCAGGATCAGGGTCCAAAGGGCGCGCCAAAAGGGAATTCAAGCCCTGAATCTGCGCACGAAACTGCACAAAAGGCGCAACCTTCCGACGGGGATCGGGTTCCAGAAGATATGGCGACCCTCGTACTGGACAACTCGGTTCTGGGGGCGGGTTCGGCGACCATGCCGGGCTCAAGACCGGAGAACCTGACGGGCGGCATCGACTCATCGAGCGACGCGGCGGTTATGCTGCGCGTTGCCGCGGGCGACGAGGCCGGATTTAACTACTTGGTGCAAAAATACCACCGGGCGATGATTCACTTTCTCTTTCGCATGGTGCGCAACCAGGCAGTTGCGGAAGAACTGGCGCAGGAGGTGTTCCTGCGCGTTTACCGCTCCAGGGAAAGCTATCGGGCCGAGGCCAAGTTCACCACTTGGCTTTACCGGATTGCGACCAACCTGGCGGTGAACCACGCGCGCGATACCCGGCATGAGCGCTCCGCGCAGACGATTTATCTGGACGCGCCGGACGAGGAAAGCGGCACCACGCCAGACGTGGCCGACGATGAACCGTCGGTGGAGCAGCGCTTGATGCGCGATGAGCGGATGGCCGCCATTCGCACGCATGTTATGGCGCTGCCGGAACGCCAGCGGATGGCCGTGCTGATGCACAAATATCAGGCGATGGATTATCGGCAGATCGGGGATGTGCTCAAGTTGAGCGAGTCGGCCACCAAGTCGCTGCTCTTCCGCGCCTACCAGACGCTGCGGGACAAGCTGAAGGAATTTGTGTAAGTGGAAACAGCCGGGTTCGACCGGCGGGAGTAGGGGTGAAATATGGAAACGATGAATAAATCGTGCACCGGAATGGAATCGAAGCTGGCGGACCTGCTGCTCGATCCAGAACACGTGCCTGCCAAGGTTCAAGCTCATGTTGACGGTTGCGAGCAATGCCGCGCCGAACTGGCGGAGTTGCGTGCCACCATGGCCCTGCTCGATACCTGGGAGATTCCCGAGCCGAGCCCTTACTTCCTGAGCAAACTGGATGCGCGGATGCGTGAAGAACGCGCGACCGCGCCGGCCAGCTGGTTTGAGCGTGTACGTGCTCGATTCGCTTATGGTCCTTCAATGCACGTCCGTCCGTTGGCGGCGATGGCGTTGACGGTGATGTTGCTGCTGGGCGGCGGAACCTATCTTGGCGTGACTAACTGGGATCAACCTGTCGCGACTCCGCCACAGGCTGCTGTAGTGAATGATCTACAGACGCTGGATAGCAACGCCCAACTGCTTGACCAGTTAGAGGCAATGTCGACCACGAACAACGATAACGGAGACTGATCGCCTGTTCTTAGAGGGCCACAGTGGGAGCTTGGGAAAGTGGTTACGGGAGGACACAATGCGGGGAAGGTACGCCATGCGGCTTTGGCCGTGATGGTTGCCGCGTCTCTGTGCCTACCGGCAGCCTGGGGTCGCGGGCAGCATAATGCCGCACCGGCAGCAAGACCCGCGCAAAGGTTTGGAAATGCCCGGCCTCAAGCGAACAGACAACAACCGAACCGGCCTCAGTTCCAGGGCAGGCCGCAGGGCAATCCCAATGCCGGCTATGCACGTCCCGGATATCCGGGACGTGTTGCTCCTGGGGCCGTAGTCCCTGGGTCAGCAGTTCCGGGCTCCTCATATCGCCCCGCGCCCTATGCCGCGCAGCCGCGGCCGGGTTACAACTATCCCGGTTTGGCGCCTCCGGGCCATCTACGTGACTGGCTGAGTCAACACCGCACGCTTGCCCCGCAAGATCAGGAGCGCGTGTTGCGCAACGATCCCAGCTTCACGCGGCTCCCCTCCGGAGAGCAACAGCGCCTTGTGGACCGACTGCATCAGGTAAACCAGATGCCCGAGCAGCAGCGCGATCGATGGCTGGCCCGCAACGAGCTGATCGAGCACCTCTCGCCACAGGACCGGATGCAGGTGAATCTTGCCGCGCAGCGCTTTAGAGCTATGCCACCTGATCGCCAGTCCCTGATGCGGGGGGCTTTCCGGGATCTACGTGCCGTGCCACCCGATCAGCGTGGAATGGTGCTCAACTCCAGCCGCTACCAAGGCGTCTTCTCGCCGGATGAGCGGGGTATGCTTTCGGACATGTTGCGCGTGGAACCCTACGAACCAGCGCAGTGAAGGCAATGGGAACTAAATATAAAGCGGCAGCGGAGAGACCCCCCGCTGCCGCTTTCGTTTCGGCCTCAGTAAGCTACTTGCCGACGACGAGGATCTGGAATGACCCTGGGATCATCGGTGGGCGAGGGGTGCGCATCCATGCCGGCGCGCCGGCTGGAAGAGGCGCTACCTGCGCCGGTGCGGCGGGCACCGGACCAAACTCAGCAGTTATCAGCAGGATGTTGTTGGTCTTTGTGTCCAGCGTCAACGTCTTGGCCCGCGCCGGCGTGGCCATGTTCTGTTCCACAGAGAAGCTGGTAGGCGAATTCTCCTTGACTACGGTCAAAGTGCCATCACCCTGCGAACTGAAAGCCTCCATCGTCGCCGGGTTGAATGTTGCTCCGTCTGACCCGCTACCAATCGGCAAATCGGTGATGATGTGGCCGTCTGTCGCCGACAGGATGATCATGTTCTTGTTGTCACGGCATGCGGCGAAAAGGATGTTGTTCTTCGCGTCCAGTGCCAGGCCCGCGCATCCGCCGCCTTTGCTTGATACGTCGTACTTCCCAACCATCTTCATGGTGTTTGCGTCGATCACCGCGATGGCGGATTTGTCTGCGATGTCGACGTAGATCTTGCCCTGGCCATCTGAAGCCGCCTGTTCGGGTGCGCCGCCAATGTCGATGGTGCCGAGGATCGAACCGTCCTTGTCGTCGAGAACGGTAATGTTGGGCGCCGCGTGGCTGAGGACGTAGAAGTGGTGATTATACGGGTCGTTCAAGTAGCCGTCCGGGTTCCCTTCGACATCAATTTTTTTCAGAACAGAGAAGGTTTTCGCGTCGAACATCGTGACAGGCTTTGACGTTGCAAATCCGTGCCCCGTCGTAGTGTCGACTGCGCCCCCGTGTGCGCTTGTGTCGGGGACATCTCCCACCTGAGCCAAAGTGTCGAGATTGAAGACGCCAATGTGTCCAGCAGGCCCAGAACGGGCAACATAGAGGTTGCGGCCATCTGGGTCGGCAGTTACATAGTCGAATCCGCCGTCACCACCGACCAGTTGAATCTTGAGAACCTTGTAGGGGCCGTTGTCCTGGGTGTGGGCAGTGGCGGCGCATGAAAGCAGAACAAGAAGAGATGCAACAGCGAAGGGCTTCAACGACACGGCGAGTCTCCTTTGATGGGCTCTGGCCCATGCGTTGGCCCAGGGCATTCCGGATTCGAGGATTGGCTTATGGGTTATCCCGAAATCGAGAATACACGCTGAGGCCCGGAGATTGGATGAAGGGAGCGAGACTCAGAAGAGATTGCCGGCGACCTGCTCGGCGGCCGTGTAAATCTTTGACTTGAGCGCTTCGCGATTCAGAATTGGATCGGCTTTGAGAGTGCTGTTGATGGTGATGGTGAAAACCTGGTCGCGGACTCGGCCCACCACGCGCTCGCCCAGTCCGCCTTTGCGATCGTCTGCAGTGCACACCAGCGCCTCGTTGCCAATTGCCTTGAGAGGAGACGCATCGGCGCCGCAGACCTGGGCAACCGCGCTCATGCGCACATGCGGTTCAGTGGCAATCTCCACGGTCATGCGAAGTGTACGCGTGACGCCTGCATCTTGCTGCGTAAACGTGCAGACAGTCGGCTGACCGCCGATTCCACCTGTCTTCATGCCCACGGCGTTTCCACTTCCACCCAGCAGGCCACCGGCGGTGGCCTCGTTGAGCCACGGACAGTTGTTCTCCGCATGGCATACGGCAAGTGGAGTCAGGCAGCAAATTCCCAGGAACAAAGGCGCGAGTCTCTGCGAAATCCTCGCCTTGCAGGCCGCCTTACTTACCATTTTGCAACTCCCCTGCTGCGTTGGAGAGGTCCGAATGCATATGCCATGGGATACTTTCCGTTGAAATTTCCGGATGCTCACGAAGATAGTTCAGCGAGTAAGTAGGCGCGCCCGGGTCCACCTTCTTATCGATAAACATTGCCTGCTGTTCCGCGGCTTTGTCGGGCATGCCCATGCGGCGATAGAGGATCGACAGGTTGTAATGCGCCACCAGGTCGTCTGGGTCAATCTGCTGTAGTGCCTCGAACTGCTCCAGTGCGGCTTTCTCATCCTTCTGTTGATAGTAGGTGATGCCGAGTTCACGTCGTGCGTCGCGTGATTGCGGGAACATCTCCACCACTTTGCGGAAGTCGGCAATCTCGCGTGGCGTATTACCTGCTCGTCTTTGCAATAAGCCGTCGTAGTAGAGAGCGCGCGCATTGTTGGGGTCGAGTGCGAGCGCTCTGCGAATGGCCCCGCGCGCTGACTCGTACTTCTCCCAAACAATTTCCGTGAGGGCAACGTTGGTGTAGCCGTCGGGATAGTCGGGGCGAAGCTTCACCACTTCATGGAAAGCTTGAACCGCTTCCATGTATTGGAGCTGGTCGAGCAGTGCGATGCCCAGATTATTCCAGCGCATCCAGTCCTGATTATCGTTGGGTTCCGGTAGTTCCGGTTTGTTCTCGCCGATCTTCAACACCCGGGTCCGTGACGCAATTTCGACGAGCGGGTACGCAGGGTGATCATCTTTGCCGAAGATGTTGTCGAGATAACTCTGGCGCAGATGGCGATAATTCACCTTTGCGGTAACACTCACATCGCCGCTTACGTCGGCCGGCAGCCGGAACTGGTATCGCACCAGTACTGAGCGGCCCGCCTGCACGGTGTTGTCGTAGGCAACGGAGTGGATCGTCCACACCTTGTGGTTATCAACAAACTCGCCCTCATTCGTCACCGGGCGATTGGTGAAGCTGTGAGCGCGCGGGTCGATCAGGCTGTCGGGCTTGAGGAATCCGCTGTGATAGATCTCCTTGCCATTCGCGTCCTTTACCATGAACTCGACCCAGGCCTCGTAGAGATCGCGTACTTCGGGAATCAGCGAGTGGCCGATGTTCTTGTTCTGAATCACTACGAAAGCAGTTACCGTGTCATTCGGCGCAAGCGAATAAGAGGCTTTGCCCAGCGGCGCTATCAGTTTTTGACTGCCGTCCTTGGCAACGTCTCCCGCTTTTTCGAGCCCGAAGATATCCACGTTCAGATAGTTGCCCGTACGCAGGAACTCGATGGTCTTGTTCAGCTGCGCATCGAAGCCATAGTAGAACGGAACGGCAGTGTTGCCGGCCAGCCAGCGGTGCGAGACCAGGGTGCCGTTCTTTGCGCCGTAGTCAGGCAGCGAGATGGTGTTGCGCTTCATGTGGCAGCCCTGGCAGGTGGTGAAATCCGCAGTGTAGAAAGTCAGCGGATTGCGTTGCGAGAACTTGGATTGCTGCCACTCGTCGTAAGCCGTGAAGGCGCGAATGAATTTGTAGTCGTTCAGCTCGGCTGGCAGGTTGGCTTTGTGGCAGGCCGCGCAGAATTCCGGTTTGTGCAGGAAGTCGTGCATCACCGCTTGAGAGTGCCGCTCGGGATGGCGGAGAATCATGTCGAAGGGAACTTCGCCCGGGATACGCTCACCCTTCTCGTCAACAATCACCGCGGGCACTCCCATCTTGACACTGGCATTGCCGTTGGTCGAATCCAAACTGAGTACAGAGTGGCAGGTAGTGCAGGTGAGTCCGTCGGAGTCGAACTTGGCGCGATCGACCTTCGAGTCTTCAGTAAGCGCGGCGCTCAGCACGCCGATTGGATTGTGGCAACTGTCGCAGTGGCGCGCGAAAGAGATTCCGCGCGTCTGATCGCGAATGAGGATATTTACGCTGGTGCGATAGAACGGCGTCCGAAATGCGTTCGAGTGCAATGCTTGACGCCACTGGCTGTAGGCTTCCTGGTGGCATGTGCCGCAGTATTCCGCGCTCGGATACGCGCCCGGCTGGATAAAGCCTTCTCCCTGTACCTGAATGTTCCCGGGAGTAAATGGGTTCTTCGGCCCATAGTGGAAGTTATAAGTCGGAGTTACCTGGGCGTTGTATTCCTTGCGTTCCACTGCGGCCGCCAACTCGGCTTTAGCCTTCCATCTCGCCAAAGCATCGCGCTGCGCGGGCGTGTCTTCCACAGGTGGCGCATCTTTGGGCCGAGGCGTGTAGGCCGGAGGCGGAGTCAACGATGCGGCGTCCTGGTCCGGGCTGCCCGTTTGCGCAACGGTCTGCGGAGCCTCGGTCTGCGGCGACGCGTTCTGTTGCGCCCGCACAGGGCCGATCCAGTATCCCGCCAGCACAAGACCGGATGTTGCGATCACTGCACTCGCAAGTATTCTCATGCATGCTCCCGCCGGGGTTATTGAGTCTGCGCTCCACCTCCGGCTCTTTCTCGTTTCGGTCCCGCAGTTATTGGCTTGCGTGCGTTGCGGTGACTTTGCCAGCCTGTCGATCCGCGGCGATTGCGTCGTACACGCTCGGCACCAACCCTTTGCCTTCTTCAATCGCGTAGTAGCGATCGACGCCTGGCAATGTATATGTCTCTCTTGCACCGTCCGACCAGCGAATCTCCACCTTGTCCACAGTCGTCTTATCGCCCAGACCAAAATGCTGCCGGAAATCGTTCGACGATTCGAAGCTGCCGCCGCTCATCACATCGCCGCGCTGACGGATTCCGCCGGCGGTCACATAAACCGTTGAGCCCACCGCATCACGCGGGCTCTTCGGCCCTCCTATCAGGAGCAGACCGACCCAGTGATTATGGTCGTCATTCACGTTCTTCAGCAATACCGGCGTGTGGTCGAGGCAGTTGATGACCACATCGATCTTTCCATCGTTGAACAGGTCGCCGAAGGCCGCACCACGCGCGGGAAGAACATCAGCGAGCCCAGTGCCTTCCACCGGCGGCATCACCTCGAATTTCTTACCGTGATCCAAATTATGAAACAACAGCGGCCGCTCGGCAAACGATGTTCCCCAGTCATGGTGATCCACTTCCGGATAGACATGACCGCTGACAAACATCAGATCTTTCCAGCCGTCGTTGTCATAGTCAAAGAACTCGGTGCCCCAACTGAGGAAGGGATATGTGGCTTCAGCAATTCCCATCTGCGGGGTGATGTCGACAAAGTTGCCTTCACCGTCGTTACGATAGAGCGTCTTGTAATCGTCGGAGAAAGTGGTGGTATAGAGATCGAGCTTGCCGTTGTTGGCGTAGTCGCCTACCGCAAGGCCCATGGCGGCGGTCTCTCTCGCGTCCTGATTCAACGCAAAGCCGGAGAAGAAGCTGGCATCCTGAAACGTGCCGTCCCCCTTGTTCAAATAGAGATAGTTGGGTGAGGAGTCGTCGGTCACAATCAGGTCGACCTTGCCGTCGTTGTCGATGTCTACAAACGTCGATGAGAAACCGTAGTAACGGCGCTTGTCGTCCACCCCGGTTTTGACACTGACGTCCGTGAAGGTGCCGTCGCCGTTGTTGTGGAAGAGATGGTCTGGCTCACCTTGGAGTCCGCGCGGGCCGCACATGGTCTGTGCTCCGCGGAACGAGCAGTTCGCAAAACCGACGGCCTGCGATCCTGCCTGCGGCATCTTGCCCATATCCCAGTGAATGTAGCCGGGAACAAACAAGTCGAGTCGTCCATCGCCGTCGTAGTCGCCAAAACTTGGTCCAGTGGACCAGTTGCCCAGCGTCACGCCGGCTGTCTCCGCAGTGTCCGTAAAGGTTCCATCATGGTTGTTATGGTAAAGGCGGTTCTTGCCGTAGTTGGCCACGTAGAGGTCGGGCCAGCCATCGTTGTCGAAGTCACCAACTGCTACGCCGAATCCCCAGCGGTCGTTGGTCACGCCTGCCTTCTCAGCTACGTTTGTAAAGGTTCCGTCGTGATTGTTGTGGAAGAGCGCGGCATGGGGTGGTTCGGCCTTGCCGTCCAGGGCTTCGTAGGTCGCCCCGTTCACCAGATAGATATCGAGCCAGCCGTCGTGGTCGTAGTCCAGTAGCGCCACTCCTGACCCGATGGTCTCAAGAATGTACGGCTTCTGCGGCGTGCCCATCTTGTGTGTCCAGGTGGCGAGCCCGGATTGCTGCGAGATGTCCTTGAAGATGACCGGGCCGCTCTTAACGAAACCGCCGGCAGTGATGGGGCGGTGTTCGGAATCCAGCACAGGCGCAAAAACACCCGCTGTCGCGGACCCTCCCCGTTGCTGCTGCGGGACACTGGTGGCGGCGCTGCCGCCGTAGAGTGGTGGTTGCGATGGCGTTTGGTTCTGCGCGTATGCAAACCCGCTGGCTGCTACGAGCGACAATCCCAGAGCGCTCACGGACGAGCGTAGTCGACCGTTAATCGAAAATTTGCAATTCAAGAGTTGGCCTCGGATAGGGAAAAATCTACCCAAAGATTGTCTTCCCCGGGCGTGACGATTGTCACCAATCTTTTGGATTAGACGAGGCCTGATCTTGAGGATGAGCAAGATTGTTAAGGTTTGAGTTCGACCGGCGCGCGCAGCCGGATATCTCTTGACGACGCCCCAACCTGGATTTCAAAGGTGCCCGGGTCGGCTACCCAATCTTTCTTTTCCGGGCTCCAGTACGAGAGGTCGGCGCGAGTCAGCTCGAAGTACACGGTTTTTTCTTCGCCGGGTTGCAGTTCCACACGGTCGAATCCCTTCAACTCGTGGACGGGGCGGTCGATTTTGGAGTGGCCGTCGTGGATATAGAGCTGGATGACTTCAGCGCCAGGGCGAGAGCCGGTGTTCTTGACTTTGAGGCTTACTTCGGGCGCGAAGCCACTTGCTTTAACGACCTTCAAATTGTTGTACGCGAAGGTCGTATAACTCAGCCCGAATCCAAACGGAAACAGCGGCTCCACATTCTTTGTATCGAAGTACCGATAGCCGACGTAAATCCCTTCGGCGTAGTCCACCTTGAGGCTCTGGCCGGGATAGTTCGCATAGGCGGGCGAATCCTCAAACTTTTTTGGTAGCGAGACCGGCAGTTTGCCGGATGGGTTGGCGTCACCGAAGAGAATTGAGGCGAGTGCGTGGCCGCCCTCCTGTCCGCCGTACCACATGTCCAGCAGCGCCTGTGTCTTGTCGATCCACTTCGTCATGGTCACCGGGTCGCCCGTGTTCAACACCACAATAGTGTGCGGATTCGCCTGCTCGACAGCTTGAATTAGTTCGTCCTGTCCAGCAGGCAGATCCATCGTCTTCACATCAAAGCCCTCGCCTTCAAGTTTTGGATAGCGTCCAACCACAACCACAGCCACATCGGCTTTGGCCGCAGCCTCTGTCGCCTCCTTCAGTGATTTGGCGCGCGCCTCAGGCGTGTCTTGCGTCGGGTCTTCCTTCTCCATTGAAACGCCTAAAGCGTAGGTGATCTGAATAGACTGCCCGGCGCGCTCCTTGATGCCGTCGAGCGGAGCAACGGCATATTTCGGCTTCACCAGCGAACTGCCACCACCCCCTGTTCGCGCTACTGCGGCGTTTGGCCCAATCACGGCGATCGAGTGGATCTTCGTCGCGTCTAACGGTAGCAAAGAACCGGCGTTTTTCAGCAGCACAATTCCCTCCGTCGCGCCCTGTCGTGCGATGGCTTGCTGCGCGGACGTGTCGACATCGCCGCCGCCCGTGTGCGGATGGTCGAAGATCCCGCTCTCGAAGATCACGCGCAGAATGTGACCCACGTTGACGTTGAGCGTGGCCTCGGTGATATGACCGGCTTTCACTTCCGCCAGCACTTTGTCGGCGGTGAGCCAGCCTGCGCCGTTGCCCGCGGCCTGCGTCTGTCCGGTAGCGAGCCACGCTTGCATGGGTGCGCCGCCGGGCATCTCCAAATCCATCCCTGCGTTCACTGTTGCGGCTGTCGAATAAGTGCTGCCCCAGTCGGAGACGACAAACCCCTTGAAGCCAAATTCTTTTCGCAAAATATCCGTCAATAGCGGCGCGCTTTCGGCGCAATGAATGCCATTCAATTTGTTGTAAGCCGACATCACGGTCCAAACGCCCGCCTCCTGCACTGCGGCTTTGAACGCCGGCAAATAAATTTCGTGCAGCGTGCGCTCGTCGACGTACGCGTCGATGCGATGGCGTTCGAACTCTTCGTTGTTGGCGGCAAAATGCTTGAGTGAGGGAATCACTCCTTCGCCTTGGACGCCCTTGATATAAGCCACACCCATCCGCGCGGCCAGGTACGGATCTTCGCCATAGCCCTCAAAGTTACGTCCCCACAGCGGCACGCGGTTAATGTTCACCGTGGGTCCCAGAATCATGTCCCGTCCCAGCGCCTTCACTTCCTGTGCAATTGCCTGGCCCTCGCGCTGAACCAGTTCTGTGTCCCAGGTGGCCGCCATGGCAACACCCGAGGGAAAGCTCGTGGTCTGTACCTTGACCAACGGACTGTTCACAGAGTTCGTGATGGCCGAGCTGCCAGCCCAGGACCGCACGCCTAAAGGCCCGTCCGCCATCTTGATTGCCGGAATGCCAAGCCGCTCAATGGGGGCCGACTCCATCCAACCCGAACCGGAGAGCAAGGTCGCCTTCTCTTCCAGAGTCATGCGGTTCAGCAGGTCGGCGACGCGCTTGTCGGCAGACAGGCTTGCGTCTTTGTAAGGTGCGCTGGCCGGAACGGGCGCTGGCGCGGCGTTTTGAGTCAGAACAGCGACTGGCGAAAGCAAGGCAGCGACAAGCAGGGTGCGAAAAACCAAGGTTGAAGAACAGCGCATCGAAAAGCTCCAGGGGCGGGCTAATTCCGCCGGTAATCCGGAGGCAATGTTAGCGGATTGCGATCAGGAGTAACAACTGTGTGGCTTGAAATTGGGCAGCCTTGGAGTTGGCGCCTTCCGGATATTTTCGCAGCGCCGCCGATCGGATTTGCAGGGCACCCCGCCGTTATTAACTTTCAGTGAATGGTGGTCTGCGTCCGTTGACCATGAACTGCCATTGCTCTAGCATCCACAGCTATGGACAACTCAACCCTTGATGCATTGCGCCTCGCCTACAAGCAAGCGGTAGACCAGTGGGTTCTTGCAGTCCGTGCAGAGGAAGCTCTGGCTACTTCAGACCATTCTGAAGTCATGTGGGAGCGCTGGGATGCAGCGGCACTCGCCGAGCACGATGCGCAAAGCAAAGCCGAAGCTGCGAGAGAGGCGTACAAGGATGCTCTTCGCAAGGTGAATCTCGGATTTTGACGTGTGAGTCCGGAATTGGATGAATGTGCAATGCCGGCGCCATGTCGGTTCCGTTCGGAGCGCCCCCTCTTCTCAACGCCATCGGTCCTTGGCTAAACTGGCCGCATGGCACTCGAGTTCACCACCTCCTACATCAAGGATTCGCTGGCGGTCTTCCGCTATTATAAGAAGCTTGCCGACCGTGCGATGGCCCAAGTCACCGACGAACAGCTCTTCGCTACGCTCGACGATGAAGCAAATTCAATCGCCATCGTGGTGAAGCACGTGGCAGGGAATATGCGCTCCCGCTGGACGGATTTCCTGACCACCGACGGAGAAAAGCCGAATCGCAATCGCGATGCCGAATTTGAAGATCCGCCGGCCACGCGCACGGCGCTATTGGAGCTGTGGGAGAACGGCTGGGCGTGTTTGTTCGACGCCATTGAGCCGCTTACCGAAGCCGATCTGGGCCGCACCGTCACCATCCGCGGCGAGCCGCATTCAGTGATGCAGGCCATCAACCGGCAACTCGCGCACTATCCGCATCACGTTGGCCAGATAGTGCTGCTTGCCAAGCACTTCTGCTGCGGGTGTTGGGAATCGCTGAGCGTGCCGCGCAACAAGTCGGCGGAGTTCAATCGGAAGGTTGCAGCGGGCGAGACAAGCCAGAGGTAATCGTGCCTAAGCTACAATGAAAGATGGGCCAAGGCCAACAAACTTTGCGCATTGAGCGCAACTAGAGCAAGGAGCTTTAAATCTTATGGCGATTCCCGCCACTCAAATGCGTCCGGGCATGATCATCAAGCATAACGACCAACTGCACCTGGTGTTCAAGGTAGAGCACCGCACGCCGGGCAACCTGCGCGCCTTCATCCAGGCCAAGCTGCGCAACATCCGCACCGGAGCCATGTTCGAACACCGTTTCCGTTCCGCGGATGCCATTGAAAAGGTGGTGGTGGACGAAGTCTCCATGGACTTCCTCTACGCCGACGGCGATGACTACTACTTCATGAATCCGGTGGACTACGAGCAGACCGTACTCAAGGGATCCACGCTCGGCGATGCCGTCGAATACCTCACACCAAACCTGCAAATCAAAGTCAGCTATCATGACGGCCAGGCTGTCGGAATTGAGTTACCTTCAGCGGTCGAGCTCGAAGTTGTCGAGACCGAGCCGGGCCTCAAGTCGGCAACTGCATCCAGCGTGACCAAGCCCGCCAAGATGGAAACCGGGCTGGTTGTCCAGGTGCCCGCCTTCATCAATGAAGGCGAGAAAATCCGCGTAGACACTAGCGAAGGGGCTTACCTGAGCCGCGCGTAACCGGAACGGTGAAACGCAATGAACCGCATTGATTTTCAGCGACTTGCCGAATTGCGGCTCAAGGAGGCAAAGGCGCTGCTATCCGCAGAACTCCCGGATGGCGCATACTATCTCGCAGGGTATGCCGTCGAATGCGCTCTGAAAGCCTGTATTGCCAAGAGAACGCGCGAGCATGATTTTCCCGAGAAAAAACTGGTCATCGATAGCCATACGCATGACTTGGGAAAGCTGCTGGATCTGGCGGGATTATCAGACCTTTTGAAGAAAGATGTTGCCGGCGATATTGAACTGAAACTCGACTGGGAGACTGTTCGGGAATGGTCGGAACAGAGCCGGTACGATATCTGCGACGACGATCCGATAGGCCATTGGAGCCGTGAGGCGAGCGCTCGATCATTGATAGACGCAGTAGAATCAAAGAAAGGAGGGATGTTGCGATGGATCAGGCAGTCCTGGTGAACTTCGATATCGAAAATGGAAAACAAGTGATTGATGCGCTGGATCGGGACGGCAAGACTCCCAATGTCGCTCTATGGGCCAAAATCCCGGACTATGAGGATTGGAGACTGGTGATCGCCTCGGATCGTCTCGACCAATCGTCCCCTCGCTCTGGGTATACCGAAATCAATGAGGCCATAGAAAAAGCTGGAATATCGATTCACAGGCAGCCAACAATATCCATGCGATCGATGGATAATCCGTTCATTCGGGACTTGCGCCGCGTCTTTGCCTCGGCTGCTGACACCTATGGAATGCGCTTGGGAGGCCAGATCTTCGGCGGCAAGTATCTGGAAGACGCATTTGTCTACCGAATCCGCTGATCCCCAGCGACGGATTCCAAAAGAAAAACCACCGCTGGTTGGCGGTGGTTTTTCTTTTGCGCTGACTTGTTCATTTCGTGATCAGCGCGTCAAAATTTTCCTTCGGGCAAGCTGACCGGCTTCGCTTCCAACATCGCCTCAATCTTGACCAAGTCTTCCAACACTGCTCCGGAGACCGGAGCATCCACCTGCACCACGGCCAGCGCCTTCACCGGCTTGGGTCCAGAGCGCTCGCGGCCGAGCGCGAAGTTGGCAATGTTCACGCCGTGCTCGCCCAGGATTGAACCGATGCGGCCAATTACGCCCGGCACGTCGAGGTTGCGGCATACCAGCAAATTGCCTTCGAGTGGCGTCTCAATGTCGATGCCGTCGAATTCCAGCAACCGAGGCTGTTCCCCGTGGATCACCGTTGCGCTGGCGTGGCTTGAACCTGCGGCTGTGTGCAATTCCACTGTCAGCACGCTGGCCGAGCCACCGCGATGGCTCTCCTGCTTCTCCTCATGCACGCGGATACCGCGCTCCTCAGCCACTGCCGCCGCGTTGATGCGGTTCACATTCTCCGAGCCCTGCAGCAACCCTTCGATGGCTGCATTGCGCACCAAGTCCGTTTTCGCCTCGGCCAGCGATCCGGCGTAGGTCAGGTGAATGGCCTCGATGCCGCTCTTGCCCGCCTGCGCCAGGAATGAACCAAGTCGCCCCGCAAGGTCGATGTAGGGCGCAAGCACCACGTACTCTTCGTGGCTCAGCGACGGCAGATTCACCGCGTTCTGCACCACGCCGAGTTTGAGATACTCACGCACCTGCCGCGCAATCTGGATCCCCACTGCCTCCTGTGCTTCGGCCGTCGATCCGGCGATATGCGGAGTCAGAATCACGTTGTCCAGCTCAGCATAGGGGGAATCCTTCGGCGGCTCGACCACGAACACGTCCAGCGCCGCGCCGCCCACCTGCCCGCTCTTGAGCGCTGTGACAAGCGCCGTGTCATCCACCAGTTCACCGCGCGCGCAGTTGATGATGCGCACGCCCTTTTTCATTGCTGCCAGAGACTTCGCATTGATCACTCCAGCCGTCTGCGCCGTAAGGCCAACGTGCAGTGTAATGTAGTCCGACGTGGCAATCAGTTCGTCCAGTGTGACGAGTTTAATACCGTTTTCGCGCGCCACTGCAGCGGAAACAAACGGGTCGCTGCCCACGATCTCCAGGCCAAAGCCTTTGGCGCGCCGCGCTACTTCAAGGCCGATGCGCCCCAGCCCCAGAATGCCTAACGTCTTGCCGCGCAGCTCCGCGCCCTGCAGGCTCTTCTTTTCCCACTTGCCTGCGTGCATGGTCGAGTTTGCCGTTGGCAGTTTGCGTGCCAGTGCCAGCATGAGTCCGATGGTCAATTCGGCCACGGCCACCGCGTTAGCGCCCGGTGTATTCATCACCACCACACCTCGCCGCGTCGCTGCGTCTGCGTCGATGTTGTCCACGCCCACGCCGGCGCGACCCACCACGCGCAGCTTCGGTGCCTTCTCCATCAGCGCGTCGTCCACCTGCACAGCGGACCGCACCACCAGCGCATCGGCATCCACCAAAGCTGCCGCCAATCCGTCCGGCAGTTGGTCGTGCGTCAGAACTTCCCACCCCGGCTCGGCTGCAAACACCGCCAACGTCGCCGGCGAAACCTTCTCTGCCAGAACAATCTTCATCGTGTCTCCCTTGCTTGTCTCCGCAGCTTGATACTCGTCGAAGCGGATGTTGTGCTTCTCACACAAAAGGTCGAACATGCGCACCACGGCCGCATGCGGCTTGCCTTCACCCCGCTCGTACTTGGTGATCGAGTTGGGGTGCACCCCCAACCGCTCCGCCATTTCGTATTGATAGAGATCAAGCTGCTTCCGCGCGATCAGCAGCTTCTCCCCGAACGTCAGCTCCGCCATGCATTCCTATCCCTTCGACGCATCCGCATGCACCTGCTGCGCCGCGGCAACTGCCTTGCCATACTCAACCGGCAGTCCCAGCGTGTCCTTGGCGATATGCTCCATCGCGCCCAAGAACGCCACCGTGTCTAGGTAGTCGAAGAAGCCCAGGTGCGCCACGCGGAAGATCTTCCCCTGCATCTCGCCCTGTCCGTTGGCGGTGACCAGCGCAAACCGCGACTTCAGCGCCTTCACCACGTCGCCGGAATTCATCCCCTCCGGGACAGCAACCGCTGTGGCTGCAGCTGCCGGAGCCGTAGGCGCAAACAGCGTAAAGCCCAGCGCAACCAGGCCTGCGCGCGTCGCCGCCGCGTTCACCTGCGCATTGTCCACCAAAGCGATGCGGCCTTTTTCGAGATCCCCGCCGGCCTGACCGGCAATGTAATCCAGAGCCGCGCCCAACCCAGCCACCAGCGCCACCGCCGGCGTGTAAGCGCTCTCGCCCTTGACGGCGTTCTTGCGTTCCTTGCGCAGGTCAAAGTAGTAGCGCGGATTCTTCGACTTCTCCATCGCCGCCCACGCCTTGTCGCTAACGCTCAGATAGCTGAGCCCCGGCGGAATCATCACCGCCTTCTGCGAACCGCCGATCAGCACATCAATGCCCCAGCCGTCGACATCAAAGTGAGTCGTCCCCAGGCCAGTGATTCCATCCACGACCAGCAGCGCATCGGTCTCCTTCACCAGTTTCGCAATGGCTTCCACATCGTGGCGCACTGCGGTCGAGGTTTCGGTCGCCTGCAGGTAGACGGCCTTGTGTTCCGGCTTCAGCGCAGCCTCCACAGCCGCAATGTCGAAGGTCTGCCCGTACGGCGCGGTGACCACGTCCACCTGGCAGCCGAAGGCCTTAGTCAGGTCGGCCCACCGCTCGCCGAATTTGCCGGCAGAAAGCACCAGAACCCGATCGCCCGGAGACGTCAGATTCGACACAGAAGCTTCCATCGCTCCAGTACCGGAAGACGAAAGCAGCAGCACGTCGTTTTGCGTGCCCACAAAGATCTTCAACTGCCCCAGAACCTTCAGAAACAGGGCGCGAAACTCCGGCGTGCGGTGGTGAATATCCGCTGCGGCCATGGCAAACTGAGCGGCCGGAAGAAGCGGCGTTGGACCAGGCGTAAAAAGGCGTGTCTTGCGAATCATGGTTTCTCCTCGAAAAAATCGAAAGGGCGGCACGCAGCGATTCTGCATAACGCTGATCACAGAATACACATTTATGTGGTTTTTGTGAATCACGTTTTGGGCGGAACGGGAGTAATACTGAAAAAGCAGGCGCGAATTGGTGCTCTCAATACAGGAGTTGACTACCATACAAGTGGCTATTCACGGTCAGGAGATTCTATGAACGTCACCGCTCGCGCACTACTAGAACGTCTTAGCCGCAACCGGATTCTCAAACGGCATCTTCCAGCCGAGTTTAGGCGGGTTCCCATTCTGGTCTCGCCGGAAGCAAGCCTGAGCTTCTGGAAGCCGCGTTTGAATTCTGACCTCTTCGATTTCGCGAGCGAGTTTGTATCGCCCGGCAAAGTGGTGTGGGATATTGGCGCAAATATAGGGCTATTCTCCATAGCTGCCGCCGAGCGGGCCGGTAGCGCCGGAACGGTGATCGCGGTCGAGGCGGACATTTGGCTTGCTAATCTGCTTCGCAAGTCCGCATCTCTTCAGCCCAAATCATCGGCGCCTATTCAAGTGCTTCCCGTCGCAGTCGCCGATTCGCTAGGGATCGCGACCTTTAATATTGCCAAACATGGCCGTGCCGGGAATTTTCTCAGTGTATCGGGCGGATCACCTGAAGCGGGAGGGATTCGTGAGTCGGTAATTACGATTACTGTGACACTGGACTGGTTGCTGGAACAGGGTATACCCGCGCCTCAGATTTTGAAAATTGACGTAGAAAGCGCGGAGACGTTGATTCTGCGCGGTGCCCAGCGCATTCTCTCCGATGTGAAGCCCTTCCTACTCTGCGAGGTGTTTTCCAGCTCCCGGGACGCCGTCACAGATACTCTGCTCAGATACGGCTACACGCTCTTTGACTGGGATAGTAAGCCTCGTGTTCAGACCACGCATGCCACATTCAACACGCTTGCGATCCCAACAGCCAGATGAGCTCATTTTCCGAAGTATACTGTCCCTGCAAAACCACCCCGGGGTATCACAGTAGATTTGGAATCGAACGCCAACCTGAACCGTTCTCCTGCCGAGGAGGTCGACCAGGATGTTATTTGGACGGTTTAGACGTAAATCACGAGCGCGCGGGCAGCACTCAGACCCGCGGAAAACAGCTCCTGCGGCTGCGACCCGGGTAAGTGCAATCCTCGCGGATTGCACTTACCGGCCGCCGATTAGACTACCGCGCACGTTACTGGACTAGAAAGTCCTGCCCAAAGAGAAGAGCCTCGCCCGTTAGCGATGACCTCCGCCTCCATGGAATCCGCCTCCTCTGCCGCCATGAAAGCCGCCCCCACCACCGTGGAAGCCTCCACCATGGAAGCCGCCTCCATAGTACCCATGACCATAAAACCCGCGGCCGCCCCAGTACCCGCCATACCAGCCCCAGGGAGGATAGAACCCAAAGCCGAACGGGCTCC
>JBAWCO010000815.1:0-11244 GCA_049590315.1 Occallatibacter sp. | reverse complement strand
CCCCGGCCCAGAGTCCCCCATGGATCTGCGGCTTCAAGACTTGTCTCTCCGCGTGCGTGCAGAGAGAATTTCGCGTGACTTTTCGATGCTGGAAGATGCGGAACCGCTTCATAAATGCTGGGCGATTCAAGAATCCGAACCAAACGGAACGGCTGGCAGCCATCGTCGAAGAGACGGCGCGTCGTCATGCATCCTTCTGCGCTTGGGGCTTCCCGCCCCGTGTACCTGTTGACGCCCGGCTCGTCTGAATGCAGACAAGTGGGGCTTGCTGACCGCAGCACCGTCGAGGAGTGATTCACTCGCGGCTGAAAGCAGGCCATGGCTATGGGCAGAAGGTGTTTGCGACGCTTGCAAGGAGAACCCGGCCAGCTAGGTCTTTGACCGCTTGTTCTTATACCAGCACCGTGCCCCATGTATGACAGTGTCGGCCTCTGTCAAGCGTGTTCTTTTATTCGCACGCAGACCCACCCTCCGGTGATTGGAGCGGGGTCAAGGGCGCCGTACTTTGGCGTTCATCTTGACCCTTGACGCCGCTCCGATCACCCCCACCATCGACCTGGGAACGAATCGAAGAACGTTCTTTTCTGAGATTCGTTCGATATTGGAAAAATCCGTCTTCCATTGGCTAAACGACTCAAGCTCGCGTGTTGAACCAATCATTCGCGATGGACCGTCAGGTTCCACCAACCATGTATTCGGGTCGGACGTACCCCATGATTTCCTGTTCAAACTCTCCCCTCACGGGAAGAGTCGAGGCGTCCAATCATTCAATCGGCCGCTTCGAGCGACCACCGGGGCACTCGGACTGCCTCGCATGAGAACCGCGCTCCATCACGTGCTGATAATCTTCCCCGGAGCGCAACATCCAATACAACCTCACCGCCAGCTTATGCGCAATCGCCACCTTGGCCACGCCGTGATGCTTGTTCATCGACAGGCGCAGATACTGCCGATGCCAGCTCGGATCATACCTCTGCGCCGTGCTCGCCGCCTCCACCAGCAGCCAGCGCACGAGCGTGTTGCCCTGCTTGCTGATGTGTCCCAGACGGCGCTTGTCTCCGCTCGATTCCTCGGCAGGAATCAACCCAAGATAACTGCCCACTTGCTTGCCGCGCTGAAAGCGCTGCCAGTTGCCGATCGTCAACACATAGGCCAGCGAGACCACCGGACCCACGCCCGGATGCGTCATCAGCAAGCAAGCCTCGGCGTTGTTGGCCGCAGCCTGGCTGACCGCCTTGTTCAACGGCGCAATCCGTTCCTCAAGCCGGTCCAGCAGGGCCAGCAAATCCTGGCGCCGCTCGCCATACCAGCCCGGCAGCGGCAAGGCTTCGATCCCCTTGCGACGCTTCCCGCTCCACCCGCCTGAAAGAATCAGCCCTTCGTTCTTGGCCATCCCATCCAACTGGTTCGTCACCCGCGTGCGCAACCGGACCAGGCGACTGCGATGCAGCAGCAGTTGCCGCAACTGTTCGTTCTCTGCCGGCGGCTGCCAGATGGCGGGGAAACGATCCTCCACCAGCAAACCCAGGATATGCTCCGCATCCCGCTTGTCGGTCTTCTGCCTGCGCGGGTTCGAGGCGCGAATCTGGGTTGCATCGCCCACCAGAAGTTCATAGCCCAGCTCACTCATCAGGCGTCGAAACCAGCTATAACTCCCTGTGGCCTCGATGCCAACTCGCACCCTGGCACCGCCCAGCGAGCGGTAGTAATGTTCGGCTTCCGCCGTGTGCATCAAGCGCTGCTGACCGCACTCGCCGGTCTCCTCCAACAAAAAGGAGATCTGTTGAAACCGCGGATGAAAATCACAGCCTATAATCATCATGCTCGGCTCCTTTCCTCCCGAGCTTCGTGGTCGTTTGGCCGCAACCAGTCTACTCAGGTCGAAGGAGCCGACGCTGTCATGCAATCATCCATTCGCGCGATGAGTGGGAGAGAAAGAATCCAGACTCAGGATCTCGTCCCTCTTCTGCGTCGGAAACAACAAAGCCCGTGCGAGCGAACAGCGAGCGTCTGTCCCACCGCAGGTGGGTATACTCAACCTCGCACATGATTCGCATCTTCGGAACGATCTTCGCTGGCCTTCTCGGCCTCGCCTTCGGCAGCTTCCTCAACGTATGCCTCACCCGCTGGCCGCAAGGCGAGAGCATCGTCCACCCGCGCTCCCACTGCAGAAACTGCGATCACACACTCTCCGGGTGGGAAAACATCCCGCTGGTGAGCTGGCTAGCGTTACGTGGCCGCTGCCGCAATTGCAAGACCCCAATTAGTTGGCGCTATCCGCTGGTTGAGCTAGCGGTGGGAGCATTATGGGCTCATGAGGTTTGGATTTTCCTTGCACCAGCGCTCGATCCCAACGTTCCGTCAATCTCGCCGTTCCTTCACTACAACGTCTACAACAGCCTCGGAGCAGCAGTTGGAAAGATGATCTTCCTCTGGCTCCTTATCGCTCTTGCTGCTCTAGACGCAGAGCAACTCTGGCTTCCAGATTTCCTGACGCTCACTGGGATCGCACTGGGGGTCGTCGGCAGCGCCATTCATCGTGCCGTCGGGGATCGTTATTCCGACGCCCCATCTCCATCTGCCATTCGAGAAGGCGTTGAGACTGCAATCGTATCCGCGTTCGCCATCCTAGCCGCCGCCCTACTAATCCTCATCATCCGCTGGCTCTACAAACTAATCCGCCATCGCGAAGGCATAGGCCTGGGCGACGTCAAGCTTATGGCCCTGCTGGCCGCATGGCTTGGCATTTCCGGCGCATTGCTCTCTTTCGCAATCGGAGTCGTCCTAGGAGCCTTGGTAGCAGTAGTTCTACTAATCGCCCCGCGCAAAGAATCAGACTCCAGCGAATGGTCCCTGAGAAAACTCCCTCTGGGTACATTCCTCTGCATAGGCGGCATCATCAGCGCCCTCTCGGGCCAACCCATCATAGCCGCCTATCTCCACTGGGCAGGCTTCTAGAAAAATGAAATGCCGCTAGTCGAAATCTCTCCGATAAAGAGCTGTACCCCTCGATTCATCGCAGCCTCATTTATCGCGATGAGTGAGGTCGCTCAATCTATACTAAGGCCGTTTTTAGTTTTCCTTCCGTATCCTAAGCCCTGTCATCAAGTGCGGCGAAGCGAGTCGAAGTACGGCTTTCACAAACCTGTCCCCCGCCAGTCGCTTATCATCAAATCAAGTTCAACGCATGACCACAACCTCCACCTCGCGTCGCCCCGCATTCCTCTGCGCCCTCTTGCTTCTCGTCTCCGCCCTGGCCACTTGTCCCGTTGCTGAAATTGGCATCATCGACGACTTCTCCTACGTCCAGTCCGCGCGGCTCCTCGCCTCCACCGGCCACATCATCTACAACGGCTGGGACACCCCCATGCTCGGCTGGCAACTGTTCCTAGGCGCGCTCTTAGTCAAGCTCGTCGGACCCACCTTCACCGCCATTCGCACGTCTACATTGTTCGTTGCACTCGCCACGGCTCTTCTCGCACAGCGCACCTTCCTTCGCGCCGGCCTCACATCGCGTAACGCTACCGTTGCCACTCTCGCCCTCACCCTCAGCCCGCTCTTCCTGCCCCTCGCCCTCACCTATATGTCTGACATGGGCGGTCTCTTCTGCTTGCTCCTCTGCCTCTACGCGTGTTTCCGCGCAATTTATGCCCAATCGAACCCCGCCGTCCTCGCCTGGCTGTCTTTCGCCGCTCTCTCCAATGCGGCTGGAGGAACCGTCCGACAGATCGCCTGGCTCGGCGTCCTCGTACTCTTTCCCTGCACCATCTGGCTCCTTCGCCGCCGTCCCAACGTCCTCATCGTTGGAACCGCGCTATTCGCAGTCTCGCTCGCCGTCATTTACTGCTCGCTCCACTGGTTTCTCAATCAGCCCCATTCAGAGCACGAACCTCTCTTCATTTCCATCACCGGCATTCACCAGCTGTTCCATCTCGCCGTCGAACTCCTCAGTCTCGGCCTCAGTTTTGCATTGCTGCTTTTGCCTTTCCTCGTCGCCTTCATCCCCGCCGTATCTCTTCGCACGCGTCGCGCCACGACATTCCTTTCCATCGGCGGAGCCATCACCGTCGCCGTCTTCCTCTTTCTCGCCGTCTTTCACCCGCATGCTGTTGTCGGCCTCATCGCTCCATTCAAAGGCAACTTGGTTACGCCATTCGGGATCCTCGGCTCATTCCCCATCAAAGGTCGTGCGCCCACTGTCCTACCGTCGCCGCTGCGCTTCCTCCTCACGCTCGCCGTCCTTGCCGCGCTCCTCTGTTTTTTCGCCTTCATCCTGACCACTTGCGACATCGGCTCATCTGCGCAGGAACCAAAGCATGATTCACCGCCAATCTCCTGGCATCGCCTTCTCGTACTTCTTATCCCTTTCACCCTCGCCTACATCGCCTTGCTAATCCCCCGCGGCCTCCGTGGCGACTTGTTCGATCGCTACCTCCTGCTACTTCTACCCGTCGGGTTAATTCTGCTTTTGCGCCTATTTCAATATCGCGTTCAACCCAACCTGCCCCTGCTCAGCTACGCGATCGTCACACTCTTCGCCCTCTACGCAATCGCCGGCACGCACGACGCCTTCAGCATGTACCGGGCACGCCAGGCCGCAGTCGCTGAACTGCTCTCATCAGGCATCCCCAACACCGCCATCGACGCCGGCTTCGAACACAATGGCATGGCCCAGATTTACAGCGCCGGCTTCATCAGTGGTCCGCACGCACGTCCGCTCGACTGGGCGCTGTAGCCTTCGCTTTTTCCAGCAGATTGTGAACCCGACAATGGCTGGCTAACTCCCGCCATCATCCCCGGCTATGCCCTGTCTTACGACCCTCATGCCTGCGGTGGACCGTCCCGCTTCGGCCCCATCACCTACTGCGAATGGCTACACGGCGTCCGCACTACCACTATCTATATCGTCGATACAACAAAGCCCGCACCCCCTCAGCCCTGATCTCCCATTGTCCATTCCCCATTCCAGCCCGCACTTCGACCGACCCCGACTTCGAATCTAATCGCTCTCCGCCGGTAGTTGCCTCGACGCTGGGTCCCTTTTCCCTCGGCCTGGGTCGCGATCCGATCAATCTCGAGTCCTCGAAATTCGAGGTTCGCCAGAGGTTGGTCTTTCGTTGCTAGCCGATTGGCCGCACCACTCGAGTTCAGATTCACGGCCATCGGACTTGATAAAACTCTGGTTCTTATCCGTGGCCTGTCTCGGAAATCTTCAACAGTTGAAACCGGAGTTCATCGGACTTTCGGGAACCAGCGCAGGCGAATCGCGAACCTGCGTCCGACCGGTCTAACCGCTAGCCAAGCAGTATCTGCTCGCAGGTCGATTACAATCAGTTGAAGAACCTCCCATGACCACAGCTTCCACCTCGCGCCGGCCCGCGCTCCTCTGCTCCCTTATTCTTCTCATTTGCGCTCTGGCGACCTCTCCCGTCGTTGAGATCGGCATGAACGACGACTGGTCATCTTTCAAATCCGCCCAGGTCCTTGCCCAGACCGGTCACGTGGTCTACAACGGATATGCATCGCCAATACTCGGCTGGCTGCTCTTCCTAGGAGCCTTCTTCATCAAGCTCTTTGGACCTTCGTTCACCGCCGCTCGCGCCTCCGTCCTGCTCGTTGCCATGGTCACGGCCTTCATCACACAGCGCATTCTGGTGCGCACAGGCATCAATTCCCGCAACGCAACCATCGGCACCATCGCAATGGTCCTCAGTCCGATCTTCCTTCCTCTCGCGCTCTCCTTCATGTCCGATGTGGGCGCACTCTTCTCCGTTGTCCTATGCCTCTACGCCTGCCTCCGCGCACTGCAGACCCGCAGCGATCATGCCGTCGTCGCCTGGCTTGCCTTTGCCGCACTCTCCAATGCCGTCGGAGGATCGGTCCGTCAGATTGCCTGGCTAGGCGTCCTTGTTATGTTCCCTTGCGCCATCTGGTTGCTGCGCCGCCGTCCCCATGTCCTCCTCATCGGCGGCCTGCTCTACGCCGTCTCGATCCTCATCGTCTTCGGCACCCTACACTGGTTTCTTCAGCAGCCCTATTCCATACCAGAGCCGCTTTTTCCCGGAAACACCAGTGTCTTCCAGTTGCACCACCTCACCCTGCAGTTCCTGAGCCTCTTGCTCAGCTTTGCCCTCTTCCTATTGCCGATCCTTATCGCGTTCGTGCCCGCAGTTTCGCTCCAAAACCGCCGCGCAACCGCGCTTCTCTCCATCGGCATTCTTATCGTCATCGGTACATACACCTACCTCTTCCTCTATCACCGGTTGAGCCTCCTCACCCTCATCGCGCCCTTCAGGGGCTTCCACGTCACTCGCGATGGCCTCGCGCAGACTATGCCGATCAAAGGCATGGCGCCGATCGTCCTCACGTCCTCTTCGCGCTTGTTCATCACCATCACTGTCCTCCTCGCATTGGTGTGCTTCGCTACAACGCTGTTGACCAGCCGTCGCCCCACCACTCTGCCGGCGCAGACGTTTCCTGCCATCTCCCAACCCATTTCCTGGCCCAGCCTGCTGATCCTCGTTCTCCCTTTCCTCCTCGCATACTTCGCGTTGCTTGTGCCCCGCGGCCTGCGTACCGAGCTGTTTGATCGCTATCTCATCGTCGTCTTTCCCGTCGGGTTGATCCTCCTGCTGCGTCTCTATCAGGATCGCGTCCGGACCAAGTTACCGCTCGTTGCCTATGCCGTGGCCTTGCTCTTTGCCATCTTTGCCGTCGCCGGAACACACGACACATTCAGTCTCTATCGCGCCCGCCTGGCCTCCGTAGATGAGCTTCGCGCAGCAGGTGTTCCCGACACCTCCATCGACGCCGGACTCGACCACAACGGGATGGCCCAGATTTCGCGCTATGGTCACATGAACGACCCTGCGATACGCATGCGTGCCTCGGAATACATAGTGCAAACCCCGGTCTTTCCAGATAACTGCCAACCCGATCATGGCTGGCAGACCCCCGTCCTCATCCCCGGCTATGCCTTGTCCTACGACCCCGCAGCCTGCGGTGGTCCTTCCCGCTTCCCACCTGTCACCTACAACAATTGGCTATTGGGGTTCCGCACCGTCACCATCCATATCGTCGACACGGTAAAAGCGACGCCTCCCAATACTGAGCCCGTGGCTACGAACAAGTTTGAAAGGCAGAGCATTGACCCGCCGTGACGCTTCAGGACACGGCTTGTTAAGCCTGAAGACTGGCGCTCCAGGAACCGGCCCGGATCATGCCAAATCAGTCGTATCCACATAATATGATTTATATTTGGGATTTCATATGAATACTGTCGTCGCGTCACGCAGGCATGCGTTTCTTTGCACTTTTCTTCTGCTCCTTTGCGCCCTTGCTACGTTTCCCGTCGCTGAATCCGGAATCAACGACGACTGGTCTTTTGTGCAATCCGCACGCATCCTCGCTCAAACCGGACACATCGTCTACAACGGATGGGCCGCCACAATGCTAGGCTGGCAACTCTATCTGGGTGCCCTGTTCGCTAAGCTCTTCGGGCCATCCTTCACGTCCATCCGCGCCTCCACTCTGCTTGTAGCCATGATCACGGCTTTTCTTATCCAGCGCACTTTGGTCCGCGCCGGAATCAGCCCGCGCAATGCAACCATCGGCACATTCGTCATCGTGCTCAGCCCGCTCTTCTTGCCTCTGGCAGTTAGTTTCATGTCAGATATCGACGGCCTATTTTGTCTTGTAGTTTGCCTATATGCCTGCCTCCGTGCTCTCCAGGCTGAATCCAACCGCGCCGTTCTCTGCTGGCTCGCATTCGCCGCCCTTTCCAATGCGGTCGGCGGAACGGTTCGCCAAATTGCTTGGCTTGGCGTACTTGTCATGTTCCCGTGCGTTATTTGGCTCTTGCGCCGGCGTCCCCATGTCCTCGCACTGGGCGCACTGCTCTACGCCACTTCCGTCCTCCTCGTCTTTGCTTCGCTCCATTGGTTCATGCAACAGCCGTATTCAGTTCCGGAGCCTCTCATCGACCGCGCTCCTGACCTCGCCCACTTGGGAGATCTCGCCGTCCGCCTCTCCGTCCTTCTTCTCACATTCGCAATGTTGCTGCTCCCTATCCTGATCGCCTTCATCCCGACGATTTCCCTGCGCCACCAAAGCATAGCCGCCCTCCTCGCCATTGGCGAGGTCCTTAGTCTGGCCTTTGCCATGCATTTCTTTCATTACTCAATTGGACACGTCGCTCTTCCCGTAGATTGGAGCGGCAATTACGTCACTTCGCGCGGACTCGTATATGTCTTCGGGGTCAAAGGACCGGAGCCGGCAACTCCCTCGATCGGACCACGCATCTTCATCTCAATCGCGGTCGTTTTCGCGCTCCTTTGTTTCTTCGCTTTTCTGCTGAATGGCCGGCGCCCGACCCAGAGCGCCGATGAATCTCCCCGCATCTCGCCGCCTGATTCCTCGTCGATCCCTTTGCGAAGCCTGCTTGCTCTGCTCCTCCCCTTCACCTGTGCCTACATTGGCCTGATTCTGCCGCGCGGCCTCCGTGGACTCTTATTTGACCGCTATCTCCTGCTCCTTCTGCCAATCGCGGTCATTCTCCTTTTGCGGCTCTATCAGGATCGCGTCCATCGGAATCTACCCCTTGCCAGCAGCGTGTTGGTCATGATCTTTGCGGTCGTCGCAGTCGCGGGAACGCACGACGTCTACAGCATGTACCGTGCTCAGCGGTCAGCCATCGATGAGCTTCGTGCCGGCGGCACTCTAGATACCGCTATCGATGGCGGATTCGAGTACAACGGCATGATCCAGATTCAGCACGTCGGCTACATCAACGATCCCAAAATGCACATGCCTGCTGCAACCAGATTGACTCAACCGGCCCTATTTCCAGCCAACTGTCAGCCTCTGAGGGTCTGGCTCACTCCCGCCATTGTTCCGGGTTACGCCCTGTCCAGCGATCCCTCAGCATGCGGTGGACTCTCCAGTTTCGCCCCGGTCATCTACCACAAATGGTTGCCGTTCCGCACGGTCACCATTTATATAGTCAATACCATCCCTCAGGCGCCACCTCAGAAATCCAGCCTCACATCCGAGTAAACCGTATCGGCGGATGGCCCTGTAACCACAATCTGGGCCCCCCCGGCATGGTCTGGAGAACTCACCGGGACCGGCGCCACCCGGCGGAAATTGCATTACTCAGCGGGTGCGGCACGGATGGCGGGTGCGGTACGGATGGCGGGTGCGGTACGGATGGAATTTCAATCCATTAATGCCGATAACAGGAATTGATTGCTTCGGCGAAGCAGGGTCGAGTCACCGTGATGAATGGATCTGCTGACTGCAGCCGTCGCCAGCAGACACTGCCACTTAGTTGATCGCAAATTACAGAGCATTTGAACCAGGTGCGCCCGGGTTTGTTGCCACCACCGAAGCGATTCCAGCGCCGGCCAAGTCGCTTGCCGGAATAGCCACAGTCACTTGGGTGGAGTTCGCCATGGTCGTTGTTCGATAGCTTCCATTGCACGTCACAGCCACGCCCGGAATGACGTAAGCGTCAACACCGTGTTACCGGAACCGTGCGTGATGGAGTTGGATGAACTCGACGCAATAGTCGCCGCAGAATTCGTCGTCAGCTCCTGCGGTGTCACAAACGGTCCGCACAGAAGCATGACCACTGTATCCGGCTGATCACTAAGTACATGTGCTTCCTATCTTGTAGGTTCGTCGTCGGTGACCAGGGGAGATGCAAGGGGAGCGAAACCGGATTCACCCGTCTCTTGGCAAAGCTTCTCGGCCGCGCTTGCGTCAACCGGTTTTGAGAACAGGTATCCTTGCAGGTAATTGCAGCCTAACTCATGCAGCGTGGATAACTGTTGCTCAGTCTCCACGCCTTCGGCAATCACTTCTAATTTGAGTGACCGGGCCAATTGTAAAATGGCCTTCACTATATCCAGGCTGCCGTTACCGGCAGTCATTTCACGGATGAAGGAACGATCGATCTTGAGAATGTCGAAGGGGAGCCTCTGCAGGTAACTCAGTGACGAGTAGCCTGTTCCGAAGTCATCGATTTCCAACCGGATGTTCATGGCCTTGAGGCGGTCGAGTGTAGCTAGCGTCTGCTGGGTATTTCCCATGATCGAGCTTTCGGTCATTTCTAGCGCCAGGGATTCAGGATTCAGTCCGGAATCGGCCAGAGCGGATTCCACCTCTTCAACCAGCCGGGAATCGCACAATTGCCGAGCCGAGACATTAACGCTGACCGTAAGCGCGCGAAGGGGCGGAAAAGCTCTTTGCCATTCCGCCATTTGCCGGCAAGACTCGCGGAGAACCCAGCGGCCGAGGAGAACGATGATATCGCTTTCTTCGGCGATGGGAATGAACTCACCGGGCTGAATGAGTCCGCGCTCAGGGTGGTTCCAGCGAACCAGTGCCTCAAAGCCGCGAATGTTGCTATCGCCAGGCGACACGATCGGCTGGTAGTAGACGACGAGTTGATGCTCATCGATGGCCTTGCGCAAACCATTTTCGACTTCGAAGCGGCTGACCATCCTTGCGCGCATTCCCTGGTTGAAGAACTCGGAGCGCGATCTGCCGTTGGTCTTGGCGCGATACATGGCGGTATCGGCATTGCGCAGGAGTTCTTCTGCTGTGTCGCCGGTGGAACTGAGGGCAATGCCGATGCTGGCAGAGACAAACATACTGCGACCCTCGAATTCAAATGGCTCGTTGAGCTTTTCGAGGATTCGCCCCGCGACAACCGAGGCGTCGGAATCGCGCAGGATATTGCCGAGAAAGACCGCGAACTCATCTCCGCCGATGCGCGCCACGACAGATTGGGTTGGGGCGCCAGATCGTGAACCGCTGCGGATGCAAGTGCGCAAGCGCCCGGCTACATCAATGAGCAACTCATCGCCGGCCATGTGTCCAAGACTGTCGTTGACCATCTTGAATTGATCAAGGTCAACGAACAGGACAGCGAAGCGGGTGTCCTGTTGATGGGCAGTCTCGATTGCGGACTCCAGCCGGTCAATGAAGTACAGGCGGTTTGGCAGGTGGGTAAGTGGATCCGCACTTTTGCTTTCAGTGATGTCTGTCTGTGAGCCGGCCATGCGAAGGGCCTTGCCGGAGTGGTCGCGGACCGCAATACCGCGGCTCAGAGTCCAGATATAGCCGCCGGATTTGTGGCGCATCCGATACTCGCTGACAAACTCCTGAGTCTTTCCTTCGCAATGCGCGGCAATCCCGGCGCGCACCTGCTCCCGGTCGTCGGCGTGAATGTGACTAAAC
>JBAWCO010000814.1:0-2226 GCA_049590315.1 Occallatibacter sp. | reverse complement strand
GATGCCGCCTATCATCAGGGCCGTAAGCGTTTAATCGATGACGTTCGCCATCTCCAGGCGAATCTGCAAACCGTCCCTCGCATCGAGGTCTATCCTACTGGCGCAAACTTTGTGCTCTTCAAAATTCAAAACGGTATGAACGCCACCGAGCTCCAAACCCGGCTGCTCGACGAACACGGAATGTACGTGCGCGATTGCTCCAACAAGCTCGGCATGGATGCGTTCCACGTCCGTGTTGCCTCACAGGGTCGCGAAAAGGATATGCGCCTGGTAGAAGCGCTAAGGATAGTTGTGGGATGAGTCGCCCCGTCGTTCTCGTCGTCTCCCGTCAGACAATCCGGAAGAACAAGATCATCGATTACGTCGGCGAATTGCATCTTGAACTTCTCATTCGTCTGAGCACCTTCCCGGTGATCGTCCCCGTAGTCGAAGGCACGCTGGCATGCCTGCCGCAGTATTCAAAGCGCATGGACGGCCTTCTTCTGGTCGAGGGTGAGGACGTCGAGCCCAAACGATTCAAAGCTCGGAAGGCCAATTTTCAATACCTCGAACAAACGCACGCGCTCAAAGATGAAATCGAGATTCGCTTGCTGAAACGCGCCTTCCGCCTCAAGATCCCCATCCTTGGCATCTGCCGCGGATCGCAACTGCTCAACGTGGTCTGTGGCGGAACACTCTACGGAGACGTGCAAAAAGAAAGAGGCTCACATCTCCGGCATATCGACTATGAGAACTACGACACCTTCCGTCACCCGGCCTCCATCGTTCCCGGCACGCCGCTCGCCCGATGGTATCGCCGCAAGAAGTTGAAAGTGAATAGCTATCACCACCAGGGAATTCGTGAACTGGCCTCCCGCTTCCGCCCCATGGCCCATGCGGAGGACGGTTTGATTGAGGCCTACTACGATCCCGCGGCCCCTTTCGTCGTGGGTCTTCAATTTCATCCCGAACGCATGTTGAAGGAGTACCCCGGAAACCTGAAGGTCTGGAACGCGTTCACCGCCGCGGTTCACGACAAGCGCCAGCCATAGCGCGGCTACGCCGATTTCGCGTGTCGCGCCTTCGTTGAGGCAACGGCCTTTTCCAACAGCGTTTCAAGCACCTTCACATCCACATCAGCAAGCTTCTTGATATACAGGCATCCCTTGCCGGTGGTGTGCTTGCCGAGCTTGTCGAGCAACGCCGCAGCGCCATCAAAACCTATCGCGCCATACAAGACGTTAGCGGCCTTTCGCGGCGAAAAGCCGACGATGCAGGTATCGCCCTCGCGCCCGCTCTCGTAGGTATAGTGGTAGCTCCCAAAGCCGACGATCGACGAACCCCACATGCTGGGCTTGTCACCGGTGACCTTCTGCATCAGCTTGGCCAGAGCCTTGGCGTCTGCGCGTCGGCCTTCGTCACACGCATCCAGAAACGCCGCAACGCTCTCGGATGTAGCTTTGGTTTTGTTCTCAGCCATGACTTTCCTCCCCGGTCCAACATCCCTGCCTTTACCTCGGTGCCGCCTCCGCCGAATCCGCCAGCGCAAACGCCAGCACCGTCATCACCGCCGCATTTTCGTTCAGGTGTTGCGGCTCCACCTTGTCAAAGGTATCGGCTGCCGTGTGGTGATAGTTGAAATAGAAGCGACTATCCTGCACCGGTGCAAAGCTCGGTACGCCTTTCTCCGTGAGGCCGCCAATGTCCTCGCCCGTCTCAGGAGCTGCCACCAGCGTCTCCGCTCCAATCGCGTCCAGCACCTGCGCAACCGGACGCAGCCAGTCCCCCAGTGTGGGTTTGCCGGCATAGTAAATTCCCGTCGGATGATCCGCTCCCAGGTCCGATTCAATCGCGCCAATATGGTTCGCCATCTCATCTTTGTGGTCCGCCATATAAGCCGCCGCCCCTTGCGACCCCTCTTCTTCGCTCATCCATGCAATAAAGCGCACCGTCCGTTTCGGCCGCAATCCCAGTTCCTTCAACAGGTGAATCGCCTGCATCGAAACCACCACGCCGGCGCCATCGTCAATCGCCCCTGTCCCCAAATCCCAGGAATCCAGATGGCCTGAAACCACCACCACCTGCTCCGGATGCTCGCTTCCTTTCCAATCCGCAATCACGTTGAAGCTGTTCGCGTCCGGCAGCGTCTGCGGCGTCAGTGTCAGATGCAACTTCACTGTGCCCTGGCTTGTCAGACTCTTCAGCAGTTCGGCGTCCTCGGCCGCAACTGCCGCCGCGGGAATCTTC
>JBAWCO010000813.1:0-11264 GCA_049590315.1 Occallatibacter sp. | reverse complement strand
CTGGAGGACCGGCCGTCGGCGGAAGCGATGGGGTTGCGGGCGAAAGAGGTCTTCGCAAGCCAGGCAGGAGCTACGGACCGCACGGTTCTCGCGCTGCGGGCTTTGCTTGCCGATGAAAGCCAGAGCGAATGAAACGACCCTGGCTGGCACCATTAACGCCGCTCTATGCGGCCGGGGTTGCTCTGCGCGAACTGCGACTCGAGCGTGGTTGGGAACCGGTCAAGCGGCTTGGATGGCCGGTGATCAGCATTGGCAATCTCTCCACTGGTGGCTCAGGGAAGACACCGCTCACTATCGCGCTTGCCGGGGCGCTGACCGAGCGAGGTCTTCATGTTGATGTGTTGTCGCGCGGATACGGCCGCACGGGGCACGATGCAGCACGGGTTGATCCGGACGGCGATGCGGAAGAATTTGGCGATGAGCCTCTGCTGATTGCACGCGAGGCCGGGGTTCCGGTTTACGTGGCCGCACAGCGCTACCAGGCGGGCCTCATGGCAGAGGCCGTGCAACCTGATTTGAAGGGTCCTACCGTACATCTACTTGATGACGGGTTTCAACATCGACAGCTACACCGGGATGTGGATGCTTTGCTGCTGGATCGTTCCGATTGGCACGGCAACCTGCTACCGGTGGGGAATCTGCGCGAGACGCGGAAAGCCGTGCGGCGCGCAACCATACTGGCGATTCCGGCCGACGATCCGGAATTTGGGGCGGAATTAGAGGGTTGGGGCTGGCACGGGCCGGTGTGGCGATTGCGTCGCTCGATGGAGGTCCCGGATATCGACGGTGCGGTCCTGGCCTTTTGCGGCATCGCGCGGCCGGAGCAATTCTTCGCTGGCCTTGAAGATGCCGGATTACATCTTGCCGGACGAATCTCGTTTCCCGACCATCACCGCTACACTTTGGGCGACCTCAACCGCCTGGTAAGTGCGGCCCGCAAATCCGGAGCAAAGACGCTTGTCAGTACCGAAAAAGACCTGGTGCGTCTGGGCAAGTTGACTTCCACTCTGTCCGCATCACTGCCTCTAAGAACCGTCGGTCTTCGCATCGAAATCGAGAACCAAAACGAGGCGATGGACTGGCTCGCGGCACGCGTAGTGGACGTCTCCGACAACGTGTTGCATAAATACGAATTAGTGAAATCCCCCATCTGAAACGGAACTGACTGGCCAGGCTGCGAGCTAGGATTGATTCAAGATGCCGAAGTTATCGTCCTATCATCGCTGCCAATAGGCTTCCTATCCCTGACCTTGACCGCAGGCACTCCTGCATAGACACCCCACGGCTCCAGATCGCGCGACGCAACAGAACCCAAGCCCAGCACCGCGCCTTCGCCGACTTTGACCCCGGGGGCTACCGATGCGCGTGCACAAATCCACGCATAGGAACCGATCTCCATGGCAAATGCCTGCAGCGGGAACGCGGGATCGTTGAAGTCGTGCGTTGCTCCGCAAATATAGGCGCCCTGCGACACAATGGCGTGCGATCCAAAGCGCACCGGAGCGGGATTATAAATCTCTGCATCGTCGCCGGCTGTAACCTGATCGGCGCAGAAAAGACTCCACGGAGCCCAGACCTTCGACGAAGGATAAAAATGGCAGTTCGGTCCCATCGTCGCACCGAACGCTCTCAGAAGCATGGTACGCCAGGAGTGCATGGGGCGCGGGGATGTTCGATAGAGCAGTAGCCAGCAGAGATTCCAAATTGCCCGCTTGAGCCGATCCCGGGACGAGAAAGCCGGACGAAGGTAAGGGTCCTTGGCGGTCTCTGCCGGGATGTGATCCGCTGCGTTGTAGTGAATCTGCTTGGCCATTCTGCATCCACCAATCGGCCTACGTCTTCCGGCAGTGTCCTCAGAACAATAGAACGGACAGCCAGCATTACGGCTTGGGTGGTGATTATATCGGTTGCCGATGACGCGGTCCGGCTTGCGTGGATTACCTGGCTCGAGTCAGGCCAGCACTTACTCGCCCTTTTGCCACCTCTTGGGCCTCTGGTTGGCCTGCAGTATCTTCTTGCGCAGGCGCAGTGACTTGGGAGTTACTTCGACCATCTCATCTTCAGCGATGAACTCGATCGCCTGTTCCAAATTGAGAGCCTTGACAGGTACCAGGCGGATGGCCTCATCGGCGCTGGACGCGCGCATATTGGTCATCTTCTTTTCGCGGACCACGTTCACGTCGAGATCATTGTCGCGTGAGTGCTCGCCCACGATCATTCCCTCATACACTTCAACGCCCGCGCCGACAAAAAGAATACCGCGTTCCTGCAACCCGTTCAGCGAGTAAGTGGTGGTCACACCCTGGCGATCCGAAATGAGCGCGCCGGTCGGCCGCTGCGGAATCTCGCCCTGGTATGGGATGTAGCCATCGAAAAGCGCGTTCATGACGATGGTTCCGCGGGTCTCGGTGAGCATTTCGCTGCGCAGGCCGATGAGTCCGCGGCTTGGCACGCGAAACTCCATACGCACGCGGCCCGATCCGTGATTGTGCATCTTGGTCATCTCGCCTTTGCGAGGGCCCAGCTTTTCAATCACCACACCGGTGTGTGCTTCCGGCACGTCGACGGTGAGATGTTCCACCGGTTCCATGCGCACACCGTCCACCGTCTTGGTGACGATCTCGGGGCGGCCAGCCATCAGCTCGAAGCTCTCGCGCCGCATCATTTCAATCAATATGGCAAGTTGCAGTTCACCGCGGCCCAGCACCTTGAAGCTGTCGGGTGATCCAGTATCTTCCACGCGAATCGACACGTTGGTCAGCAGTTCTTTTTCAAGCCGGTCGCGCAGGTTGCGGCTTGTGACGTATTGGCCTTCGCGTCCGGCAAACGGCGAATTGTTCACACTGAACTGAATGGCAATAGTCGGCTCATCGATCACAATCAGCGGCAGCGGATCCGGATTTTCGACGCTGGTGATGGTCTCACCGATAGTGATGCCTTCCACGCCGGCCACCGCCACAATATCGCCCATGGTGGTTTCAGTGGTCTCGATCCGCTTGAGTCCGCTGAAGGTGAAGAGCTTGGTGATCCGCGTCTTCATCAGCGAGCCGTCACGTTTCGAAATCGTCACGTCGTCGCCGGCGTGCAGCGTGCCCTGAAAGACCCGGCAAATGGCGATGCGGCCAAAGTATTCTGAGTAGTCAAGATTGGTGACCAGAATCTGCAATGTGCCGTCGGCGTTGCCGGTGGCCGGGGGAATGGTGGAAACGATGGATTCGAACAGCGGTTGCAAGTCCACGCCGGGCTTGGCCGGATCGGTGGTCGCCGTGCCGGCCTTGGCCACCGTGTAGAGCACGGGAAAATCCAGTTGCGACTCATCCGCATCCAGGTCGATGAAAAGATCGTAAATCTCGTTCAGCACTTCCTGCGGGCGGGCATCAGGACGATCGATCTTGTTGATCACTACGATGGGCAGCAGCTTCGCCTCAAGAGCCTTGGCCAGCACATAGCGTGTCTGCGGCAGCGGGCCTTCGGCCGCGTCCACCAGCAGCATGACGCCATCCACCATCTTCAAGGCGCGTTCCACTTCGCCGCCAAAGTCGGCGTGGCCCGGCGTATCGACGATGTTGATCTTGCCGCCCTCAAAAACGATGGCCGTGTTCTTGGCCAGGATGGTGATGCCGCGCTCCCGTTCCAGTTCGTTCGAGTCCATCACTCTTTCGGCTACCTGCTCGTTGGCGCGGAAAGTGCCGGACTGCCGCAGCATGGCGTCTACGAGGGTTGTCTTGCCGTGGTCCACATGGGCAATGATGGCGATATTGCGTATCGTCTGGGTCACAGAGAGTTTTTTCCTTTTTTGTTCAGGCCCCGTTTTTCAAGTGAAGGGGCTATGGTTGGGGGCGCCACGGTGGCGAAGTGCCACACAATGCGGCAATTTCTATTCTACCAGCAGCGGAACCCCAGCTTGATTCAGATGGAGAATGGGATGCATACTTGAGTCGCTGGTCGCCGGGGGGAAGAACGGCCATCCGGCACAGCGGGCGTAGAAAATCAGCGCTCAAATTCGAATGAGCAAGCAGAGCGGGCTTCACCAGCGAGTTAAAGAGAACGCCGCTGAAATCAACCGGCTCCATGAATGTCTTCACGAGGCGTTCAGGCGGCGCAATGAGAACGGCGGCGCTATGCAGAGATGGTCTGCCGCCGCCAAAGAATTACACGCTCGCTGGGGACAGCTTGCCCTCCCGGGTGGGCCTTTTCCGAACTTTCTCGAACGGGTTGCGGCGGGCGAGCCGGAGATGGCGGAGATCGCACTTGCTTTTCTGGAAGTTCGGCCTTACTTCTTCCGATCCGGATACATGTGGAAGGACATCTTCCGCAGGTGCAAACGCGCCCCTCTTTTGGGCGAGCAGGCCGAGCGCCGGGATCGGTTGGTGGCAGCCTATGTAGAGTGGAAACGTGTCCGGCGCCTCAGTTCTGAGCGCGGGGCCGCAGTCCGGCGCGAGATCCTTCCCCTTTTGGTGAAATTCCATCACCTCTTTCCGATCAGGCCGGACGGGCTCTCAGAAGCGCATTTCGAGGGAATAGCCACCGTCGGCGACCTCTACCGCCTCTTGTGCAGCGCATTAAGAGTTGAGGCAAAAGATGATCCGGAGAATCTTCCCGGGACAATTCACGAACCGTGCCGTGCAAAGATTCAGGCCGACATGACAATCTGGGCGAGGGAGTACGGCGAGTGGCGCGAGGCTCACTGGACCCCGGGAGACGTATGGGCAACGCTCGCGTTTGTAATTGCGGAGGTTTACAAACTGGATAGTTCGTTCCAAGTCTCATCTGGCACCCGTTTACCTGCGCCGAAGGCCAAGAGCGCAGGTGGGTGATTCTCCGAGACGCTTATGGAAAAGGTCCTCTCCGGGAACCGCTTTGCCCATTTCAGTGCGACGGCGGGACGAATTCCGAAGGCAGTGCCGAACCGGTGCCGAAGAAGAACTCTTCCATCTGCTCAACCAGGAACTGCTGCGCCTGCGGGGTCCAAGGCTGCAGCCGGTACTCATTCAGCAGCATCTTTTGCCGGTCAACCCACTCAGCCCAGGCTGCCTTCGATACGTTCTTATAGATCTTCTGGCCAAATTCCGAGTCGAAGGGCGGCTCGTCCAGGCCCTCCATCTCCTTCTTGTTGCGCACGCAAAATACGGTATGTGCCATGATTCAAAGCTCCCAAAACTCATTGTATGGGATGGAGTGCGATCCTTGGACTTGGGGTGCCGAGTCACTGGTTGCCATCCGGGACATTATGGCGCAGCGGCCTGACGCGGAGGGGTAATTCCGCCTGGGTGACGAAATGATGCTTGACATTTGAGCCTATCCGGGTTTTCCTTATCTCGATCTAATCTCCAGCTCAATTTGCGCGTGATTGCGACGGAAATCTCCTTTTTTTGATTCCACAAGCTTGAGCGTGGAGCAGCTATTCCGTAGTTAAGCCCGATCGAAAAGGAGCTACTGTGTCCGATCCAACCGCCTATCAGCCGCCCCCACCGCCACCTCCACAGTTCCAGGCACCGGCGCCTGCCTCGTCTGGTCTCTCTGACGCCGCCGCTGCCGGACTTGCCTACGTCACGTTTATTCCGGCGGTCATCTTCCTCGCTATGGCGCCCTACAACCAAAGCCCCAATGTGCGCTTCCACTCCTGGCAGTCGATCTTTTTGACGATCGGCGGTATTTGCATCGACATTGTCTTCATGATTTTGCGCAGGTTGCCGTTCATTGGCTGGATGTTTGGAATATTGTTTTTGTTGGTATGGCTAGGGCTCTTTATCCTGTGGCTCGTTGTTGTGATCAACGCGTTTAACGGGAAACGGTTCAGCATCCCCTTCCTCGGCGATCTGGCCGCGAAGCAGGCGGGCGCATAAGTCGAAACTGCGATAGCGGTATTTCAATTTGAACGCGGACGGCGCTGTGGCCTTGAGCCTTCAGCGCCGTTTGCCTTCTGCCCTCCCCACATCCTCGCTTACATCTGAATGAGAGGTGAGCGTGGGAGAAAGCGCATTGCGTCTAGGGAACGATGGGAGGTGGAATCAATCGATTTGGTGCGGGAGCAGATTTCCAATCGGCGAAGGCTACGACGTAAAGCACAATAATGTTGGCTAGGGGGATGTACATCAAGAGCGAAAGCCAAGGCGAGAAGCCGGCCTTCCTGAAGATCACCCAATACGGAGGAATCATTGCGAGAAAGACCAAAATGAAAAGAAACCCCGCAATTATCTGTATGACCGTTGTTGTATCCATGGCTATCTCCTGACACCCGGAATTTCAGCGAATCGTACCACGGGCCGCGTGAAACAGGGAAGGGTAATCGGAAGATGTTAAGTGAGTCGGCGGAGGCGCGACCTACGTGATCTAAAAAGTGGCTGCAGGGCGGAAGCCTTCAGCGCCGTTTTCCTTTTTTGCCGAACCGCTTCTTTCCCTTCGGTGCGGAGGTCCTCACGTCCTTGCGCTTGCTCTTCTTCGCCCTGGGCGGGTTCACCGGTTTTCTGCCGGTGAGCACCAGTCCCTCTTCGACAATAGAGAACTGCAGCCTGCGTTCCTGGGCCAGGATGCGATCCAGAATCACCTGTACACGGTCGCCGGCGCGGAAGCGGCGTCCTGTGCGCTCGCCGATGATCTCGTGGGTATTCTCGCGCCAGGTGTAGCGGTCGTCGCGCAGCGTATCGATGGGAACCAGTCCCTCGACAAACAAGTCTGTCAGTTCGACAAACAGGCCGAATTTCGCCGGATTCAGAACCAGCGCAGCAAACTCCTCGCCCATACGATCCTGCATGAAGCGAACCTTTTTCCACTCGATCAGTTCGCGTTCGGCCTCGGCTGCGCGGCGCTCAGTCTGGCTGGTCTCTTCGGCAATCTGGGCTAACTCGGCTTCCGGAATCGGTAGTTCCAATTGAAGTTTGTCATCCTGAGCGGAGCGCAGCGAAGTCGAAGGACCTGCTGTTCGGGAGGCTGAGCAGGAAGCAATGACGCTCGATTGAAGACCTTCGTTCGGGTGCGTCCACGGGGAGCTATTGCATCCCTGCGCAATCTCGCCTTCTCCGCGCACACCTTCCGCAAGCAGTGCCTTTGTTATGCGATGAACGATCAAGTCCGGGTAGCGGCGGATGGGCGAGGTGAAATGCGTGTAAGTGGGCGCAGCCAACGCAAAGTGCCCCTCGTTGATCTCGGAGTAGCGTGCCTGCCGGAGCGAGCGCAGCATCAGGTAGCTCAGGATGCGTTCTTCGGGTTTACCCTCAATCCGCGCAGCCAGCTTCTGATACATGCGCGGCGTGACAGGAATGTCTTCGGGAACCTCGTAGGTCTTCGTGTTGCGTCCGCTGCGCTGTGCATCGCGCCGATCACCGCGGGTCTGAACGCGCTTGACGGGCAAGGCTCCGAGGCCGAGCGAGTAGCCGAAAGAAGCGGCCAGTTCCTCGAATTGAACCACCCGGCGCGCTTCGGGTTTCTCGTGGATGCGGTAAATCGAAGGCACACCAAGGTCTTCAAGCCAAGTGGCCACGCACTCATTGGCAGCCAGCATGAATTCTTCAATCAAACGATTCGCCCAGGTGCGCTCAGACTTGGTGACTCCGCGCATCTGGCCGTGCTCGTCAAACTCAATCACCGGCTCGGGCAGATCGAAGTCGATGCTGCCGCGCTCCTCGCGCCGCTTGTTCATGAGGCCTGCCAGATATCGCATGCGCTCGAAGTTGGGGACCAGTGCGGCATAGCGTGCGCGCGTCTCTTCGTCGCCTTCAAGAATCTTGTGAATGTCGGTATACGTCATGCGCGCGGCCGAGCGAATCACGCCCTCGGCAATTTCGTAGCTCTCAATGCGGCCGTCGGAATCGAGCTGCATGATGCAGCTCAGCACCAGGCGGTCTTCTCCGGGGCGCAGGCTGCAGATGTCCGTCGAAAGCTCCTGCGGCAACATGGGAATTGCGCGATCGGGGAAATAGACGCTGGTGCCGCGCAAGCGCGCTTCCAGGTCGAGGTCCGTTCCGGCGCGCACGTATTCAGACACGTCAGCAATGTGCACCTGCAGCTCGTAGCCACCACCCGAGCGGTCGGTCACCAGCACCGCGTCGTCAAAATCCTTGGCCGTTTCGCCATCAATGGTGACTATCTTGAGGTCGCGAAAGTCGCGACGGCTGGCGATTTCTTCCGCGTCGAGATGCGCCACACTGCGCGCCTCAGCCAGCACCTTGTCAGGAAAGACACGCGGCAATTGGTGCTTGCGGATCATCATTTCGACATCCACGCCAAAGTCGTCCGGGTCGCCGAGCACTTCAATCACGCGCCCAATGGGAGGCCGCGTCGGCGTGGGCCAACTGGTGATCTCCACATCCACCACCAGGCCTTCCAAATTGTCGTGGACTTCACTTGTGACGGCCTCGCTGCCCAACACGCGATGCGGTGTAGCGGCTTTGCTGGCGGCGGGAAGCTCCAGGCCCGGCGGAATCAGGATGTGCTGCGTCATGCGCTCGTCAAAAGGGACAACGGTGTGGCCCTGCTGACGGTCCGAGCGGGCATAGTGAAAGACCCCAACCACCGTGGCGTTATGCCGCTCCAGCACACGGACAATGCGGCCCATGCGGCGCCCGTCGGCTTTGGGTGGTTCCACTTCCACCAGCACTTGGTCGCCTTGCATCGCGCCATTGATTTCATTGGGAGGAATGAATATGTCCTCTTGCCCTGAAGCCTGGCGCGCGTTAGGCCGCACGAAACCGTAGCCATCGCGATGCAGATCGAGGCGCCCGGCGGAAAGATTTTCGCGCGTGCCGGCGGCGCTGGAAAGTTTCTTGGGAATGCTCCAGTGTTCGCGATCCAGCTTGGCCAGTTCGCCGCGTGCGGTGAGACGCGCGAGCTGCTCCAGCAGCAGCCTGCGCTGCATACCGCCGCCAAGCGACAGCTCGCGGACCAGTTGCTTGTATCCGGCTTTTTGACCGGCAGAGCGGGCAATCCGCGCCACCAGTTCACGATCGGTCATAGGTCAAGAGTAGGGTATAGGCTCGCTTATCCGATACTTAACTACTTTGCAGAACCGCGGAGCTGCTTCTTCTTCGGCCTCGGAGCGATTTTCAGTCCCCCATACACGCTGATCGCAATCTGTGCATCGATCTCTGCGGCCGCGTGAATCGCTTCGAGACCAACGGCAGACCAGTAATAGGTGCCAGGCCCTGGAGCCTCAATGCCGATATCGAAGCTTCTCGACTTGGCTGAGTCCCATAGTGCGCGTTTCTTGGGAGGAAGCTTTTGGATCAGCTTGCAGTAACGAAGGACCGCAGTTTTTGGTGTCTTGGGGCGATCCGCGAGATCAACGTAGGCCTTGAATAGGCGGAATTCCTTTCCAAGGAAATGGACGTGCACTTTCGAGCCCATTGCGGCCACTAATGGCTGTAAATCCGACTTCGAAAAGATCTCGAGAGTGACGCTGATGAAGCTGTCCTTGTTTAGATTGCTCATGCCATAGACGCTATCATCGCAGGGCTGAGTTGTTCTTCCGTGCCAATTCCAGCTCCCGGGCGGCAAGTGCTCTTCCAAGACAGAGGCCGCTGGGACTGTTGTCACAGTTGGCTACCGGCGCGGGTTGTAAAAACAGGAACTGGCCGATTTGCCGTGCGCGGTCTTAGAATAGCGGGTGAACAGCTTTTTGGCGGACCGGCAAGGAACAGCACCGTATAGATGGCCGCCGAAGGGATCGCCGCAGGCTAGAGGTCCGGCGATCTGCAACCTAAGATTTCGGGCCCACGGCAGTGGCCCCTGCCTTGGCAGCCCCCGTCCCCGCTGGGACAGAAAAGGAAATTGCTTTGAGCGCAATGTGGAAACCCGCCCAGACAACCACCGTCAATCCCACCCCAACCCCTACACCGGAGCCGATTCGCCCTATGCCAACTGCAACGCCCGCACCAGAGCCCGTTCGTACCGCGCCAGCTTCCGCTGGTGAGCAAGCCACCATCGGCAAAGGCCTCAACATCAAGGGCGAAATCACCGGTTCTGAGTCGTTGTTTGTCGACGGCAAGGTGGAAGGCAGCATCAACCTGCCAGGAAACCGCGTCACTGTAGGCCGTAACGGCCAGGTCGCGGCCAGTATCACGGCTCGCGAGATCGTGGTTCTGGGCAAGGTGCGCGGAAATGTTACCGCGACGGATCGGGTGGACATCCGGGCCGAGGGCTCGCTCAGCGGTGATGTCTCCGCGGCCCGCATCAGTATCGAAGATGGCGCCTTCTTCAAAGGCGGCATCGACATTAAGAAGCCCGACGCGAAGCCGGCTGCTGTGCCGGCGCCAGCCCCGGTCGAAGCAGTCAAACAGGCCTAGCCACAAGAGCTCACGGCACGCGCCAGCAAAGGCCCTTGTACGCGCAGGGGCTTTTGTGTCCTCATGCAGGTAAGGCATCAGATCATGATGCCGAGCGCCGCCGAGAATTCCGCCAAGAATCCGCTTTGGACGGAAACTCTATCTGAATCCAAGTCGCTTCATCGTCACCCTGGGTAGAGCCGATCCAGCCTTTTCGAGCGTCCATTTGGTGATTGCCAGCCACGCCGCCATGCCGGCCAAAAGCATCGTCGCGTCAGCCCATCGGAGATGCGTGGGCAGGTTTGCGCCCGCCAAGTGGCCAAACAGTGAGTCCAGGCTCCACACCACCACCCAGACTCCGGCGCCGCTTGTCACCGCAGCCAGCAGGCATCTGCCCAACTCGGAAAAATCGAGGCTGGCCAGCGAAACCATGCGCCGCTGGTGCAGCAACACGGCGAGAGTTACAGCTTGGATTGCAATACCCGCGTCGGAAGCCAGCGCCAGGCCCGCGGTTCCCTGCCACCCATAGCCCAGTCGGTAAAGCGGGAAGGCGGCTATCGTGATCACCGTACTGGCAAGCATGGGCAGCCATGTAATTCCGGCGGCATAAAAGGCGCGAGCATAGATTGCCTGTGCCGACCATAGAAAAAGTGAAAGAGCGTAGAGCGCAAAAAAGTGAGCAGTGAGATGCACATCGTTCGGGGTGAAGCGTCCTCCCCCGAAAAGCAGCCCGACGATGGGCCGCGCGAGAGCGATCATGGCGGAGGCCGCCAGCAAGGCTAACGCGACGACGCGGGAAACGGAATCCGCCACTCCGACAGCAAACTCGAATTGCTTTCCTTTGGCCCAAAGCTGGGAAAAGAATGGCAGCGAAGCCACTCCCGCGGCTTGCGCAAGCATGGACATGGGTGCGGAAAAGATCTGTTTGGCGTTGGCCAGGCGAGTGATATCGCCGCTTCCGGCTGAAGCGTAATATCCTGCGAAATACTGATCCAGAAAGGGAAG
>JBAWCO010000812.1:0-12711 GCA_049590315.1 Occallatibacter sp. | reverse complement strand
TCCGGCGCGGACATCCGTCGTGTAGCCGCTCGCATCCCGGAGGGTTTTGTCATGGGAATAGACCATTCGGAAGCGATGGCTCGGCTAGCGGCCTCGAAGAATGCAAGAGCGATCCGCGCCGGGCACGTCACCTTGCGCCAGGGTTCCGCGTCCAATTTGACCTACGAATCGAATTCGTTCGATGCTGTCTATTCCATCAACGTCGCGCAATTTTGGGACAAGCCTGTGGAGGTAGCACAGGAGATTCGCCGCGTGTTGAAGCCGGGTGGACAAGTTGCGCTTGCCGTCCAGCCGCGAAACAAAGGCGCGACCGAAGCAACTGTACTCAAGACGGGAGAGAAACTTGTGGAAGCGCTCTCGGCGGCGGGATTCTCGCCAGTTCGGCTTGAGAGAAAACTTTTACGGCCAGCGTCAGTTGTCTGCGCGCTTGCAATCAAATAGCGGCAAATCTTGACCGCACTTTTTGCCATCGGCCCCTGCCACACTTTGGAAGCCGAATTCGCTTGAAAAGTGCCTCGCCGTTTCAGCGGGAACCGATTGTTCCGTAGCTTCCAATCTCCGGGTTTCCGAAGATTCTGTCCGGAATGCTGACTGGGAATGGAATTCCAAGATCTCCAAGCGGTTGCACCGCACAGACAGGATTTCGAAACAAGGCTAGACTGTGCTCAATATGTCACGCAGTTCCTTTCGGCCGAGCGCGAATCTACACCTCGCTCACTCCCGAGTGGGGAATGTAGAAAGTAAGAAACGCCAAGTTCCAAGTAGTTCGGTTGCAATGAGGCTGCTCGCAATCATCGCGCTTCTGGTTCTGCTGAGCGCAATCTATCTGCTTGCTATTCGCCCCTCTGCACTTCGTTGGGGTGCAACGGCAGAGGAGGTAGCCCGCTCCATGCCGGGAGACGACATCGTTTCCGGTCCATCGTTCTGTGCGACGCGAGGGATTTCCATTCAGGGCCGTCCGGAAGATATTTGGCCTTGGTTGGTGCAGATCGGATATGGGCGAGCAGGCTTCTATGGTTACGACCTCATCGAGAACCTCGGTAGCGGGTCGGGAATTCGCAGCGCTGATTCAATCCTTCCCGAGTTGCAGCATCCAAAGACAGGCGAGGTACTCCCCATCAGCGCAATTGCTTCCCTGTTCTTCGATTCGATCCAGCCCAACACCCATCTTATTTGGCGGGCAGATCCCACTCCTTCAGACGGTAGCTTCACATGGGCACTGTATCCGGTCGACGAAGACCATACGCACCTGATCAGTCGCATTCGACTTCGCTACCACTGGACGGACCGGCGGCTTCTTCTCGACCTCTTCACAGAGTTTGCCGACCATGTTGCGGTGCCCAGGATACTGGTGGGCATAAAAGGACGCGTGGAAGGGCGCCCTCCGCAACCTCTTGCAGAGGAGGCTGTCGAGATCATGATTTGGTTTCTAGCCCTGGCGGAGTTCATAATTGCGACGGTGTTCGTATTTCATTGGGGTCAATGGTGGCATGCATGGTTCTTTGCTCTCGGATCGGGATCGCTGCTGCTATTCGCTCTATACGCCCACGCCCCGATGTGGATTGGCGCAGTGCTTGGTAGCAGCATTGCCGGATTGATGCTTCTCAGATCGCGGAATCGCTCACCAATTTCTCCCCGGGCTGATTAGGCGATCCATTTTGCGTCAGGGTTCCGGCGGCCTCGATGTTTGTGGAACGAAATGCGCGATTGAGTTTGGCATTCGGTTAATGCAAATGAGCAAATGAAAATCCTTGGTATTGAGGTGACATGCGGTTTCTCTTGTTTCTGGTTATCGTCCTGCATGGCCTGATCCATCTGATGGGCTTTGCCAAGGCATTCCGGCTCGCCGAGATAAGCGCACTGGCACAACAGCCCTCCACGACGGCCGGACTGTTATGGCTTCTTTGCGCCCTGGCATTCACCGTGGCCGGTGGCCTTGTTCTCTTCAAGCAAGACTCCTGGTGGATAATCGCTCTGCCTGCGGTCATTCTTTCCCAAGCGCTCATCTTCAGTTCCTGGGACGATGCTAAGTTCGGCACCATTGCCAACTTGATTATTCTGTTGCCACTCACCGCTGCGATCCTGGAGGCAGGACCCGGGAGTTATCACAATCGGTATAAGACTGCAGTTCGTGAAGGTCTTGTCCGTTCCACTGACGCGCCTCTTGTAACCGAGGCTGATTTGAGCGATTTGCCGGCTTCCGTGCAGAAATATTTGCACATCACCGGTTCGGTGGGTAAGCCCCGGATTCAAAACTTCAAGGCTGTGTTCTCCGGGGATTTCAGAAATGGCTTAAAAGGCCCCTGGATGGCATTCAGATCGGAACAGTACAACTTCATTGACCAACCAGCGCGCCTATTCCTGATGAAGGCGACGATGCACGGTCTGCCCATCGAAGGATTGCACATTTTTCGCGGAGACAACGCAACCATGCAGATCAAACTCGCGTCTCTCTTCCAAGCCGTCAACGCAACAGGACCCGAGATGAACCAAGGCGAGACCGTAACCTTGTTCAATGATATGTGTCTGATGGCGCCGTCAACTTTAATTGACAAAGAGAAGATCAAGTGGGAAGCGGACGGTCCCTTGTCAGCACTGGCCAAGTTTACTCATGCGGGCAACACCATCAGTGCGCGGCTGTCTTTCAATCAGGCGGGGGAGTTGACCGATTTTGCTTCAAACGACCGTTTCTTTTCTCCCGACGGCAAGACCTTCAAGAGCTACCCTTGGTCCACTCCCGTGCGAAATTATCGGGAGCTGGATGGACGTAAGATTCCGAGTTACGCTGACGTTGTTTGGCACACTCCTGAAGGTGAATTCACTTACGGCAAGTTCAAGCTGAGTGAAATCGAATACAACCTCAGAATTTGAAGAGTGCAGTAATTGTTCTACCGTCCCAAGCCCGATGAATCTCCTGATCGTCGGCAGTAGTCGGGTCATCATTCAGCCGTTTTCTGCTTTATGAGAGCTGATCAAAGCTGTGCAAGCGAGCATGCCGCAAGCGAAATTACACTTCAATAAAAAGTAGGGCGACACCGTCGAAAGGGTTATGAGCTGGCTCTGACGAGCATCCGATGCGATGTCGGATCTTCAATAACTACGATTGTCGGTTGACACCGACAGACGTGGGTGTTGAAAAAGTCGTCGTCCGTTGTAGCTCTTGGAGCCTGCAAATGGCCTGTGAGCAACGTTCCCATCCGTCCCTGCAACTAAGCGTTGGCGGGCGTTGGTGACAGTGTCGGTCGGCTTAGGAACCGAACTAGCCGTTTGATGTTCTGGGCAGTGGCCACCAGGAAGAACTGCTCTCTGACGAACTTCAACCGGCGAAGCCGGAGCCGTTGGAGACCGATGTACGTACGACTCTTTAGTTCCGCGAAGAGCGCTTCTACCTTTTTCCGATGGGTATGTTCAGTTCGAGGATGATGCACTGATAGACCAGTCGGTCGATGGCTGCGGCCGTGGTCATTGGATCTTTGAAGATGCCCTCCTACGTGGAGAACGGCAGGTTGCTGGTCAGCAAGACGCTTCCGCATCCAGCAGCGCATTAAGCGTCTTTTCCACCGTCGATCCTACAACTTCGTCCAAGTGCGCCTGGATCTTGCCTTCCTCGATCTGCACCACGGATCCAAGCCCCGCCGAAGTGCGACTTCCAATTCCTCGGTGCGACGGCGTACCTGCTCCTCAAGCATGATGGCTGTCTGGAACAGGCCGAAGTCTGAGGCCTGGACGTTGGCGCAGCGTTCGGCACGGCCCATCAAGGCCTTGATGACCTTGTTTACCCGGATTACCTGTGAGGTCCGCAAGCGCATCATCACGGTCTGGCGCGAGAAGAGTGCCCCTAAAAAGAAAGATCTCGACAGTCTAGTTTTCGGTAAGTTCGCCTCTCAATTGGCAATAATAGGGCAAAGCGCGTTTCGAGAAGTGTGTCTGGCAAAGTACGTGCCATGCGGCGCGCTCATTGGTCGAAGAAACGATCTCTTTGCACAGGCCATATGGGGTCATTGTGACGGACAATCACGAACTTGTCCCCCTTAAGGACAAACGAGTCGATGTTCTCAGACCTGGTGCTGTCTCCAACCCAACCGACGACTTCTATATTCCTTCCATGCACGGCACGCACATACCAAACGCGGCCATCCGGATATACGATCAAGTCCGTCTGGGTCAATGAAGAGAGCTGTTCTGCGCGCGCCTTGATGTGCTCTTGTTCTGGAGACTGCTGTTGGATTATCTTTGCCCTCTTACTGTTTATAACAAGGCCGATGACACTAGATACAAAGAGCGCGATGACAACGACTCCCAGCCGGATTTTGTGACGGGAGCCTGAGTGGTTGGATCTTTTTTCGTCGTAATGGGAGGATCTGTCCAGAACATGCAGTGAACGGCGTGAGTCCGCGCGTGCTTGCGTCTCGAGTCGGTCATTGTCCATAGAAGGCACCTCGATTATGCGGTGGTCGAATCAATGGTCTGTAATATTGCCTGGAGAATTGCCGCGGGAGTAGGCGGGCAACCCTTTACAGTGTGGTTGACGTGTATGACATCGGCGACAGCTCCCCTGCTCGCGTAGCTTTTGCCAAATATCCCACCACAAGTGCCACAGTCTCCTACGGCAACGACGAGCTTTGGATCGGGGACAGCATCAAACGTTCTCTTCAGCGCTTCCTCCATGTTCACTGAAACCGGGCCAGTTACCAGAAGCAAATCGGCGTGCCGAGGGCTCGCAACAAATTTAATGCCAATGCCTTCGATGTTGTAATACGGATTATTGAGCGCCTGGATCTCAAGCTCGCATCCGTTGCAGGACCCGGCATCGACATGGCGAATGCACAGAGCACGGCCAAGAATTTTCAGGATCTTCTGCTGGATGTCGCCAGTTGGAACATCGGCGTTGGGAAACTGCAGGATCTTTTCAGTCAAGATCCCCGTGCGAATCATCCGTGAGAGCGTGTTGATCATCTGAGCCTCAGCTGTCGTGTCCGCTGTAGGACAGGTTGAAGGACTTGTTGATTAAGGGAAAATCGGGCACCAGATTCCCGAGGATGGCATACTCGAGAAGAGGCCAGTTCTGCCACGATGGATCGTGTGGATGGCATCGTTGAATAGCTCCGCGTGGACCGGTTTGAAGAGCTATCAGCACCGGTCCACGCCATCCTTCGATCACGCCTAGGCCAAGAAGGTCTGGCTCAGCGTCGGGAACGGAACTGCGAACCTCGCCACCAGAGAAGTTTGCAACCAGTTCTCGACAAACCCGCAGCGACTCAAGGATCTCGTCGAACCGGATCGCGACGCGGGCGGCAACATCGCCGTAGGACTGCATGGACACTTTCACCTTTATCTTGTCGTACGGCGGCCAGGGGCAATCTGCCCGCAGGTCATGCGGAATGCCCGACGCTCGAGCTGCCAAGCCCGTGGCGTCGAGTCTCCACCCCAATTCTTGAGTCAGAATCCCCGTCTCGCGAAAACGGTCCTGAATACCCGCATGATTGTCGTAGGTATTCCGCATGCCGACGACGTCCGTTTCGAGGGCTCGGTAGCGGTCGAGAAACAATCGAGAAGCGTTGTCGGGCAAATCGCACCCCACTCCGCCTGGCGCAACGAAATCCATCAAATAGCGAGCACCGAAGCAAGCCTGGTTGGTCCGCAACAGGTCTTCCTTCATGCGGGAGAACTGGGTCAGTCCAAAGGCGAAGCCGGCGTCGTTGCCGAGCGCTCCCAGATCGCCGAGATGATTCGCTAATCGTTCATGTTCTAGAGCAAGAGCGCGCAATTGGATAGCTCTCGCGGGACAGGTCGCGTGCGTGATCGCCTCCAACGCCGCGCAATATGCCCACGAATACGCTACCGCGGAATCTCCCGAGATGCGCGCGGCCAATTTGTGGCCCTCTTTCTGGGTCAAAGTCTCAAACCGCTTTTCAGTTCCTTTGTGCTTGTAGCCCAGGCGTTCTTCGAGCCGCAGAACTTTTTCTCCGACGACCGAGAATCGAAAATGTCCGGGCTCGATGGTACCTGCGTGAACGGGGCCCACAGGAATCTCATGGACTCCGTCTCCTTCAACCTGGACGAACCGGTACGGTTCAGATACGCCGGGAAACTGAGTGTCGTAGCCAAAGTCCCGACGGAGGGGAAACACATCCTCTGGCCATCCTCCGTGCCGAAGCCACCCGCGGTGGTCCGCCCCCATACTCCTGATGCCTAATAGATCGAAAATGGCACGTTCCATTCTCAAAGCACTGGGGAAGAACTCGGTGACATTCGGATAGGTGGGCTTGCCTCCGCTCTCCATCTCGTGCTCGACGACGGCGACGCCATCGGCATGGAGATACGCGGCATATACACGAAATCGTCCGTCGCGATCTCGGTCGTCTGTGCCCCAGAGTGACAACAGGCGGCCGCCCGCAGAGCGCACGGTCTTCGCAGCTTGACGCCACTCGAGAGCCCCGACTCTTTTGTGCCGGCAGGGCAGATTCGATGGTAATGGTTTCGCGCCATCTTTGAACTCAGGAGTCATAGAATCACCCGATCAGCCGCGCGGCGGCTCGATACCACTCTGCCAGCGCGGGAGGAATATAGAGCCCCAACACGAGGACTATCGCCAAATGAACGAACACGGGGACCAGTGCCGGTGAGTGCGGCAATTTGGGTGCGTCGCTTTCCCCGAATACCATCGGTTGCACTTTCATGAAGATTCCGGCAAATGCGACTCCAAGTGCGATGAGGAGAAACGGTGTAGCCCACGGGTGCTCTCGCATTGCAGTCGTGAGAATCAGGAACTCGCTCGCGAATACACCAAACGGGGGCATGCCGAGAATCGCGAGTGATCCCAGCATCAAGCCCCACCCAATCGTAGGACTGATCCCAACGAGGCCACGAATTCCGTCCATCTGCTGCGTGCCCGCGGTTTGAGAGGCGTGACCGGCAGTGAAGAAGATGGAGGACTTGGTGAGCGAGTGAACCGTCATGTGCAGGAGGGCGGCGAAGTTAGCTACGGGGCCACCAAGCCCGAATGCGAAGGTAATGATGCCCATGTGTTCGATGGATGAGTAGCCGAAAAGACGCTTGATATCGCGTTGCCTCCAAAGGAAGAACGCTGCAAGCACAGCGGACAACAGTCCAAAGGCCATCAGCATCCGGCCCGGCATCAATGGACCTATCGAGCCGACAGCTAACACCTTGCATCGGATCACGGCATAAAGGGCGACATTCAAGAGGAGCCCGGAAAGGACGGCAGATACCGGCGTCGGACCTTCCGCATGTGCATCTGGAAGCCAGTTGTGGAGCGGCGCCAATCCGACCTTGGTTCCGTATCCAACGAGCAGGAAGACGAACGCGAGACCCATGACCCTGGGCTCCAGATCTCCCTTAACCGCATTCAGATGAGTCCACAGCAAAGCCGTCATCCCCTGACTGCCCAGCGTACGTTCCGCCGCAAAATAGAGAAGGATCGTTCCGAAGAGTGCCTGCGCGATGCCCACGCCGCACAGGATGAAGTATTTCCAAGCCGCTTCGAGACTCGCCTTGGTTCTGTAAAGGGAAACCAGCAGCACGGTTGAAAGCGTGGCTGCCTCCATGGCGACCCACATCAACCCCATGTTGTTGGTAAGCAGCGCGAGAAGCATTGCCGCCATGAAGAGCTGGTACATACTGTGATAAAGGCGCAGGCGCCGGGCATTGAGCCGCCCATGATGTTCCTCGATGCGCATGTAGGGTCTGGAGAAGATTGCGGTCGTGAAACCCACGAAAGCGGTTAGCGCAACCAGAAAAACATTGAAAGAGTCCACAAAGAATTGTTCGTGCCCAACCAGTAGAGGTCCATTGCGAACAACCCTTGCAACGAGGAGCGACGCGGCAAGCAACGTGGCGAGACTGACGCCTACATTCACTTCTGCCGCAAAACGGCGGGCGCCGACAGCCGCCAGAAGAAACGCTCCCAGCAACGGCATCCCTAAAACCAACCAAAGTTCCACTGTTAGTCCTCCCTCAGAGACTCAAGGTGATGCAGGTCGAGGCTGTCGAATTGTTCGCGAATCTGAAAGAAGAAGATTCCGAGAATAAAGACCGCAACAAGGAGATCGAGAGCAATGCCCAGCTCAATCACCATCGGCATTCCGTAGGTGGCACTGGTTGCAGCCAGGAAGAGGCCGTTTTCCATTGCGAGGAATCCAATCACCTGGGTAACGGCCTTGCGGCGGGTGATCATCATGAGGAAGGAGAGCAGAATGACAGCAAGCGCAATGCCAATCGTGTGCCGGGTGACGGTTTTGGCGAGGAGGGTGATCGGCTGGGCGAGGCCAAACGCGAAGATTACAAGCATCAGCCCTACGAGCATGGTGATCGGAATGTTGACCAGGCGCTCATTGTCCCATTGCGCTCCAAGCCTCTTGATCAGTGTATGAAGAATCAAGGGCAGGGTGATGACCTTGAGGATGAGAGTTAGCGCTGCGGAAAAATAGAGCTCAGTTAGCCCGGCTTGGTGCGCAATCAGGGATGTTGAGAGAAACAGGATCGCGCCTTGCCAGGCGAACAGTGTGATCAGTTGCTGCGTTCGCCGCGTAGACAGCATGGCAAAAGAGATCAGCAGCATGCCCGCAGCAAGCAGATTCAGCAATTGGACATCGAGATGGGATCTAAGCACTGGTGTTCGCTCCCAACAGAAGGTGAACAAGTAGCCCAAGTACGGCGATCAGAAAAGCCATCGCCATAAACTCCGGAGCTCGGAAGATTCGCAGCTTCGCCGACACGGATTCGATGAGTGCGAGCATCGCTCCGCAAAAAGTGAGCTTCACGACGAGCGCGAGCAACGCGATCAGAACTGCACCGACGGTCGCTCCGTGAATCGCGATGCCCCATGGCAAGAACAGCGCGATTCCTATGCACGCATAGTTGAACAACTTGAGACTTGATGCCCACTCGATCAGAGCAAGGTGTCGTGCTGAATATTCGAGCACCATCGCTTCGTGGATCATGGTGAGTTCGAGGTGCGTGGCCGGATTATCGATGGGGATGCGTGCATTCTCAGCGAGCAGAACCATGACAAACGCAATGGCGGCAAATACGACGCTAGGATCGATCACCGATGGATGAGTAGCGTAATTGTCGACCACGCCTGTGAGGGCGGTGGTTCCAAAGAGAAGAAAGGCATTGAAGAAGACCATCAGGATCGCAGGCTCAGCAAGAAACCCGATCATCATTTCGCGTCGGGCTCCCATCGTTCCAAACGCGGTTCCGATGTCCATCGCCGCAAGAGCCTGAAACACTCTTGCGGTGGCAAAGAGCCCAATCAGCGCAATGGCATCGGCCGCGCGCGCAAAGGGGAGGTCCGTCACAACCGAAGGAATGATCGCCGCGGCCAGGACCATGGTCCCAAAGACCACGTAGGGAGCTGCGCGAAACAGCCAAGAGGCATTCTCAGCCAACACCGCATCCTTGTGGAAGAGCTTGCGCAGCATGCGATACGGCTGCGTCAGGGGTGGCGCGGTCCGGTTCTGCATCCAGGCGCGACATTGCGCGATCCAACCGGAAAACAGAGGCGCCAGCGCGATGGCGAGAATCACCTCTCCAAATTGCCAGACGAATGCGATTCCCCTCATAGCACGAACACCAGCAAGCCTATTAACGTGAGGAAACTGTAGAGCAAGTAGACCGCGAGGCGTCCGCCCTGGAGAAAGCTGACTGCGTCCGCCAATCGTTGCACCGCATCGGCGATGGGCCTGTAGAGCGCCCGCCAAAAACGATCTTCAATGTGAACGCGGTACCGAGGCGTCAGATCCGATGGGGAGGGAAGATCTCGCTCCATGCGGAAAAATGCGCCAAACATGTGTCGGATCGGTTGGCCGAATCCTTCAGCCGTGTCCTGCATACGGGAGGTTTGCCATGGATACCCACAATCCCAGGCGGCCGTTCTGCGCACGCGCCCGTGTGCGATGAGGCGCACCGCGAGAAATGTCACCCCCACAACGCAAAGGATGACAGCGAGAAAAACCCATCCACTGTACGACGCCTGCTCCGGCGCTATCGGGGCGATCCGCCAAACAGAAGGGTCCGGTGCAATTGTTTGCCCCAGAAGCATTCCAGTGGCTTTTCCTGCTGCGTGCAGCGCGAGTTGCGGCTGCACACCGATTGCAATACAGCCGACGGCGAGCCATGCCAGGCCGATACGTTCCAGCCAATTCGCATCATGGGCTTGGGACAACGATGCTTCACGCGGTTGCCCAAGGAAGATGACACCATAGAACTTGACCATGACATAGGCAGCCAGAGCGACCGTTAGCGCCAGCGCCGCCGCTCCGAGCGGAATCAGCATGTTGATGAAAGCCTGCGGCAGCTGCGGAGTATAGAGAAACGACTGCAAAAGCAACCACTCTGAGACAAAGCCGTTGAGCGGGGGCAAACCGGCGATGGCCAGGGTGCCGATCAGGGCCAATCCAGCAACCCATGGCATGGGGCGAATCAGCCCGCCGAGTTTGCCGAGGCTGCGTTGCCGCGTCGCATGCAGGACACTGCCGGTGGCCAGAAACAGCAAGCTCTTGAAGAGCGAGTGATTGAGGGCATGGATGAGCGCCGCGGCCAGGGCCAGTGCGGCGAAGAGGCGCAGGTTGCTTGCCGCGAAGAGGATCGACAGACCAATGCCGGTAAAGATCAGTCCGACATTCTCAATGGAGGAGTAAGCCAGCAGGCGCTTCATGTCTGTCTGGACTCCGGCAAAAACAGCTCCGTACAAGGCCGAGAAGATACCCAGTGCAAGGACTGCGACTCCCCACTGCCAGAACTGAACGTGAAGTAGATCAAAGGTAATCCGCAGCAGCCCGTAAACTGCTGTTTTGAGCATCAGGCCGCTCATCATGGCTGAGACAGGTGATGGCGCTGCAGGATGTGCTTCGGGCAGCCAAACATGCATCGGCACGAGTCCCGCCTTGGCCCCAAAACCGAGAAGCGCAAGGGTGAATGCAACGGTTGCCCAGAAAGGCGCAAGAGAAGCGCTGCGCATGGCATCAAAAGTGAATTGCCAACTTCCCCCCTGCATGACGCCAAAACTGAGCAAAATGCACACCGCGCCGAGGTGCGCCATCAATAGGTAGAGAAACCCTGCACGCCGGATCTCCGGTAGCCGGTGCTGCGAAGTGACGAGGAAGTACGAGGCCAGGGCCATCGTCTCCCAGGCCACCATGAACAAATAGGCATCATCGGCGAGCATCACGACAGCCATGCTGGCGAGAAACATGTGGTAGTGCAGGCCAAGTAAGCCAGGCGCAGTGCCTTCGCCACTGCGGAAATACCCCGCGGCAAAAGTCGAAATCCCGGCACCGGACAAGCCAAGAATCATAAGGAAGAAGGCAGAAAGCGCATCCAGCCGCAGATGGAATGGAAGATCCGGCAGTCCCAAAGGCAATGTCATCACTTCGGGCGCGTGACCGCCGAGCAGAAACGCCCCAGCCAGGAGAAACATACCCACACACAGTACAGCTCCCACCGAAAACAGAAAGCGCGCAACGTATCGAATACTATGCGGCCGCAGTAGGCAGGCAATCGCAATCGCCGGCCAGCCAGCCGTGATGAGAAGCGTGGAAGCGAGTGGGTGGCTCAAAACGGAGTTGAGGAAGTTGGCCCAGAGATGCGCGTTCAAACGGAATCCCCTCGTCGAGCGCGCGCAACACGCACTGATAAGAATCCGCCGAGCGGTAATCCTGAAGCGAACTGAGATGGCCTGCTCACTTGCCGTCCTCCATCCGAGATTCGCCAATCTCTTCCAATATGGCCAACGCTTCCGTCAGGTGCTTTTGAAAGTAGTTGCGCATCAGGGCGAGAACCTCCAGCAAGATGGGATCGCGAACGGAATAGAAGACCTGATTCCCGGACTTCCTGTTCACGACAAGTTGTCTCGAACGAAGAACAGCCAGGTGTTGCGAAACATTGGCCTGTTCCATGCCGAGTTCCTCTATCAGATCGCCGGCAGAGAGTTCTCGATTCCCAAGCAACTCGATAATCGCGATTCGGGTCGGATGCGCGAGGGCCTGAAAAACATCAGCTTTGAAACGACGCAGGGAATCGGGCATCACGCCATTGATGATAACATAAGAATATTCGATATTGCTAATGTATTGTCATACTAGGAATGCAACGTGTGACGCAAATCACATCCGAGTTCGAGTTTGGGAACTAACGTCGCCGCAGCCCGGTTGTGTTAGGGCATTGTCAGGTGTTTGGCGAACTGTCCGGCTAGCCGCATTTCGCATCGTACTTCCTCAAAACACGAGCAAGGAGAGATATGTCGGAGATGTCAGACGTTCTGAATCCTCTTCGCGTTGTGATTCAGCAGCTAAGAGCTTCTCCTGCGGCCGGTTATCGCGTCATTGTTTATGGCGACGAGTTTAAGCCCAGGCACTCTGACTTTGATAGTCAGGTAGCTCTTCTTGAGGCGCTTGAAGCCGCAATACCGGAACTCGATATCTCGCACTTACGGCTGAATCCGTTGCGGGAGGGACAAGGTTCCATCGTCTTCGATGGAGAGATGCCCCTCAGCAAAAAGCAACTCTCCACGCTTGGGCTGAAATGAGCCCGCGAGGCCCAGACCTCTGCGAAAAGTTCATTTTCGACTCTTTGATGCTCCGGCTTGGACTTCCCTATGCGTGGCAGTTCAGATTGTGGGGTCCAGTCATTGAAGTCGAGAGGTCTTCAATTTCTCACGGATCGTAACCACGGCGTCAGAAGTGATAA
>JBAWCO010000811.1:0-1988 GCA_049590315.1 Occallatibacter sp. | reverse complement strand
CTCGACGCGCACATCGTAGCTGTGGCTCGTTCGGACTTCCTGCGTGGCTTCAACCAAGCCCCGCAGCGGACGTGTAATCGATCTTTGAAAACGCCAAGCGATAAGGAGGCCAACGGCAAGTGCCGGGGATTGCCCCGCCCTCTGTTGAAATTGGCAAGGGCGGCGCTGCCGTAAATGACGTTAAGCGGCCTTCGCGGTTTGGGCAACGGCGCGGTCGTTTGTTTCCCTCTCGTAGTGAGCTGCAAGCGCGGCCCGCAATGCCGGAAGTTGCCTGTATGCTTTCAGCCTGCGAAAGCCCTTCTTGGCCTCTTGCATGGCCGCGGCGGTCCAGCGCAGGGCCATTGAAGGCGAACTCCAGCGTTTCACGTTGCGGGTGACGCGACGCACGGTGCCCATCATGTTTTCGATGATGTTGGTGCAGGCCAGCGAGCGGCGCAGTTCGGCCGGCAAACCGAGCCGGCTCACCGTGAGGATCTCATCCAATCCCTCGAGGATGCTCTTCGAGACGCCGGGAGCATCGCGCTCCAAGCGCTGGGCAAGGTTGCGGATCAACTTCTCCGCCTTCGCTGCGTCGTTGAGTTCCCAGGCCTGGCGCAACACGCGTCGGACCGAGGCATGTAGAGCTGGCGATAGACGCTCCATGATATTTCGCGCCTTATGGATTTGACAGCGCTGGATCGGCGTGTGGCGCCCGAAGCTGCGACGGATCGCCTTGGAGAGCGCTTTCGAGCCGTCGATGATGAATAGACGCGGCACTGCTGGATCGAGGCCGCGCTCGATCAGGTCATCGATTAAAGCCTGCACCACAGCGCTGTGCTCGGTTGCACCCTCCATCAGCCCAAGCGGGTGCTTGACGCCCTCGCTATCGATCCCGAGCGCCGCCACCAGCACGAGATGCTCACTGATGTGGATGCCATCGATCTGCACCACCATGATGTCGAGCCCGGATAGATCCGCACCCATCCATTCCTTCATGCGCCCAGCCGACAACGCCACGAAATGCCGCGAAGCCGCCGACTTCGACACGCCGGCCCCCGCCGGCGCCGGAACATCGCCCTCGGGAAGCCGCACAGCTCGGCGGAATTTCCGCGTCGAGACGTTGATCAGCATCAGGTTCATCGCCCATTTGCCTAGCCAGTCTTCGGCGACCGCGCGTTCCCAGCTGGGCAGCGCCAACTCCCGGTCCGCAAGATCGCGCACGCGCGGACGCTCAACCGCCACCTTGCCGGCGTGAAACCCAATCTTGCTTTTGGTTCGGCCCCAGCGGTGTCCTCGACGTCCCTCGCTGCGGGTGTGGCGCGCCCCGCAAACCTCTTCAACGTCCGTTTCCATCATTGCCCCCAGCGCCTCGACGCCAGCGGCCAAGCAGAACCGATCAAAGCTAGCGGACACCTCGTCCCAAGCTTTGCCCACAGCCCCGGTGACCGTTGGAGGCACGGCGATCGATGTTGTGCTAACTCTCTTCATGGCGTTGCTTTCCTCTCGTGGAATCATCACCCCGAGCTTACTGGCTCAAGGCGAGCAACGCCGCTTCTCCTATTTCAACATTCGCCGGGGCAATTCCACTGCCCGAGAGAGAACGCTCGGCCCCGAGCATCCCGACACCGCAGCAACCCTTAATGACCTCGCCTGCATTCTGCGCGACATGGGCCACTTTGACGAAGCCGAACCTCTCCTTCGCAGAGCAATTGCTGCTGCTGAAAAAACGTTTGGACCAGATAACTTCGATGTTGCGACACCCCTCAGAAATCTCGCACTGCTTTTGCGGAAAGCCGGCAACATGCGTGAAGCCGAGGTCCTTTTTCGGAGGGCGTTTGCCATTGGAGAAAACGTACGCGGCCCTGATAGTCCGCTCACCCAGCGTTATGCCAGCCACTATGCTCGCCTGATGCTGGAAAACGGCCGCGCCGGCGAAGCCCTGCAGCTTGGTCAAACTGCGCTCGCTGCACACGAAGGAGCCATCGGCCCGAACCACCCCTGGACTAAAG
>JBAWCO010000810.1:0-5536 GCA_049590315.1 Occallatibacter sp. | reverse complement strand
CCTTGGTGCATGGTTAGAGAGCAAATCCCCATTGCCGTGCAGCGCCGGTCTGAGTATTCGTGTTCACAAGACCCCGCATGAATGTCCGCGCGGCACCGATGCCGGCACGTCGCATGACTTCAAATCCCCCAATTGTGTTCTTCGTCCGGGGGGCTCGATTACCGTACCGTGGCCCGTCGATAAGCAGATCGATAAACATGGGCCTTACGACGCTGAATCCTTCCCCGACAAGCGGGTGCGAATCGCCGTTATTTGTCCGCAAGAATTCGTCGGCGAGGTGGGACAATTCCTTCGGCAGTTCAAGGATGGTGTGAATTCCAACGACGACAGGACACCTTTTCGGCAAGGGTTCGTCCGGAAGTATCACCTGAATGGATGCGATTTCACCTTCCATGAGGTACAGCGGACGACGGCGACGCTTTCCCTGGAAGAGTCTTATAAGAACGCATCACTTCAGGCTCTCCAGGACAAACCCCATCTCGCGATAGCGGTCATTCGCGGGCAATACCGAAATCTGCCTGACTCCTCAAACCCCTACTTCACAACCAAAGCACGGATGATGGCGCAGGGCGTCCCTGTTCAAATCATCAAAATTGAAACTATTCGCCTGCCCGGAACCGCGTACATTCTCAATAACATTGGCCTCGCTAGCTACGCTAAGCTCGGGGGTATTCCGTGGACACTAGCCCCGAGTCAGGACCTTGCGCATGAAATTGTAGTGGGTATTGGAAGTGCGCGACTTGGGGACAGTCGGCGTGGCGCCGGTGAGAGAGTCATTGGGATAACTACCGTGTTCAGCGGAGACGGCCAATACTTGCTGGCCAATAACACGCGTGAAGTCTCGTCGGAGCAATATATTGACGCCCTCACCGCATCTCTTCACGAAACTGTGACGGAGCTGCGAAGCAGATTCGGCTGGAAGACGCGGGACCGCGTGCGCTTCGTATTTCACCAGAGCTATAAGAAATATAAGGACGTGGAAGCCGAGGCCGTGAAGCGATTCGCGGCATCGCTCACGGACTTTGATGTTCAGTATGCCTTTGTTCATGTGAGCGACTCGCATGACTGGATGTTGCTCGATCCTTCGTCAGCCGGAGTGAAGTGGGGAAGGACGAACAAAGGGAAAATGGTGCCTCAGAGGGGTCAGTGTGTGCCACTTGGCCCGAACACTGCACTCCTTACCCTGTCCGGGCCACACCAGGTTAAGACAGGAAACCATGGCTGCCCTCATCCGGTTTTGGTCAGCATTCATGAAGACTCTACATTCAAGAGTCTGGACTATCTCGCACGGCAGGTTTTCAATCTGAGCTTCATTTCGTGGCGCGGATTTAATCCGTCAACCTTGCCAGTCTCAATTTCATACTCCAACCTGATCGTCGATTTGCTTGGGCATTTGCGGCACGTTAAGAACTGGAACCCCGAGACACTGGCGACGGCACTGAAGGAACGGCGATGGTTCCTGTAAATCAGAATCTCTATCTCCAGCCGAGCCTTGACAGGCTTCGCGTTGCAGTGCTCGAACAGAACCGGCCAGGCTCGGTCGAGGGCCTGCTTGCCCATCACGTACTCAAAGACAATCCTAGGATCAACATTGAGTGGCAGGTGGGCTGCACGCCAGCGTGGATGGCCTCGGAGTACAGACCGACGATTCTCGATCATGTTGCTGCCCTGGGATACTATCTTTGGGCACATCCCACGTCGCAGTTCACACCACAACTCTTAGATGGCCTGAGCCGCGTGCGAGAGCGAGACGCTTTCAAGGGCGTGCATCTGAGTCTTGCACACAGTCCATCTCGGTTACTCGGCATCATCCTCGGATGCGTTGCCGTGGGCGGTGCCGCGTCCGAAACACTCGCATGGTGTCGAACAGTTCTCGAACAAATTCACCAAAAAGGCGACACCGGATTCGATCCATTGGTGCCCTATCTTTTCTACCGGGCATTCGGAACCAAGATGATTGCAGCGTCCCAACCGAACGATACGGTGTACAAACTTGCCTTACTGGATTGGATGACCCGCCACCAAATGCGCGAGGACGAGCCGTCCTTGAAGCAACTCCAGGAAGATGGACAGAGAATTCTGTTTCAGGCAGCCACCGATTTACGTTTCGACTCCGCGCCCCAGGCGGCATTCATTTGGTCGGGCGTCACCTCGATTCTGTTTCACGCTCTCGGCGAGGCATCACTTCAGGCAACGGACGTGGTGGCAGTTCTGGAGAATTTCGAAGCCGCCATGAAGCGCTGGCGTTGGGACGGCGACGCAATGCAGAAACCGATTCGCTGGCCAGTCACGCAAGAACGCGAAGTTCAGGATATTCTTTGGCTCATATTGCGTTCGTATTTTCCAGACCTCGTAGATGAGGACACGTTGCCGAAGCTCGGCCATTCCACCTATAAGGCGGATTTCGGAATCGGCTCACTAAAGATGATCATCGAGGCGAAATTTGCGTCAAGCAAGGAGGACTTCAAGAAAATCGAGAAGGAGGTTCAGGAGGACTGCATCCCATATCTGCGGGATTTGAGGTACGAATCAGTCGTGGTCTTCATCTACGATGACTCCGCCAGCGTCCAAGAACATGACATTACGCGCCGCGCATTATTAGAAATCCCTGGCATCGTGGGCGTGGTGATCGTTAGTCGTCCGTCGCAACTTCCTTCCAAACAGTCCTACGCCCCACAGGGCGAAAAGCCGAGCCGAAAACGCCGTGCATGACAGGGCTAGAAGAACGGATCTTTGGGCGGGCGGACATTCCAATTTAGTCGCGCCGGACGTATCTGACTCTGCGCTCCTTTCATATAGGCGAACTGCGAAATCGTCCGATTGAGCGTTATTTTCTTGTCCGATATGTACCTCAGCTCGGTCTTGGAAAATGCGTCGTCCCAACGGTGGACGCCGCTGTAATAGAAGCTAACAAAGTCCTCCAGCCCGTCCTGCTGCCAGCGAAAGCCATCGCTACAGAGCGCCAGAACAAAGAGCTTATTCTCCCCCGAGAGATTGGCCTCGGCAGTCTTTCGCTCTAGTTCCCGCGTGTACTCCAGCATCCTGGCTTTCGCTGCGAACCAGGCGTGCCAGATTTCCCCATCGAGCCATTCTTCTGCAATGACCACATGCACGTTGTCCGCGATCCAACCCTCTTTCGTCGCCTTCTCGAACAGATCCCACCTGTCGGCGGCTTGAGGCTTAATCGTCTTCACATCTACGTATGCGATCTGCCCGGTATCCGCCGTCGCGCGAAAATCAATTGTCTTGACGCAGCCGGGCAGAGGCGGCTCGTACTCCAGACGGATAAATCGCAGACGCGTGTTGGCAAGCAAGGCGCTTGCGATGCAGATTTCGTTGTGGGCTTCATCAACGGCGCTGAAATGTCCTTTGCCGTTCTTCAGAACCGTTTCGATTGCCGCATTGAAGCGGTCGAGGAGCAGTTGTCCTTGCGCAAATCGATCACTCGCGGCAGCACACTCAGGCCCGAATGCATCCTTCACCGCCGCCGCGTGCGCTTTAACCCACGCAATATCGTCTTCGTCCAGATTCACACCGGCCATATTGTTTCCTTCTACTGGCCTACGAGGGCTCGCAACAGAGGATGTAAGACATCCTACGCCTACCTCCGGTGTTTTAGAGCAGGTCTCCCTGTGATTTCTCCGCAGCGGCGAACGCCATAGCGCCGTTGTTTACGCTTGGGTTAGGAATCGATAGTCCCGGCATTAAACAATTTGAGGGCGCGCTTAGAAAGCGCCATGACATCGTTCATCGAAGCGGGTTTTCGGCAGTCGGATTTTCAGACACGTGACAGACCTGTACCGTGAACGCCCTAAGGCTTTGGAGCATCTCTTGAATGACGCCAAATTCGCCGAGTCGCTCGTTGACGGCAGATCGGCACCCCTATGAGACGGTGGACGTCGAGGTGTTCGCGCAAACTGCGCGGATATGCTCATTCCCACCATGTCAGGCAACGAATCCGCGGGCGCGGCGCGGGTCAAGGCTGCGTGCATCACAACTCAGAAGAGAGGTCGCCTTGAGGCGCGTTGAGCACGCGGGCACACTCATCGCATGGTGGGAATGAAAACCTGAAGAGGACCGCTTGGCGGCAATCCTCTCCTGTACGCGCTCCAACCGAGCCGATGCTTGATGAAAATACTCCGCATCCAACTCTACGCCGATGTACTTGCGGCCTGTCAGCAAGGCTACCGCGCAGGAGCTGCCGCTGCCTGCAAATGGATCGAGTACCAACTCACCTGGTAACGTGAAGCTGCGAACCAGAGGAGCCAACGCCTCTACCGGCTTCTGCGTCGGATGCAGCTTGTTGCCACTGTACGGCATATCCATCACGTCCGCCAGCGGTTGCCTCGGCAGCGGCGGTCTGCCCTTCGCCAGCAGGTACGCCTGCTCATGCTGATAGCTCAAGAACCGGCTCTTTGAACTGTATTTCTTGCGGAATACGATGTGTCCGACAGGCTGAAAACCCGCCTGTTTCCACGCCTCGAAGAAAGCATCAACCTTCGTCCAGCCGTAGAACATGACCGCTACGCGATTCTGCTTCAGCACCCGGTACGCTTCTCTCATCGCTGGCTTGAGCCATTCAGCTTTCACATCGTTCTGGATGGTGCGCCCATCGCGGTCCCGGTAGTTCACCAGATACGGCGGATCGGTGAGGATGAAATCGACGCTGCTTGCTGGCATCTGGCGCATGACCTGGATGCAATCGCCCTGCGTAATGGTGTTGATGAACTGATTCTGAACTGTAGTTTGTGCTTGCATGACCTTGATCTCCTTTGTGGTCCCGGAGTGATCTCTCAGGACACACTCCCGGAGGGCGCGAGAGATGGCCGCTCCCAAGGTGGCGGGATGCTTTTTCGGGGGAGACCTTTAGGGGGGAGCCGAAACCCGCAGGGCGTTTGCGGGGCCGCACGCTAGACTTGCTGGAAATAGACTGGCCCGGCAGACGAAGCAGAATCACGCCCGCCGCTGGGCGCGGCCTACCTCTCTCTCGCGGTGCCTGAGAGAGTACGCAGCACATAGGAGATCCGCCGCCTTGCAAGCACGGGACAGTTTGGGTCAGATGCCACAGATTCGCGAGGAGCTCATCCAAGGGTCAAGAGAGTAACACTGCATAATGGTAGTATTACGAAATCGGAAACGAGGTGGACACTGCAGAAGGCGCTTATTTACCGGCAATAATCCGCTGTGCGCGCTCGATGGCGGCGAGGGCGACAAAGCTGCTCAGACTGCGGCGTTCCTGTTTCGCCGCCTTCTCCAGCAGCCGACGTTCTTCCTGGGTGTAGTAGGAGAACACTTTCGCTCCAAGTGGGGTCTTGCCGGTGCGCCGGGAAGGAATGTGATCCCTTTTGGCCACCGGCCTTTATGGTACTACCGCACCACACAATAGAGGTATTATGCGACACATTGTTTTGTGCGGCTCGGCGGTTCCAGGGGTGGAGCCGCCATGTAGCGGCGTCAGACTCTCCACGGTCGGTAGCAGGGCGCCGCAATTTTTCACCCCAGGGAGTCTGTTATGGCAAAGAGCAGAGATCGGGAT
>JBAWCO010000809.1:0-3530 GCA_049590315.1 Occallatibacter sp. | reverse complement strand
GCTTCAAGCTTGAGCCCAAGCTGTTCCTGCACCGCGGTGAAAATCGATGGCCAGCTTTCCGGATCGCGCTCGGACCATGGGCGCCCAAACTGAAGCGTGTAGTTGTAGGGACCGGTGAGCCCGGTCTTGTCAACGACCGGCGCTTCTACCATCGAACTCAGAGCGCCGGTGATGGCCCGCATTGAAGCGTTCGATCCGACGAACTCCAGGCCATGCTGCGATCCATGCGCCTGCACGTCGCTGGGTCGCGGCGCAGGGGCCGCCTCTCCATCAGCGGGAGGTGGCGGCGGAGGCACAGCCTGCATCTTGATGCCGCCTTTGCCCACAACAAGGTTGTAGATGGAGGTATTGCGAGTTTCAAGGTGAGTCTTGAGGCCAAGGCGCTCTGCCAGCAGCACGCGAATCGCGTTCCGCTTTTCAAGCCGGACCTCGTTAATGGGGAGCCGCGCGAGCTTGGCATCGGTCGCATCGTCCGAGCGGGCCTCGATGTTGTAGAACGTGTTCGCGACCCAATCCGGCGCGCCGACGACCGGAGCATCGAAGCCGTAAGCAATCTGGAGAAGCGCCTTGATAGGAAGGTTCGTGGCTTCGAAACGGCTAGAGTGCGGCGGGCTGGAGACGGATACGTGGAAATTGGCATCCGGCGGCGGTGTGGGGCGAATGGTGGCAACGTCAAAGGTCAGCGTAGGCGTGTAGTTGGGCTCTTCCACGATGGGAGTCTGCGCGTGAAGGTACAGGCCGGACTGGCAAACGAGAATGGCTGCGAACAAACCGATATGTCGCTGAACGACGGAGAAGATGGGGTGCAACATGGGCATAAGACTCCTTGCGGATGTGATACGGGTGAGCTAGCGGCCCAGTTCCCGCATAGAACGCTGCGGTGGATTGGACTAATTCCAGTTCCGAAGTCGTCCGTTCCTTTTTTCCAGGAGATAAATCTCGGCGCCACGCCTTGCGCTAATGGGCCACACCGACGAAACTTCGTATCAGTAGAAGGAAATCGGCTTTGCGATGCCACCGGCCCCAAGCCAACCCAGAATCGTTTTTCTAGCCCTCGGGAACCATACCGGATAGAATTACGTACACTGAATCGGGGACACCTGGAGCACGCACTCAAATGAAAAAGATCATTTTCATAGTACTCGCCGTTCTGGTGGCCGCTGGACTTGTGGCCTTCTTCGTTTATAGGCAGCAATCCGGTTACACCAAGGTCCTGACCGCCAAGCTCGTCAAGCAGGACCTGTCCACCGTCGTCAGCGGCACCGGCCAGATCAAAGCCAAGTACTACGTCAATCTCGGCGCCACCGCCATGGGCCGCATCACCCACCTCTACGTCAAGGAGGGTGAATCCGTGAAAAAAGGCGAGACCGTGGCTACCATCGAGCACGTCCAGCAGGAGGCAAGCGTCGAAGGCCAGCAAGCGGCCATCGCAGCCGCTAAAACCGATATCGCCTCCTATGTTGCTGCTGAGAAAACCGCGGAAGCCAACGTTGATCACGCCAAGGCCGATCTCGAGCAGAAAAAGCTCGATTGGGACCGTGCCCAGGCCCTCTACAAGGCCGGCATCATGGCCAAGCAGGACTACGACGCAAAGAAAGCTGCCTACGATCTCGATGTCGCATCCGTAGCCCAGTCCGTTGCTCAGCTCAACCAGGCCAAGGCCCAAACCGACTCGGCTCGCGGACACCTGGGAACTGCCATCGCTACTCTGCGCGGCCAGCAGAACATGCTCGAACTGACCAGCGCCATCGCCCCCTTTGACGGCATTGTGACCAACGAACCGCTCCGTGAGGGAGAGACCGTTGTCGAAGGCATTCAGAACACCGAGGGCTCCACCATCATGACCATCGCCGACATGAGCACCGTCACCGCCGAAGTCAAAGTGGACGAGACGGACATCGTTAATATCCAAATGGGCCAGCCCGCCGATGTCACTGTTGACGCCATCCCGGGCAAGGTCTTCAAGGGACACGTAACCCTGGTCGGCGATCAGGCCCTGCTGCGTTCCACCGGCCAGGCTACTTCCACCTCCACCACCGGTACTGAGGAAGCCAAAGACTTCAAGGTCGTAGTCACCCTTGACACGGTGTCGAACGAACTGCGTCCCGGCCTTTCCACCACCGCCAAAATCACTACGGCGCACAAGGCCAATGTGCTTTCGCTGCCCATTCAGGCCCTGACCATGCATAACCCCGACGACGATAAACCCAAAGCCGCCGGCGGAGTGCAGGCCGCCTCCACTCCGGCCCCCAAGAGCACGCCGATTCAGGGCGTCTACGTCCTTGAGACCGACAAAAACAAAAAACTTCGCGCAAAATTCGTTCCCGTCACCACCGGCATCACCGGCGCCACGGATATTGAAGTTCTCTCGGGACTCACGGAAGGCCAGGAGATCGTCACCGGCCCTTTCAAGACCTTGCGCGTCCTGAAGAGTAATTCGCTGGTCAAGCGCGACACCGAAAAGCCAGCAACACCGGCCTCCGGTTCGTCCTCATAGTCGTAAACAAGTTTGAGGAGAGCCCGACACACACGGGCAACGTCCATCACTCAACGTCGTAACACCGGATGGCCGGAACTGAATCAGCAACCACCAGGCAAAGGATGAGATTCGGATGGCTCTGGAAAGCATCAGCACGGAAGCAGTTGCGCAAACCACCGCAAAGCCCACCGGCGACGTAATCGTCGTTGAAGATCTCTGGCGCACATATGACATGGGCTCCGAGCAGCAGGTCCAGGCCCTGCGCGGCATCTCCATGCGCATCAAGCACAACGAGTACGTCGCCATCATGGGCCCTTCCGGCTCCGGCAAGTCGACTCTCATGAACCTCATCGGGTGCCTTGACACTCCCTCTAAGGGCAAGTACTGGCTCAACGGCCAGCTCGTCAGCGAACTCGACGACGACCAGCTCGCCCGCATCCGCAACAAGGAAATCGGATTCGTCTTTCAGACCTTCAACCTGCTTGCCCGTGCGTCGTCGCTGCACAACGTCGAGCTGCCCCTCATTTACAACGGGACCCCCACCGCCGCTCGCATCGCCCGCGCCAAGGAGTCCCTTACCGACGTCGGGCTCGAGTCCCGCATGAACCACAAGCCCAACGAGCTCTCCGGTGGACAGCGTCAGCGGGTTGCCATCGCCCGCGCTCTCGTCAACCGGCCGTCCATCATCCTCGCTGACGAGCCCACCGGCAATCTCGACTCAAAAACCGGCGATGAAATCATGGCCCTCTTTGACACCCTCCACGCCAGCGGCAACACCATCGTCCTCGTCACCCACGAGCCCGATATCGCCGAATACGCCCATCGCGTCGTCCATATCCGCGACGGCCAGATCTTCTCCGACACTCCCTCCAAGCGCGCCCGCTAAAGGCCTGCAAACCCCGAAATATTCCCCTTAAATACCGGAGAGATTTCCCTTCTCTCTCCGGTTCACGTTTTTCCCGGCACCGCCGATAAAACCTCTGTTGGCCAATTACCACGATCCGGCCAAGGAGGATAAGCGCCTTGAGATCACCGCAGACCGCCGCACAGT
>JBAWCO010000808.1:0-6397 GCA_049590315.1 Occallatibacter sp. | reverse complement strand
GGAGAACTGCGCCCGATCCTCTGCCGCTAAACCGCTCCCACAATTAGGCAGCTTCGAGAAGCAATGTTTTCTCTTACAAACTCTGCTTGCCCCCTTGCTCGCCCCTGTCCAAACCCACCCGGATATGACACCTCGTTTCCGGATAGAAATTTGGCGAACCACAACACAGGAACGAGCTCTGGCGTAGGGATTCCATACCGACACAACCCAGCTCAATTATCCGCGACAGACGTGTGGTGAGCGCTCTGTAAACCTCATCTTGGTTTGCGGCAGTTTGTGCGGCATATTTGTGTAATGAGGCAAAGCATCACGGAGCATAGGGCGAAGTGGCGTGAGCTGGTTTCGGAACAGCTTTCAAGTGGGCAAACGGTGGCAGCATTCTGTCGTGAGCGCGGGATTCGTGCTGCGCAGTTCTACGATTGGAAGAAGCGGATTCGCGAAGGTGAAGCGGCGAAGTTTGTCGAAGTGAAAGTGAAGCAGCCGAGCGAGCAACCGAAGGCGGCGCCGGGACATCATCCAGCGATTGAGGTTCGGCTCAACAGTGGACGCAGCCTTGTTGTCGAACCGGGATTCGATTCGAGTCACTTGCGTTCTCTGCTGGCTGTGCTTGAGACCGAGTGATGATCGGGCTCCCGAGTTTGCATGCACTGGATAGCGCGCAGGGACCGCGCATCTGGTTGGCAACCGAGGCGACGGACATGCGCTGCGGATTTGACCGTCTAGCGGAGCGGGTGAAGGCGGTCATTGGTCAGGACCCTCTCAGTGGTCATTTGTTCGTTTTCCGTTCGCGCCGGAGCGATCGGTTGAAGATTCTTTCGTGGGATCGCGACGGATTTATTTTGTGGTACAAGTAACTGGCTTCACACTACACCTCTTTCTATTTGATCTGAAGGTTTTGATTCCCTCTCTCTTTTGCAAGCCAGAGCCCGATCTGAGAGCCGGTCCCAGCGACTGCTGTGCTTGGCTGGTGCGGATTCTGGCAACTCGTAGAGGTAGGCGTGCGCATTGTGAGGGTGTCGTGTGATGATGCCATTTTCCGCCCAGTGCACAACCGTCGCTTCGTGGACGCCGAGGCGAGCTGCAGTTTCCGCTGCCGTCAGCATACCGCGGTTGCGAAGCCGGTGGTACCGAGAGGGAAGCGAGTATCGATGGACGAGATAGGCAACGCGCAAGGCGGTAAACGTAGTGTTGCCGCGTCCAGGTCGGGCCGATCCGCCGGGCCGAAGTCCTTGTTGATTGAGGATGTCAGCGATTTCGGAATAGATGTGATTGTTGAGGAGTTTGTCGACGAACTGGATGATCACGGGCGGGGTCTTCACTTGCTCTCCGGATGGCTTGGGGTTCGACGTCGTCAGGGTTTCTGTGTTGCCTCCCTTGAAACGAATATGCACTTTGGTGATTCCTTCCTCAGGCAGTTTGATAAGCGTGGCATCTTCGATGATGCAGGCAAGCAGTCGTTTGCGTTCACGGTTCAGGGTAGTGGGATCACTCCAGAGCTTTTTGAAGTCCTTTGTCATCGTGAGTAGCCTTTGCCGAAGGGCATCGTCCACGAGAAGTTGGTCTTGCTGCCGGGCGCGTTCGCGCTCCTCTCGCGCTTGGGCTAGGGCACGTAATTTGTCGTTCCATTCTGCCTCGAGGGTGTCGGCAACCAGGCGATTGCCCGGATCGACCAGCATGAATCGGCGTTGCGCCAGATCGGCTTCGAACTGTGCCCGCTCGATCGCGCGGCTGCGCAGCCGATCGGCATCTTGTTGCCGAGCTTCGATCTCTCGCCTAATATCGAGTGCCAACTCGGCGGCGGCAGGTGTCATCCTTTCAGCCACCAGTGCGCCGATGGCTTGATCGATGGGCGGTCCGGCGATGGATTGGCAGTTCGGCTCACCTAGATAGCCATGGGCGCGGTCGCAGATATACCAGGCCTCTTGCTTGCCCCGCGTGGAGCGATAGGTGACGCGGAAATGCCTGCCGCATCGGCCGCACACCGCGCGCCCTTGCAACAGCGCCGCGCCCTCACGCGGCGGCGACCCTCGCGCCAGTTCGTATCCCCGACCGTTGGCTGCAAGTAGCTTCAGGTTTTCTTGATGTTGCTCCCAACTGATGTAGCTGGGATGGGCATTTGGGATGCAAGCGAGCCAGTCATCGTAGTCGCGTTTTAGCTGAACTTTTGTCTGGCCGTCCGCGGCTCGCCGATACCGGCGACGTCCGTACACGTAGACGCCTGCGTATCGGGGGTTGCTCAAGACACGAATAGCAGTCGAAGCGGTCAGCGGCCGGAACACCGTGGCGCCCCCGGTGCGGCGGGACGGAAACTCCAGACCCTCTTTTCGAAAGGCCTTTACCGTCTGACATGCCGAGCCGACACGCGAAAACGTCTCGAAGAAGTGAGCGATCGTATCTCGGATCTGTGCGTCGGGATCGAGCACCACGTTCCCGAGCACGTCATAATCGAAGCCCGTGGGCAGCGGACAACGATACTCGCCGCGGCGCACCTTGTTCAGGATTCCGCCTCGCAGCCTGGCTTTAAGGACGTGCAGTTCTGCCTCACTCATCGTTCCTTTGAGGCCGAGCAACAGGCGGTCATTGAAGTTGGCTGGATCGTACACACCATCCTCATCGAGGATCAGTGTATCGGCCAGCGCGCAGATCTCCAGCAAGCGATGCCAGTCCGCGTTGTTCCTCGCCAGGCGCGAGACCTCCAGTCCCATGACGATGCCGGCGCGGCCCATGCTTACTTCCGCGACCAGATGCTGAAAACCCTCGCGCCAGGCCGCCGACGCTCCCGATTCGCCTTGATCGCAATCGACGACCACGATCTCATCATCTTGCCAGCCGAGCGCGATTGCCCGGCCGCGCAGTGCGTACTGACGCTTCGTGCTCTCGACATTTTCGATGACCTGCCGCATCGATGACTGCCGAACATATAGGTACGCGCCCCGCTCAAGATGGTGAGGCTGCACTTTCAAGGAATCGCTCATGATGTCGCTCCTCGAAGCTCGGTGTTCATGGCCATTGCCGCGAAGACATAAATGACGGATCTGGATTCGTCCGGCGCGGCGAAGCTCAACGATGCTCGGCACCCGGGATCCTGCGGCTTGCTTTCAGGAGGCGCGGCCATAACCCGTGCCCATGCCCACATGCCCCGGCGAAGAAAGAGCATGTGTCCGCAGCGAGACTCCGGCGGCAGCGGATGCCCCAGTGCAGCATTGCGGAGGGCCTCGTATTGCCCCACGACGTCCTCCAGCCACCCTCGACACTCTCCGCCATCTGCGCTCAGCGCACAGTTTTTTTTACTTTCACCGCTCGCTCGATCGTCCTTGGATGGATATCGAGATTGAATTTCTTCCGTATTTGCTGGGCCATCTGCCGCGCTCGAACGGGCTCGCCTGCGACCAGTCGCTCCTGGACAAATGCCAGCACCGCATCCCGTACCTTGTGCGGACCGTGTGGACCACGCTTTCTGGGCACTAGCCCGGCGATCCCTGCCTCCTCGAAGCTGGCTCTGGTCTGATAGTATGTCGGCCTGGATACGCCGTATTCCTCTGTAGCGCTGGTCACCGATGCGTTCTCCACCGATACACGGCGCAGCATCTCGTATTTGACCTGCACGATGTCGTGCGGATCGAAGAACTCGTCCACATGGAACTTCGGATCCTGGACCTTTCCAGGCACCGGATTCAACGTGCCCTCTTCGAGCAGGGCCCGGACTTTGGGGTGCTTGCTGTCGCTTTTGGCGGCCACCGCGATCTCCGAGGATCGGCTTGCCGATCGTTTCTATAATTATGCCGCATATATAACGATTGTCAAGGAAATTCTGCGTTGAACAACTTGATTCATGCTGAATATTCCGCAGATACCTCGCGACAACATTACACGATTGCGGCGTAGTTAGATTTACACTTGCGGCAGAATTTGCCTTACGAAGCATTTTCACCTCCCTGAAGAATCGTGCCACTGAGCCGGTCCACTAAGCGGGCAAGTTCCAGCAGGTCCGAGACGCGGAAAAGTGCCCGCTGCTCGCCCAGGACGACCTCGGGATCAGGAGGCACCAGATCCGTCCACTGCGGCGGCACAGAGTAAATCAACCCATCGTCGCTCTCAAGCAGCAGAGTCATACCATAACGGTTGTATCGCTCGCCAACACAGGGCAGTTGCCGTCCGCTGAGCGGATGAAAGGGATGCGTCACTCGCACAAGACGTCTGGCTGCGATTGGAACCTGTGCATTCTTGGTTGTGGTACAAGCGCCTCGAAGGCGGAGTCTTCAAGCTTCCGCGGATGGACGCCGGAAGACGTTCTGTGGAACTGCGAGCAAGCGAGTTAGCGATGATTTTGGATGGGATCGATATGTCGAAGCTGAAACGCGTTCCGCGCTATGAACGCGGAACGGAAACTAACAAAAATATTATGCAAAGAGTTATAGCTTGATGTAACTTGCGACGCATCACTTGCATCGAATAGGCGAGTGAATAACGAAGCCAATCCAGTTGCTCTTCCCGATGACAGCCAGGCGCTGAAAGCCATGCTGGTCGCGCTGATAGATGAGCGCGACAAGCAGAGCCAACTTGCCGAAGAGCAGACCAAGCGCGCCAACGATCTTCACGTTGAAAATCTTCGCTTGCAGCTGGAGTTGGATCGATATCGCAAGTGGTACTACGGCCCTCGTGCCGATCGTTTGCAATCGTCTGGCGACCTGGCACAGATGCTTCTGAACTTCGCCGAGGAGATGGACCTGAAGCCGGCTAATCCGGACGATCTTCCGTCGCGCAACGAACCGACGGAAGAGCTTCGGCGCGTGAAGCGGCGCAAGGGGCGGCGCAATCTTGCTAACTTCGAAAACCTTCCCGTAACAACCCAGTTGCACGAGTTGAACGCGGCCGAACGGGCCTGCCCCTGCTGCGGCATCGAGCGCAAGCAGATCGGCACGGACGAAAGCTGGCAGGTGGAATATCTTCCCGGCCACTTCGTGCGCATCCATCATGTGCGCTGCAAGTATGCCTGCACAGGCTGCGAAAGCAATGGCGATAACCCGCAGATGGAGACGGCGGCCAAGCCGGAGATGGCGATCGACAAGGGCATGGCCGGGCCGGGGCTTCTGGCTTTTATCGTTACCAGCAAATTTTCTGATTACCTCCCTTACTACAGGTTGGAAGACATCTTCGCACGGCAAGGGTTTGAGATCTCGCGGGCGACGCAGTCGGTGTGGTGCGGTGATATGGCCGATCTGGCTGAACCACTGTGGGAGTTGATGGCGGAGCGAGTGAGAGCCTCGCACGTGGTGGCCACCGACGATACGATCATGCCCATGCTGAGCAAGGGTAAGACCGCCAACGCTCGCATGTGGGTCTATGTTGGCGATGACAGTTATCCATACAACGTCTTCGACTTTACCTTGAATCGAGGACGCGACGGACCGAAGTATTTTCTGAAGAATTACCGGCAGGTTCTTCTTGCAGACGCTTACGGCGGCTACAACGGCGTTGTTGCGGGCAACGAGATCACGCGTGCAGGATGTTGGGCGCACCTGCGACGCAAGGTGATCGAGGCGGAGAAAGCCGCTCCTGAGATCGCGCGGGAGGCGATCGAGTTGGTGCGCGCGCTCTATGCGGTCGAAAGGCAAGCGAAAGATATCTCCGTGGAGGAGCGCCTGAAGCTGCGTCAGCAGCAGTCGGCGCCGGTGCTGAGCACGCTGCGCGAGAAGTTCCACGCCTGGAAAGAGCAGTTGCTGCCCAAGCATCCAATGGCCGAGGCGGTGAACTACGCACTGAGCCAGTGGACGGAACTGAACGTGTTCTCGTCCGATGGTGCGGTTCCCATCGACAACAATGTCAGCGAACGCGAGATGAAGCGCGTTGTTCTCAATCGAAAGAACAGCCTCTTCGTCGGCAATCCACGTGGCGGCAGAACGGCGGCGATCTTGGCCAGCCTGACCAGTACCTGCCGCCGGCACGATATAGACCCGCAGTTGTATCTCACGCAGTTGCTGACGAATCTATCGCAGGTGCGCAAAAGCGAACTGCAAAACTGGCTTCCGGATAAATGGAAACAGCTTCAGGCGGCACGCCTATCTTCCTAGCACCTGCACTTCACATAGCGCTCACGCTATTTGAACTCAAACCAGTTCACGTTGGCAATGCTGCCGGTTCCCTTGAAGACGACATACACGTCGTGGATTCCGGACGCGCCGGTCGCGTTCGCAGCAACAGTCTCCCAAGTCTGCCAGCCTCCAGTGACGGGCAGTGTCGCCGTGGCCACCAATGGACCGTCTACACCATCGAGATGGAACTCAGCGGTACCGCCATTGCCGCCGCTGGCTGCTCGAACACTAACGCCGCTAACCGAAACTCCGAAATCCACATTCTTGTACACCGTGTAAGCTCCGGGCACAAGATAGCCCAGATC